>JBKQHM010000379.1:0-3652 GCA_052148775.1 Isosphaeraceae bacterium | reverse complement strand
CGATCGGGCGACGAAAAAGACCGCGCAGAGCAACTCGACCTTCCGTCGAGGGGACAAACGGTGGGATGGATGTTAATATGGAAAAAATAGGTTGAGTCGTGTTTGCGACACCGGGAATTGCTGCTTCGAAGGCGACTTCTTGACACGTCACTTCCTGGAAGGGATCGAGTGGAGAATCGCCAACGCCTACCCAGGAGAACGGTACGAGATCGACTTTCTCGAGGGGTGGATCGAAGACCTCGGCCGACTGGGCATTGGCGCAAGGTTGGCCATCCCGCGCCTGAACGAGTTCCGCAAGCACCCGAACCCGTGAGTCCGCATCTGGGCCGCGGACGCCCTCGAACGGATCGTGCCGCACGCTCCAGCCAAGGCCGATTAGACGCCGTGGGCGGGGTTAGGAGCCCCGCGCCTCCCACAGGCCCGTCGATTCGATCCGTCATGCGGCTTGGTTGCGGGAATGGACCTGGCTACAGAACTGGATGATAAGCCTGTGCGTTGCGGCTTCCGGGTCGCATCCCCGATCCAGACTCCAGGCCAGTTGGCCGACCGATGTGCCCTGGGACTGCAGGAACAATTGATAATTTCGCTCGATGTGCTGGTTCCAGGGAGCGAGAGACCGCGCGTTCTCGAAACTCGCCTGTACGGCATTTCGACTCTGGTCGAGAGATTCCTGGGCGATCGCGATCCATTCGTAAAACTCGGCCTTCGTTGCCGGGTCATTCGTCCGGAGGAGGCCGGCCCTACAGGCACGAAGGCCTTCGTCAAACTGACCGCTCGTGATCAGATGGAACGCATAGAAGTAATACGGCCAGACATAGGGACTGTTGCCGTGCACGGCCTTTCGGAAATCTTCGATCGCCAGGGCCTGATCCGATCGGAACCGCAACAGACCCCTGCCGACCAGGGCCGCGTCGTTATCGGGATCGCGCTCGAGAACAGAGTTGTAAGCGTCGAGCGCGAGATCTTCTCGACCAAGTAGACGGTAACAAATCCCTAGATTGGCTCGAGCACTTGTCGCGGACGCTTCGGACCGCTCCTGCTCAGGTAACTTCACCTCATTCTCGAGGGCTTTTCGAGTAAGGCAGACCACTTTTTCGGCGACGGTCTTCGCCTCAACCTCGTCGCCGATCGTATGGATCGAACCGAATAGCTCGTTGGCGATCCTGCACAGGACGTCGGGATGAACAAACTCGCTGACGTTGAGGACCTTATCTGCATTGAACAAGGCGTCCGTCAAGCGCCCATTCTGTAACAACACGGATATAAAGAAATCTAAATACTCAAAATTGCCAGGACAGAGCGTTACGGCTCTCGCGAGAAAGAGAAGCGACGTCTCCAGATCGCCAAGCTTGTACCAGGCGAGTGCTCTAATGTATGCAACTTTGTGGGGCGGATGGGGATGGGGCCGTTCGCGCAGCAACTCGAGAACACGATCCCAGTCTCCGACCTTGACGGCGTTGGCGGACAACTGATTGAACTCATCGATATCCGACTGTGCGACCTGCTGGGGCGGGGGCGCGGGATCCGCGAGCGTGTAAAGGTCGGCGGATAAGCCTTCGACTCGACGGATCTCGTCAAGGCTCATCGAGTACCAATGTTCGTCCATCAGGTCGCGCACGCGGTCGGCTTCGTCGGTTTCGCTCTTTCCTTCCGCTATCAAGAAATGAAGGTCTTTGAGCAGCCTGACGGACTCTCGAAAATGGGACGAAGAGCCTTTACTCCGGTCGATTTCGTTCAGACTGTCGACTGTCATGGTCATGCCTCGTCGATGATCCACTGATCTTGGGTCGCGGCCAAATCCGCTTCATAGGTCTCCAGGGGAACCACGCGGGTGGGTTCAACCAAGCCGTGGATCGCAGTATCTCTCCTGAAATTCAGCCCAGGGGCCAGTGGTCCGTCCTCGAAGTCTCCCTCCCCCAATTTCCAGCATGAGAAGTCATTCCGTCCTGTGGCCTTGGGGCAAAGATGCCTCAATCGGGCTGGTACCCGATAGGCAGGGAGCGACCTCCACGAGGGAGCGACGGACATCCCTCCGGTTGATGGAGAGACGCGACCCGAATCATCTACGGGGATGTCTTCCGGTTTCTTCTCCCCTTCGACCCGAATCCTGACCCCAAGGGCCGTCGCCGAGCGGCCAATCCGCGGCCGTTCTCCATCCTTTTCCATCGACCGATAGATTAGCGGCATATCTTCTCTGAGCGAGATTCGGCTGTCGGGTGCGCGCTCCTCGTGATTCACTCACCTCGACGCATCTCATTGTAGCTTCTGCCAGGTTCTCGTCCAATGTCGAGCCATCAGGGCCGGGGGTACGACCGTGCTCCATGTCCGACTTTGCCGTTATTCGCTCATGACGGATACGACCGGCACAGCATAGAATTCAGAGGTGGGGCATGAGCCACGGCGAATACCCAGCCACAACCAGGCGTTAACCCCTTCGGAGTCTTCTTCAGATTGGAAGCCCCAGACCAGGCCCGGGTGATTCTGATGCGAACCATCTTGCCGATCCTTCTCATCCTTTTCGGGTGGATTCTGCCGGCCCGGGCCGAGGAACCGCATACGTTCTGGGGCAAGACGGTCGAAGGATGGATCGCGGTCTTTCGCGACAAGGCGAGCACCGAGGTCCAGCGCCGGCAGGCAATATGGGCGCTCAGTTGCTTCGGCGCGGAGGCCAAGGCGGCAGTCTCGGATCTGATCGATATCGTCCGCAAGGAACGGTTCCCGGCTGAAGCCCTCGATTCCCTCGTTCAGATCGTCTCGGGTGCCGAGGTGAAGGTTCCGATCCTGATCCAGCAATTTCTCAAGCGAGGCTGTCAACATCTCACCGGAATGGGCACGTTCGTCTTCAACAACGACGTGGAGGAATCCCTGGTACGGATCGGTGGACCGGCCGTGCCGGCTCTCCTGGAGATCCTGAACGGTCCCAACGGGGACATGCGCGTCTGCGCGGCGGCGGCCCTCGCGCGGATCGGCCCGGCGGCGCGGGCGGCCGTCCCGTCGCTTATCCGCGCGATCGAGCACCCCGATCCCAAACGAGAACCTCCTGTTCTGCAGCTTTACGCCATCCGGGCCCTGGGCCGGATCGGGCCGGAGGCCAAGGCCGCCGTCCCAGCTTTGAATGGGTTGCTCGACGAAGGCGGTGACACCTTCTTCGACGCGGTGCTGGCCCTGGACCGGATCGGCGCTCCGCCCGTCCGCAAACTGTTGGTCGATTTCCTTCGCGAGGGTGATCCGGACGACGCCTATCAACTCGCCTGGCTCGGCCCGAAGGCCCGTGAGGCGGTTCCCTCCCTTCGTGAGACCCTGACGGACAAGCGATTCCAGGTCCGCATCTATGCAGCGGGTGCCCTCGCTCATATCGAGCCTGCCGCCACGGACTCGATCCCGGTGCTGATCGAAGCCTTGAAGCATCCGGACGACCGAGATCTCGATGTCATGGAGGTCCCCGGAGCGCTGGCTCGCCTCGGTCCCAGAGCCAAGGCCGCGTTGCCGACCCTGATCGATCTCGTAACGAAGGGGGCCGATAACTTCAAGTTTCGCAGATTTGAAAACGGACCACGAGCGGCCCGGCTGGTGAAATTCACCCCGGCTGATCGATCCCAACGTGCTGCGTGGGCCGGGAATCCCCGACGATCGTGCGGATTACCCGGTACGG
>JBKQHM010000378.1:0-14343 GCA_052148775.1 Isosphaeraceae bacterium | reverse complement strand
ATGAGCGGATCAAAAGCGGAACCCGGACACGACTCTCGGAAAACCCGGGATTTTTCGGCCATGAGAGTCGAGAGAAGGCTTCACTTGGCCTTCGTTTGTCAAAGAACTTTCTGCGACCTACTTAGATAGCCGCCGTCGCCCACCAGAAACGGCGTCCCGGATACTGGTCTGGTCGCAGCCCGCAGGACACATGACGCGGGACCTTGGCGGGCTCGGACCCCGCCGACTTCTCAGAGGTCCGCCATCGTACCCATCACAGGCCCCTTTGGCGTCCCGGTAGGATGTGTATTGAGGGCATCAGCGTAGCCGATGGCTGATCGACGATCGGCGCGGACTCCGCTAACCTCTCGCCACCCGCCAGAGATTCTGCTAGAATCAAATTACTCAATCAGGAGAGGGCTCTTCTCTCTGACTCGGGGTCGTCGGCCAGGCCGACTCCTACCAATTCCCCGGGTTCGTGCGCAAACGGCTGGGGAGACGCTACGATGCGGCAGCGTGACGGTCAGCGCGGGCGGAAAGCCGCCGGCCTGGGTTGGATTGCGATCGCGGCCCTGGGCCTCGGTGTGAGTGCAGCCTCGGCCGCCGATCTCCCGCACATGGAATATAACCGGGATGTCCGGCCGATCCTGGCCGAGAACTGCTTCTCGTGCCACGGTCCCGACAGCGCCGCGCGGAAGGCCGACCTGCGGCTCGACCGTCGCGACGCGGCCATCGCGGCCGGCGCGATCGCCCCGAACGACCCGGGGTCGAGCGAGCTGATCGCGCGGATTGATGCCGAGAGCCGCGACGAGTTGATGCCGCCCCCGAAGTCCACCAAGACGCTGAAGCCCGAGCAGAAGGAGATCCTGCGTCGCTGGATCGCCTCGGGCGCCGAGTACCAACCGCACTGGTCGCTGATCGCCCCGAAGCGGCCGGTGCCGCCGAAGGTCAAGGATGAGTCGTGGGTCCGCAACCCGATCGATCGCTTCGTCCTGTCGAAGCTCGAGGAGAACGGGCTTTCGCCGGCCCCGGAGGCCGACCGACGCACGATCGCCCGACGGCTCAGCCTCGACCTGACCGGCCTGCTCCCCAGCCCCGATCTCGTCGAGGCGTTCGTCAACGACACCGACCCCCAGGCTTATGACAGGCTGGTGACCCGATTGCTCGACTCGCCGCAATGGGGCGAGCATCGCGCCCGATTCTGGCTCGACGCCGCGCGCTATGCCGACACCAACGGCTACCACTTCGACAACTACCGCGAAGCCTGGGCTTATCGCGACTGGGTCATCAACGCGTTCAACCGCAACCTGCCCTTCGACCGGTTCACCATCGAGCAACTGGCCGGCGACCTCCTGCCCGGCAGCACGCTCGACCAGCAGGTCGCCTCGGGGTTCAACCGATGCAACGCCACCACCAACGAGGGGGGCGTGATCCCCGAGGAATACACGGTCCTCTATACCCGCGACCGCACCGAGACGACCTCGCAGGTCTGGATGGGGCTGACGGCCGGCTGCGCCGTCTGCCACGATCACAAGTTCGACCCGATGACCCAGCGCGAGTTCTACGAGCTGGCGGCGTTCTTCAACAACACGACCCAGCCGACCATGGACGGCAACATCAAGGACACGCCGCCGACGGTCTTCGTCCCCTGTGCGGAAGACCGGCACCGATGGGAGTCGCTCCCCGACGGGCTGGCGGGCGTCCGCGTCGGGCTGAAGGAGCGCAAGCAATCCGCCCGGCCCGACTTCGACAAGTGGCTCGCCGCGGCCGACCCCAACGCCCTGGCCGCCTCCGCACCCGCGATCGGCCTGCGACTGGCCGCGAATCCCGGCGCCGGCGGCGGACCCGAGGCCCGGTTCGAGGCCGCCGACTCGGGCGACTTCGAGAAGGATCATCCGTTCTCGTTCGGAGCCTGGGTCAAGCTCCCGAAACCGGGCATGACCGGCTCGGCCATCGCGCGGATGGATAATAACAACGGATACCGGGGCTGGGACCTCTGGCTCGAGGGGAACCGCGTCGCCACGCACATCGTCCACACGTGGCCCGACGACGCCCTCAAGGTCGTCGCGCGAGGGCAGGTGAAGCCGGGCGTCTGGACGCACCTGCTGGTCACCTACGACGGCTCGGCCCGGGCCGCCGGGGTGAAGATCTACATCAACGGCGAACCCCAGCCGACGGACGTCGCGGCCGACGCCCTGAAGAACTCGATCCGCACCACGGTCCCGCTCAGGACTGGCCAGCGGCAGAGCTCGGACCGGCTCGACGGCGCGGTCGTCAACGCCTTGCGGATCTACGGTCGCGCCCTCGCGCCGGGCGAGGCCGACCAGCTTGCCTGGTCCGATCGGATCGCGACGATCGTCCGGACCCCCGCCGGCAAGCGACAGGCCGCCGAGATCGAGGCGGCCTTCGACTGGTGGCTCCGCTCGATCGATCCGGCCGCGAAGGCGCTCCAGGTCAGGCTGGCGGCGCTCGAGGCCGAAGAAGCCGCCATCAAGGCCCGGGGCACGTTCGCGCACGTGATGCACGAACGGAGCGAGCCGGCGATGGCGTACTTGCTCTACCGGGGCGAATACGACAAGCGGCGAGACGCCGTCAAGCCGGACACGCCCGACGCACTGCCGCCGTTGCCGGCCGACCTGCCCAGGAACCGGCTCGGCCTGGCGAGCTGGCTCATGCGGCCCGAGCATCCGCTGACGGCCCGGGTCACGGTCAACCGGTTCTGGCAGGAGGTCTTCGGCACGGGGCTGGTCCGCACCACCGGCGACTTCGGCATCACCGGCGAGCTGCCCTCGCACCCCGAGTTGCTCGACTGGCTGGCCGTCGAGTTCCGCGAGTCGGGATGGGACGTCAAGCAGCTCTTCCGGATGATGGTCGAATCCTCGACGTACCGGCAGTCGGCCGCGACCACGCCCGAGAAGATCGAGAAGGACCCGCACAACCGCCTGGTGTCGCGCGGGCCTCGGTTCCGCATGGACGCCGAGTCCATCCGCGACTCGGCGCTCGCCGCCGGCGGGCTCCTGGCCAGCAACGTGGGCGGCCCGAGCGTCAGGCCGTATCAGCCCGAAGGGGTCTGGGAAGCGGTCGCCATGCCCGAGAGCAACACGCATTTCTATTACCCCGATCACGGCGACCGGCTCTACCGTCGCAGTTTCTACACCTTCTGGAAGCGGAGCGCGCCCCCGGCCTCGATGGAAGTCCTCAACGCGCCCTCGCGCGAGGTCTGCACCGTGCGCCGCGAGCGGACCAACACCCCGCTCCAGGCCCTCGTCACCCTCAACGATCCGCAGTTCGTCGAGTCCGCCCGCGCCCTGGCGCAATCCGCCCTCAAGCCGGCCGGCCAGACCTCGGACGCTCGCATCGACTTCATCGCCCGCCGAGTCCTCGCCCGCCCGTTCCGCGCCGAGGAGCTCGCCGTCGTCCACGCCTCGCTCTCCAAGCTAGAAGCGTATTATCGATCGCACCCCGACCAGGCCGCCAGACTCATCGCCGTGGGCGAGTTCAAGGCCGACCCGGCCCTCGATCCGCCGACCCTCGCCGCCTGGACCATGCTGGCCAACGAGATCATGAATTTAGATGAGTTTCTCAATAAGTAGGGTCTCTGCGAGCACCAGATCCAAGCTTCACGCGAGAACGGTGCACGCGGAGCCCCTACGAGGATCGACCATGAACCCTCTCCACGACTACATCCGCTACGAGACGCGCCGGCAGTTCCTGAGCCGCGGCTCGAACGCCGTGAGCTGGGCGGCGTTCGCCGCGCTGCTGGGCCGCGATGGACTGGCCCCGTCGGCCCATGCGGCGGGCATCGAGGCGTCGCCCACGGGGAGTCATCCGCCCACCGGGCTGACGCACTTCGCGCCCAAGGCCAAGCACGTGATCTACCTGCACATGGTCGGCGGCCCGCCGCAGATGGACCTCTACGACTACAAGCCGTCGATGAACGCGTTCTTCGACAAGGACCTGCCCGACTCGATCCGGATGGGCCAGCGGCTGACCACGATGACCTCGGGCCAGAAGCGATTCCCGATCGCGCCGTCGAAGTACAAGTTCGCCCGGCATGGCAAGTCCGGCATGTGGGTCTGCGAGCTGCTGCCGTACACGGCCCGGATGGTCGACGACATGGCCTTCATCCGCAGCATGCATACCGAGGCGATCAACCACGAGCCGGCGATCACGTATATGCAGACCGGCAACCAGATCACCGGCCGGCCTTGCCTCGGCGCCTGGACCTCATACGGACTGGGCTCGCTCAACGACAACCTGCCCACGTTCGTCGTCCTGGTGGCGAAGCCGACCAACACCGAGCAGTTGCAGGCGATCTCGGCGCGGCTGTGGTCCTCGGGCTACCTCTCTGGCGAGCACGCCGGGGTCTCGTTCCGCAGCGGCGGCGACCCGATCCTGTTCATCAACAACCCGCCGGGAGTATCTCCCCAGGTGAGGCGCGACACGCTCGACGGGCTCAGGGCCCTCAACGAGATAAATTCGAAGCTGGTGGGCGACCCCGAGACGCACACGCGCATCGAGCAATACGAGCTGGCCTTCCGCATGCAGGCCAGCGTCCCCGAGCTGACCGCCATCGAGAGGGAACCCGAGGGGACCTATGCCCTCTATGGAGAAGCGGCGAAGAAGCCGGGGACCTTCGCACACTCGGCGCTCCTGGCCCGACGCCTGGTCGAGCGCGGCGTCCGGTTCGTGCAGATCTACCACAACAACTGGGACACGCATTTCAACGTCGCCGGCCGGCTGCCCGACCAGTGCCGAGACGTCGATCAACCCTGCTGGGGATTGATCCAGGACCTCAAGGCACGCGGACTCCTGGATGAGACGCTGGTCATCTGGGGCGGCGAGTTCGGCCGGACGATCTACTCCCAGGGCGGACTGACCCACCAGAATTACGGCCGCGACCACCACCCGCGTTGCTTCACCATGTGGATGGCCGGCGGCGGTTCGAAGCCGGGCACGATCTACGGCGAGACCGACGAGTTCTCCTACAACATCGTCAAGGACCCGGTGCACATCCGCGACTTCCATGCCACCGTGCTCCAGCTCCTGGGCTTCGACCATCGCCGGTTCACGTACAAATATCAGGGACTCGACCAGAGGCTGACCGGCGTCGAGCCGGCGCGGGTGGTCAAGGAATTGATCGTGTGACGTGAGCCGTCGGGTAGCTGGGGTAGAGCCCGAAGGGCGATGCCCCCAGGATCATTACGTGCGGGGCTCGTCAACAGGCTCGTGGCTTGTCTGCGCCCGATCGAGCTCCCGAAGCGCGTCCAGGTACTTCTCGCCCCGGACGGGGTCGGACATATAAACGTAGGCAGCCATGCCGATCAGCGTCGAGACCGTCTCACCGTCCGGGGCGGGCTTGCCCTTGGCCCGATTGTGGATGGCGGCGCGGAGCCGGCGGCGGAACTCGCGGGGGGCGCGGGGCGGCCCGTCGCCGTTGACGACCAAGCCGGTGATCTTCTGACGGCCGCCGCGGCGGGCGACCGCCGTCTTGTCCGGGTGGACCGAGAATCCCTCGCCCTCGACAATCCGCCGGATCGAGCCCAGCAATGTGCCGACGCGGGGCGGGCCCTGATGGTTATGCGGCAGGCTGAAGGTCAGGTCGTCGGCATACCGGGTATAGCGCCAGCCCAGCTTCTTCGCCAGACCGCTCAGTCGGCGGTCGAGTCGGAGGCCGAGCGTGTTGGTCAGTGCCGGACTCGTCGGCGCACCCTGGGGCAGGCAGCGCGGGCCGAGTGCGACGAAGTAGGTCTTCCCCTCCAGTTCGACAATCTCCCGGGGAGATTCGGTGCAGATCAGCGCCAGCAGCGTGGCGACCTCCTCGCGGTAGCCGGCCTTGCGGAAGACACCCTTGACCCGGGGAAGCGTCACGGTGGGGAAGAAGTCCTTGATGTCCACCTTCACCACGAGCTTCGGGTCGGCGTGCGCGGCGGCGTTCGTGAAGGTCGATCGGCCCGGGAGGAAGCCGTGAACCGAGCCGTGGACCAGCAGCTTCTCGACGATGTTTTGCAAGATCCACCGCTGGGCTTTCTTCAACCTCGGCAACGGTGCCCAGATGGCCCGCAAGGAGCCGTCGCGCTTGGGGATCGTGAAACGTCGGTAATTCAGCACCGTCGCGGCGTCGCGGTGATAGGCCAAACGGCGAAGTTCGGCGATCGTCAGGCCGAGGGCCTCGGCCAGTTGTTTGGCGGAGTCGAGCGGGGGCAGCTCGTTCTCGGCTGCGCGGGCCTCGGCGTTGGGCAGGTCCCACTTGTCGTGGCCCCGGCCGTCGGTCCAGAAGACGCCCTCGCCCAGGTGGACGATGTGCGTGGCCTTGTGCGCCTCCCAGGCCTCGCGGCTCACCCGGCGGCGCTCCTCGGCCTCGGCCTTGAGCGACTTCTTGTAGGCCTCTCGCTCGCGGTCGGACATCTTGTCCGTCTCGCGACGCTGGACCACGAATCCGCGCTCGACAAGCTGGGCGTCGACATACGCCCGCACGCCACCGGCCTGCTCGATGGCACGCCACAAGCCGATCGGATCAGATAGCCTTCTTTGGTCACTGGTCATTGGTCATTGGTCCCTGGTAGGTCTGACCGAAGATTGAGCGCGATCGGGAAGTCCAGAGTGATGCCAGGCTAAGCACATAAATCACACGTTTTACCCAATGACCAATGACCAATGACCAATGACCAATGACCAATGACTAAAGAGAGAGGAATCCCTGGGCTTCGAGCTCGGCGGCCCTGGCGAGGAAGGCGCCCCGCGCGTCTTCCACATTGTCGAACGTGAGCGTCTGCAACCGACGGGGCTGGTCGTCCCGGCCCCATCGGATCTTGAGCCGGCGCCGCTCGAGCGAGACCTGGTAGACCTCCTCGCCGGCCGGCCGACGACGGGAGTACGTCCGCGTCTCGACGGTGATCGCCTGCTTGGGATCGAGACCCTTGAGCCGCCTGGCCTCCTGCTCGGCGTAGGCCAGCCGCAGGGCTACCAGGTGGACGCACGGCCCGGCTTTCAGGCCCTGCTTGCGAAAGGCCGTGCACGTGCAGTCGGCGCGGGTGACCTGACCCTCTTCGGCCATGAGCATCTGCGGACGATACTCGCGGCGGTCCTCGGTCACGGTCACCTCGCCGGTCAGTTCCAGGCCGGTCCCCGGGATGCGGTTCTCCGAGACGATCTTGACGGCCCCGCGGCGGCCTAGCAGGTCGTAGGCGACCCGCTCACGGTTGTCGCGATACTCGAGCCGGACCGGGTCGAGCGGGACGTGGGTCAGCGGCCGGAATCGGTAGATGTCGCCCGCGAGGTCGTACATGATCTTCCCCTGCTGGCAGCCGAGCTGCAGCGCCTCGGTCAGGGCCGGCCAGGCGAGGCCGGTCGCGCGGGCCAGCTCGCCGGCGCCGGCCGACCAGTGTTCGTGCAGGTGATCGAGCACGGTGTCGAGCGGCTTGGTGGTGGTCGCGGTCTTGCGGGGCAGCAGCAGGTCGAAGTTGATCGCCTGCGACCAGTTGGCGGCGGTGAAGCCGGTCAGGCCGAGGGTCAGCGTCATGGCGGGCGCCCGGAGCACCCAGAAGCTCGGCAGGCCGCTCCCCAGCACGTGGACCTCGACCTCCTCCGCGAACGGGAGGAAGCGGTGGATCAGCGACAGCCGTCGGCGGCCCCAGACGCGGATGACCCGCGCGGCCTTCCCCTTGAACGGGCCGGCCGTGCAGGGGATCACCTCGTTCCACGGCTCGAGCACCAATCGCGGCGGCTCGCCGGGGACCAGCTCGATCCGAAGTCCGCGACGCTGGCCCTTGCGGTCGGCGTGCAGCCGGAGGTGACGCAAGGCGTTGTAGAGATCCACCGGCGCCAGGTCGAACCGGTCGCGCGGCAATGCGGCCGACGACTGGACCTGAAGGAAGCCCCGCAGCCACGAATCGGGCACGCGGATCTGCTTCTCCAGCACCTCGCCCACCTTCGCGGTGGCGAACTTCACACCCTCCTGGCCGATGCTCAGCCGGGTCTCGCGGTAGCTTCGCATCTGCTGCAAACCCTGGTAGAGCGACTGGCTGAAGTCGACGTTCGTCGTACCGAAGGCGGGCGGATCGATGTGCTCGAAGGCGTCGCGATCCACGCCGAGCTTCGCGTACGCCCCCTCGTCCTTGCTGAAGACCTCGAACAGGACCTGGTCCGGGTGGACCGTGATCACCGGGTCGAGGATCACGAAGGCCATCGGATCATTGCGCAGGAGCCAGGAGAAATAGGCTCGCTGGGCCTGCCAGGCATTCAGGCTCGACGACTCCCGGCGCATCCGACTATAGGCCAGATACGCGGTCCGGTCCTTGGGAACGTACCGGAAGTCGCTGGCGACGACAGCGTAGAGCGCGGCCATCGCCTCGCGGAACCGGAGCGGCTCCTTGATCGTGGCCTCGAACCGCACCGCGTCGCGGCGAAGGTTGCCGGCCAGCTCGAGGCGCGCGGTCCCCTCGGTGGCGACCAGCGTGCTGATCCCGCCGTAGGCCATGCGGACCTCGGTGGTCGCGGCCTCGGGGGCGGCGGGTTCCTCGGTCTCGTTGCGCGGTTCGTCGCCCGTGCTCATGATCGCACCTCGGCCTTCTGCGGACCGGCAGCCTTCTGCCTCGCCCGCTTCGATCGTCGGAGCCCGCGCCACGCGGCCTTGCGGAATTCCTCATCCTCGTCGGTCCGCAGTCCGACCCGGCGGAGCACCTCCTCGGCCGGCTCGCGTGCCATCGCCGCCAGCCCCTCGACGGCCCCCAGTCGGGCGGCCTCGGGGAGCGAGCGGTCCTCGGCCACGCCGGCGAGCGTCGCCACCTCACCCCGATCGATCAGGTCGGAGAGGACGACACCTTGATAATGGACCTGACGCGCGGCGGCACGCAGGGTGTCCTCGACATTCACGCGACCGTCGAGGGTCAGCCGGTGGAAGCCGACGCGGTCGGAGAGGAGCCCATTGGCGAGGTCGGCGGCGTGTTTCGGGTCGCGCCGGGCGATCGCCTGCACGGCCGCGGCCCGGACGTCGGGCGCGCCGTCGCGTGCGGCCGACTCCAGCGCCGCGATGGCGTCGACTGTCATCTCCCCCTCGGCGAGCGCCAGCACGGCATCGAGGCGAATCGGCCGGTAGGCGAGGTCGTCCGGCCGCGCCGAGGCGACCTCCGCCAGCGACCGGGGAGCGACGCCCAGCCGGCCCGCGGCCCAGACCATGGATTTCAAGAATGGCAAGAGGGTGACGAACGGGTCGGGTTCGCCCGGCGATCGATCGCCGTCCGAGACCATCTTTCGCCAACTGCGGAGCCAGGTCTCGAGTTCCGCCTCCAGGTCCTTACCCGCATCAGCCGCCCGAGGTCCGGCCCGGCCCAGGACCTGCGCCGCCACACCGGCAGTGATGATCTCAGGACTCGCCAGGGCAGACCGTGCCTCAGATACGGGTAATTCCGACCGATTCAGCAGGCCGGTCGAGAGGATGCCGATCGCGTCGTCGAGGCAATTCGGCAGGATCTCGAAGATCCGCCGCGGCTCGCCGCGGTCGCGGACCCGGGCCAGCGTCTCGTCGTAATCCGCCAGCGAGTCGACCTCATCGTTCTGGAGCACCGCATAGTCCGGCTCGAGCGTGTCGCGGCCCCAGAGGCGGCGGGCGGCGGTCATCGCCTCGGACAGTACCTCACTGTCCTCGGCGAGCAGCTTGAGCAAGAGGTCGCGGCCGGCGGGGTCGTCGTGGTAGCCCAGCAGCTCGACGACATCATCGCGGAACGGGCATCGGTGATCGGCCGCACGCTCGCGGATGATCTGCCAGGCGGCGCGAGTGTCGAGCCATCTCAGGCCTCTGACGGCCTGGAGCGCGATACCGCCATCCCCCTTGCCGTACCGCTCCAGGACCTTGAAGACCTCATCCGCCCGCGAAGATCGCCCCAGGTGGCCGATCGCTTCGAGGGCCTGCTCCTGGAGTGCGTGACCATCCTCGCCGGCGAGTTTCAGCAGCACGTCGAGCGCCCGATCGTCGGCCAGCTCGCCCAGGGCACGGACGGCGCGCCGGCGGATATTCAGATCGGTGGCGAAATCGATGCTCGCCAGCAGCATGTTCAGGCCGTCACCCCGACCGGCCCTGGCCAGCCCCTCGGCGGCGAAGAACTGTTCGGCCGAGTGGCCGGTTTGCGCGACGAGCTTCCGTAGTGGCTCGGGGTCGCCCCCGCGCTTGCGGAGCCGCCAGCCAATCGCCTCCGCCGCCTGCCCACGGATGCCTTCAACCGAGTGATTCAACAGCCCGGCCAGCACGGGCTCGACGACCTTGTCCCGCGCCCAGCGTGCGCCCGGGATCAGGCTCGACAGGAACGTCGCATGAGCCGGGATCGCCACGCGGTCCATCAGCCGGGCGAGCACATCATCGTGGCGAGGGAACTGCTTCTCCCCCCAGGGGTCGTCGGGCCGCTCCTCCTCCGGGTCCTCGATCCGCTGATCGTAGCCGCTGATCGTCAACAACGCCCTGGAGACGGCGTCTCGCCGCTTCGGCTGCTGTTCCCAGAGGGCGAGCAGGCGATTGGCCGACTCGGGGCGACGGAACCGCCCGACGGCTCGGAGCAGCTCGTCGGCCGCCGCAGTCCCGGCCGGATCGTTCTCGATCCGGTCGATGAAGGCGTCCACGGCGCGCGGGTCGCCCAGGGCCTCCATCGCTCCGATGACCCGATTCTGCTTGGCCGGCGCGAAGGCAGCCGTCAGCATCGCGACCAGCGACGCGAACGCGGCGGGATCCTTACGGGAGGCCAGCGCGAAGGAGGCCGCCTCGCGAACCGCCTGGTAGCGCGAGTCGAGGGCCCGATGCAGGGCCTCGCGGGCGGCTGCGTCCTTGTCGTACTCGGCGGCCAACCAGTTGACGGCCTGGCTGCGGAGCGGCTCATGCGCCGCCTCCAGCGCCCGGCTTCCGACGGTCACGGCGCCCCGGCGCTCGATCAGCAGTTTGGCCGCCTCGATGGCCAGGTGGTCCGTGCGCGCCAGCATCGCCCGCTCGAGCACGGCCTCGCCCTCCGCCTCCGAGCCGATGCCGGTCAGCAATTCCAGACCTTTGACTCCGAGGTCGATGTGGCCGCTCGCCAGCGCCTCGTTCGCCAGGTCGCTCGTCCCCATTCCCACGGCCTGGGCGTGCTCGAACGCCTGGAAGCGGACGGCCTGATTCGGATCGCCCATCGCCTGGACGAAGACCGGCCGCGCCGCGGCGGCGAGATGGGCGTCGGACCGGGCCAGTCCCAGCAAGCGACCGAGGGCCGTCTGCCGGACCCGGACCACCGCCTGATCGGCGCCGGCGCCGGCGGCTCGGCCCTTGCCCAAGGATCCACCCTGCTCCCGGACCAGGCCGACATAAGCCCCGAAGGCCAGCTCGCGAAGCTGATCCTTCATGTAGCGTGGCGCGACCGGCTTGCGCGCCTTGACCTGCTTTCGGAGCCGGGCAAGGTCGTCCGCATATCGGGTCTCGTGGGCCGCCCAGGCCTGGTCGAAGGCGGCCTGTTCCTTCTCGTTGAGGCGGGCGAACAGTCGGGCCGTGCGAGCCCGGAGCTGGGGGTCGCCGTGGACCAAGAGCTCGGCGAACGCGTCCACGGTCGAGGCCGGGATCTTCCAGGCGGGCTGGTCGTTCGGCTCGTTGACGAGGCCCACGATGAACGACTCGAAGGCCCCATCGATCGGCGATCCGGAATCCGCAATCCGGGACTCGGACATGGTCTCGAGTGCCCGCGCTGCCGTGAGTCGGATGCGGGGCGTCCGGCTGGCGAGGCACGCCAGGCACCGCGAGGCGTTGCCATCGGGCGCCTTCCACTCGAGCATCATCAGCAGGATCAGGGCGCGAAGGCGGACCTCCTCGCGCGTGTCGTCGAGATAGACGGCGAGCTGATCCTCGCCCGCGGCGCCGATCACCAATGCCGCGGCGATCTGCTCGCCGATGCTCACGACCTTGCCGCCCGCCTCGGAGAAGACCAGCGGGGCCACCGAGGCGTCGCCCATGAAGGCCAGGCCCTTGGCAGCGTGGTACTTCACGGCCAAGTCGGAGTGCTGGAGTGCCTGGCGGAGGGCGTCGGTCGACCTGGGCCGCGAGGCCCACACCAGCGCCCGCGCCGCCTGGAGACGAATCGCCGGCCGCGTGCTATCGAGCAGCGGGATCAGGTGCGTCAGCGCCGACGGGTCGCCCAGCTCGGCGAGCCCGTCGAGCGCCGACTCGGCCAGCTTCAACCAGTCGTCCCGACGCTCCTGCTCGATTGGCTCGGGGGCCGTCGCCAGCGCGAGGAGCGGCTCCAGGGCCCGGGTGTCTCCGTGCCGGGCGAGCGCCTTGGCGGCCCTCAGGCGGACGTCCGGATGCGCATTGCTCAACGCCTCCGCCAGCATCGGCAGGGCATCCGCGTCGACCAGCGACTCGATCGCCGCGAGCCGGACGGCGCGGTCCTCGTCGTCGATCGCGCGGACCAGCAGCGCCTGCGCCTTCGCCGTGTGCTTTTTGACCAGCTCATCCACGGACTGCTTGCGCAGGTCCGCATAGCGCGAGGCCAGCGCCGCCTCGAGGAACTCGAGGCCCTTGGTCTTCTTGAGGGCGAACTCGAACGCCTCGCCGCGGAGTGCCGCGTCGGGGTCGTTGAAGAACTCCAGCAGGAGGTCCCAGCCCCACGGCTCGCCGACCTGGGCCATCGCCTCGGTGAGTACTTCGCGTCGGACATCGGCGTGGACGCTCCGCAAGGCGAACCGGAGCGTGCCCGCCCCGGCGCCGCCCACGCCGAGTCCGAGCGCCGACTTGAAGGCCTCGGACCGGATCGCCGGGAAGCTGTCGTTCAGGGCGCGGGTCAGCAGGGCCAGAGCGGACTCGGCCGGACCGCCCGCTTTGGTCTTGCGGAGCTGGTCGACCAGCGCCTGGAGGCCGCGACGGCGTACGTCCTCGTGCGAGGCGTTCAGGCCCGACTCGGCCGCGGCCAGCGGGTCGGCCTGGTGGAGGCGGGCCATCGCCGTGAAGGCGGCGTCGCGGACCTCGGGCTCGGCGTCGTGGAGCATCGAGCGGAGCCGCTCGGCGGCGCGCGGGTCGGCCAGCGCGGCCATCGCCCGGCAGACCTCGGCACGCGCCGCCTTGTCCTCCTCGCGGCTGAGCTGGAGCAACAAGCCGAACGCCCGCGGGTCGCCCAGCACCGCCAGCCCCCGCGCACCCCGAAGGCTGGTGTCGAGCGCATGGCTGGCCGTCGACTGGAGCAGCGGCTCGAAGTCGGCGTCGTCCAGGGATGGCTCGGCTGTAGAGTCGGTCGTTGCCTTCGCGGGCTTCTCTTTCTTCTTTACCGACGTCTGCCGGAGACCTTCGGTCGCGCCTTGGGCGGGGTCAGGAGACCCGCGCCCAGCGCCTTGGGCGGGGTCGGGAGACCCGCGCCCAGCGCCGGGGTCGGGAGACCCGCGCCCAGCGCCGGGGTCGAGCCCCGCCGTGCTCTCCAGCTCGACGAGTTGCCGCTGCAACTCCGGGTCTCGCGAACGCAGGAGCTGGAGCAGCCGGTCGCGCGTGTGGAGCGCGAGCAAGAATGCGGTGCGGCGGACTTCCGGGTCGGCGTCCTCGGCGCGTCGGCGCAGCGCCGACTGGACGGCCGGCTGGTCGAGCATCCGTCGACGATAGAGCCGGATCAGGGCGGCCCGTCGGACGTCCGCGTGCGTCGAGGCCAGCGCACTCAAATTCGACTCGGGCGATCGTGCGTCGTAGGCCGATTCCAGGCCCACGACCGCCGCCAGGCGGACCTCGGCCGTCTTGGCATTGAGGGCACCCACGAGCCGCGCCAGCGCCTGCTCATCGCGCGGTGCGAGCGTCTCCAATGCCTGCACGGCCAGCCGGCCGACGTCGGGCTTCTCGGCCTTCAAGGCCAGGTCGATCGGCCGGAGGTCGGACTCGCCCAGGTGCTTGCGCAGGCCGTGGAACGCCGAGACGCGGACCGCCTCATCCCGATGGCCCAGGAGTTTCTCCAGCAAGGTCGCGGCCCGAGCATGAGCCGAGGCACCCAGCAGGTCGGCCGACAGTCGACGCAGCGCATGGTCGGCATCGGACTCGGCTTGCTGTGCGATCAGTTCGATGCCGCGGGTGTCGGCGTAACCGGCGAGAGCCTTCAGCGCCTCCTCGCGACGGGTCGGGTCGTCCTGCGACAGCTCGTGCTTGGCCCGCGCATAGGCGTCATAGACGCGGTGCGACGAGTCGCCGATCTTGCCCGCCACATCGACCGGGAAGACGCGGATCGTGTTGTCGTCGCACGCCGCGACCAGCCGGGGCCGGTCGTGGACGTGCACCATCGCCAGGGCGACCATACGGCCGACCCCGTCCTTGATCGTGGCCGGCTTGACGGCGCCCACCCTGGGCCACGACTTGATCGTGCCATCGCGGCTGCCCGAGTAGAGCCG
>JBKQHM010000377.1:0-18926 GCA_052148775.1 Isosphaeraceae bacterium | reverse complement strand
CTCCTGGAGCCGGTTCCTGCCGTACGCGGCGGTCTCGATCCTCTGGGGTATCCTGATGCGATACGGCGCCGAATTCGCCATCGTCTTCGCCGCGATCATGGCGCTCAATGGCCAGGAGTGGTACCAGGCCCGGTTCGGAGCCGAGGGTCGGCTCGGTCGGACGTGGATCCTCTGGTCGACCGGCGGGCGACTGCTCACCCTGACCCTGATCTTTCTCGCGATGGGCAAGGACATCACGGGCTGGCATAATACGTTGGTCGGTAACCGGTTCGGCCTCGGGTACGAGCTGGATGACTTCCCCTTCGAAGCCGCCGACTTCCTCGAACAGAAGAACGAGATCAAGGGAAATGTGTTGAATACGTCGCCAGCCCAGGGAGACATCCTGGTCTGGAAGGCGTTCCCCAAGCGGAAGGTCTTCCTCGACAGTCGGTCGGGCCTGTATCCGCGCCCCCGGGTCGAGGAATGGCACAAGATCCGGAAGGCCCTCAGCGAGGACGATATCGCGACGTGGAAGCCGTTGCTCGATCAGTACAAGATCAGCGCGATCATGATCGAGCCGGCCGACTCGCCGCTCACCTACACCCGGTTATTCCTGAGCTCCAACTGGATCCCCTTCTACGATGACGGCCGGATCGTCATGCTGGGCCGGTCGGATGCCGACCCGGCCGAGGTGGCCCTGTTCACGGCCGATCGGCTCGAGCCCGACCGGGTCTACCGCGCGATCCGCCCGCTCCCGACGTCCGCCGGTCCGCCCGGTCAGACATCCTGGATCGACGCGGTGTTCCAGAACCGGACGTACAATCGCCCGCAGATGAGGAACGAATCGGCGCGGCGATGGCTCGAGATGGGCGCCGTCCCCGGGCAGGCGATGCTCCCCGAGCCGTCACAGTGCTTCCTCGCCATCCAGGAAGCTCGGATCGCGCTCTCCCGGAGCCCCGACGACTGGATGGCGTTCCGAAGGCTCAATACCGCCTACTCCTTCCTGATGGCCCAGGAGACCGCGATGCTGGCCGGAATCCCGATCACCCCGGAGAATCGGGCCCGGATCAGCATGATCGCGCCGAATGCCGAACGTCTGATCAACCGGTTCCGCCAGCGCGTCACGGCCCTGAATTTCGCCATCCAGACGACCCCGCCGCCCCAGTCCGAGGCGGATCGCCGCGAGCTCTTCGAGTTGAACATGCAACTCTACCAGCTCTACGTGTCCGCCAACTTCCGCGACCTGGCTCGCGACCGGCTGAAGACGGCGCTGGAGTTGAGCCAGGACGCCAGCTTCTTGAGCGCGGAGATGCGTACCCAGATCACGGAACAGTTGAGCCAGCTCGATCAGATCGTCAAGCAGGTCCAGGACCGGCTGGACGACATGGCGATCGAGAGCCAGGCCAGCCCAATCGAACAGGCCATGTTCGCCCGTCAACAGGGTGCCGTCGGCGAGGCGCTCAACAAGCTCGCCGAGGCGGAGCGGAATGGCATGAGCCCGTTGCAAGTCAAGCCCCAGCTCATCGACCTCTACTGCGCCACCGGGCAACCCGACAAGGCGCTGGACCTCCTCGGCGTGGGATCCGTCGAGGATCCCAGCCTCGGTTCGGAGCCGGGGGCCGCGGCCTACCGGCAAGGGTTGGTCTACCTGCTGCTGGGCAACTACCTGTCGACCGAATCGCTCTGGAGGGAGCGGTCGATCCCCCGGGTTCGTTTCCAGCGCTCCGCCCAGCTCCTGAGCGCCGGACAAGCCCTGGCCCGAGGCCACGGTATGCAGGCAACCTCGGCCTTCCTGGCGTTCCCCGCGACCCTCGGTCAGCAAGCCATGTGGGAGTACGACCTGGCCCTCTGCCAGCTCGAAGGCGGGTTCCCCGACCGTGCCGCCGAGAACTTCACCAAGGCCCTGACGCTCGATCCGGACCTGCAAGTCCGGCCGATCATCGCGTATTACCTCGAGAAGATGGGCAAGCCAGTCCCTCCCAAGCGCGAGGCTGCCGGAGCCAAGCCAACGGCCCCGCCAGCGGCGTCGAATACCCCGGCCGGCGCCAAGGTTCCGACCCCTGCGACTCCGCCCGGCCCCGCACCTTCACCCGCATCCGAGCCCGCCAAGGCCGGCACGAAGCCGGCGACGCCGTCGGATGCCGCGAAGTCCAAGACCTCGGAACCCGCCAAGGAGAAGTCTGGCACGCCGAAATCGTAGCGTCTATCGGCTCCTGGGTCAGTAACGCGCGACCCGCCTGGGGTCGAGCCCGAAGGGCGAAGCCCCCAGCGGCTCCCCGCGCAATACTTATCCAGGGACCGATAATCGGCCCGGACTTAACCAACAGTTCGGCGTCCCGACAGTGACTGATGTCGAACTACGAATCACATTGATAGAAACGAGTGATTCCTATGCTCTTTTCTGATCCGTGTGATTCGTGGTTCAATCTCGCTCATTTCCCCGATCGAATACTCGCCGGCTCCTCGATCAAGGTCACGTTGTCCACGCGGCAGACGACGTCTTGGAAATCGTCGTTGGTCGAGTATTCCCAGCCGATCAGGTAGCTGTGGGGGATGATCTTGCCCGACGCCTTGTCCCGGTAGGGATAGATCATGGCCTTGTACGGCTGGCGTGCAAGCCGCTTGTTGAACTTCGACACGAGGGTAGGCTGCGAGAAGACGCCGCCGTCGTTCAACTCGTCATTGGAGATCCAGAAACCGAACGGCGCATCTCCCGGCTCGAATTCCGTCGTCGAGCCTTGCGCCAGCGGTGGCGGCAGGTTCTTGCCGGACCGCAGGTCCTCCGCGGTGTTCTTGAAGATGTAGGACCAGAGCTCCGTCTTCTTCGGCGTCGCATCGGGCGCGGATGGCGCGGCATACCATCCGCCGCGATTCCGGGTCTCCAAACCCAGCGCGATGACGGGCGTGAACCGGATCGGACCGGGACCCGCCTTGCGGAACAGTCCGGGCGTGGCCTCGGCGGTCGTCTTCACCGGGTTGAGGAGGTCCGTGAACATGGATAGGCCATAATGATCCGTCAAGATGACCGCCCAGTCCGGCTCCTTGGCCCCCGGGGCAACCTTGGGTTGATTCGCGGTCTGGGACCGGGAGTCCGGAGGCGTCCCCATCAGAAGGAACAGGACGATTGCAAGTCGATGTCTCCTATGCTTCTTCATGGGAGGTCGGCTCCTCGGGGTTAGGGTTGGGCTCGGGCTGCGGCCCGAGGATCGGATCCACGGGACGGAACGAAAACACCAGCGCCAGCGCCGCGAGCAGGCCGAAGCCCGCGAGCGAGACGACCCGGCCCATCCGGAACGATCGCGGGGAGTACGTATAGACCAGATGATGGTTACCGGCCGGTACGGCGGCCCCCCTCATCAACCGGTTGACCTGGTAAATGTCCGCGGACTTGCCGTCGATGGTCAGCGACCAGCCCGGGTAATAGACATCGGCCAAGACCACGAGGCCCGGCCGTTCCAGGTCGGCCTCGATCTCCACGCGCTGAGGGCTGGGATAGTTGACCTTGACGGGCTCCGATCGCCTCCGCGAGCTGCCCCGCATGTCGGGCAAATAAGGGGCCAGTTCCACGAGCTGGTCCTTATCCACCCAGGCCAGTTGCAGGGGGTCGTACACCTGCATGGTCGAGTCGTGCCAGAAGGCATCGTTGGAATAAACGATCTCCTGCATCGACTTCTTGCGCTCCTCCAAGGATAAGCCGGCGATCGGGGGGATCGTCCGCGCGTCATGGACCACCCAGGCCCTGGGATGCTCATCCAGGTTGCGCATGATCTGGAAATCCTCGGTCTCGATCCACTCGAGGCCGGCCTGTTTGTTCTCGGTGCCTTCGAGCGTCCCCGGCTCGGGATAGACCCGTTCGGACCTCTGGAGGAACGTGGCGAATCCCCGGAATTCATCGCGCCAGCCGTTGGCATTGACCGGCAGGATGAAGTAGCGGGTATTCCACATGTTGAAGGTACGGCGGGGAAAGTAGACCACCTCCTTGCCGACCTCGACGTTGAGGAAGCGGGCGGTCTGCTCGTCGCGGACCTTCCTGAGAAAGCCACCGTAATACCACTCGTAATCGTAGAGTTCGGCAACCCCCAAGGTATGGGCATATTCGACCCCGAAGTTGATCCCGTACTTGGGCTGTACGGTGTCGCGCTCCCATTGGACGAGATCATTATTCCGGTCGATCGATCGCGTTTTCGACCAGAAATGAGGCTCCCAGCTCGGCATCCGATGGACGCGGAACGGCCCCGGCGCGGGGTTGGTGCGCTCGGCCTCCTGGAGAATCCGGACGATCCGGGGAGTGGTCTCGAACAGGGCTTGCGGCACCGTCAGCACGAAGCGGACATTGGCCGCGGCCAGGTCGCCGGTCGTGACGATCAGGGCGAGGGCCCCGGCCCAGGCGGGGTGCTTCGCGGCCAGGCGGACCGCCACGATCCCGAGGCCGAGCACGATCGTCGTTTGCAGGAGACCCTGGACGAGGGCCGCATAGGCCCCGTCGGGATCGAACGGCCCATAGGCCGAAGTCGCCGCGACTTTCCGGAATCGCTCCAGGATCGGCTGATGCTCGATCACGACCCCCGCCAGCACGGCCAGGCTCAACGCCATCAGTACGGCCGCCGTCGCGGTGATCCGACGCGTTCCGCAGGTTCGGATCCCATCCCAGCCCATCCCGGCGAGGGCCGCGAGGGCCAGGCAGCCGAACGTGAGCAGCTTGGCGGGATATCGGAACTGGCGGAAGCCCGGCAAGATCGTCGAGACGATCCAGTAGAGGCTGCCGTCGCCATCCCGCATGTAACGGTCGAGGCGGATCGCGGTCGCGTCTTCGGGATCGAGGGGCCCGATCTCCTCGGTCAGGGGCTGCAGCGACGGATGATTCGTGAGCTTGGCCAGCACGCGGGCCGCCCAGATCGGACTCGTGTACTCGCCCAGGCTCAGGACCAGGCTGATCGCGAAGATCAAGGATAGCCAGACGCGCCATGGCGTCCCCCGGCGAAAGCCCAGGGCGCCCATCCCCAGCACGAAGATCAGCGATCCCATGTAGAGCGAAGGGACCCAGGTCTTCGGCAGCGCTCCGGGAAGCAGGAGCAAGTCACCCCAGTACGTGTTGCCTTCGAACTGGACCCCGAAAAGGTTGGGCCAGATCAGCCCCGTGAGCTTCAAGGGATCGACGCTGAATGGATAGATGTCATGCGGACTGGCGACGGTCGCACGCGATGTCTGCTGGGTGAACTCGACGACCGGAAAAAGCTGCGCCGCCGAGACCAGGACGGCCAGCGCCGCCGAACCGGCCAGGCCCAGCAAGGCGATCCCCAACGGAAACCGCCAGCCGCGTCGTCGCCAGGAGATGAGGAAACCGAGGCCGGCGGCCATCCAGACGGAGAGCACCGCGAGCGGCACGTATCGCATCCAGGGCAATGCCTGCGGCGTCGGCGGATGGGGCGACTTGGGCCGGAGCATCGGCAGCCATTTCGCCAGGACCAGGGTCACGACAACCCAGCCCACCATCCCGACCCCGGCGACAAGAAGCCAGGACCAGCCGAACGGATGGGCCGAACGCGCGTCAGTACCCGCGTCTGTCGCGGCCCGACCGCTCGAGCCCCGTTGCCAGGCCAGCCCCGCCGCATACCCGAGGGCTGCCAGCCCGAGAAGGTAGGCGACTTGCGGGTCGCCGCCGAGGGTTTGCATCGCCAGCACGATTCCCAGCTCGAGAATCCCCCACCGACGACCCAGTCGGACCCAACGATCCACCGCTCGAACTCCGAGCGGGAGCCACGACGCCCCGACCAGGAAGATCACGTTGCACGACTGGAACAGGATCGGCACCCCGAACGTATACGCCAGCGCGCCGAGCCCCGAGCCCGTCCAACTGACCCGCCAGGATCTCATCAAGCAGAGCATGGCCACGAACGCCAGGAGCGTGTGGGCCACGATGTAGACCCTCGCCCCCCATGCATAGGGGAGCGCCGCGTAGATCAACTTGCCGGGATAGAGGACGGCCGCGGTGGGATTGCCCATCAGCGGCATCCCCGCGTTTTCCTCGGGTTCCCAGAGGGGCGTACGCCCCTCTTCCCACTCCTTCTGCACCCGCTGGTAGAGCGGATAGTAATAATGGGCGGCGTCGCGAAAACCGAACTGGCGATCCGAGACGAAGACGGGGAAGAAGCAACCGAGGAATAACGCCGCGAAGCAACCGAAGACCAGGAAAATGAGGAGATAATGACGCATGCAAGACCTCGATCGAGAGAAGATGGAACAAGCGGCGTCGGATGCTCGGGTCGAAGGGGATCAATCTGGGTCGGATGCTGAATCGGGATGAATGGACCGGTCCCGCTCACGATTTCACGAGACCTCCGCCGCACCAACGCCTCTTCATCTTAACGCGACCGCGCAGCAACCCGATCCGAGTTTTTTCGATCCCGTCCTCGAAACCCACGCTTTCCCCCAAGGCGGGGCCGGTCTGGAGACGGGGTGCGTCGTGCCCTGCGCGAGGGTCGTGGGCCCGCAATTTGAGGGGACATCGCACCGCGGGCATTGCGCTGGTTTGCACTCCAGTGCAACATTTCGACGGGTCGCCCTTCCCGATCTCCGGCGACGACAGGGAGTTGGCGTCGCGGCCACGAACGGTCCGGACGAGGCGGTTCGCGGGCGGCAAGACCCCTGTCGTCGTGGCTCGCGGCCGCTGATGACCCGACTCGCCCGATTGATATCCAGATGTACAGATTATCAAGGTCCCCACCTCGTCGAGAATCCCTTTCGCACTAACCGCTATAGATAGAATGGCGCAACTTTACAATTTCATTAATGCACCTATCGCGGATTCGGGTCGTTTGTTTCCCGAACCCTCAACCAGGAAAGCAGATAGAAAATCCGAAAAAAATTGGGATATGCGCGCAGCCGACCATGACGCGCCCCACGGAGGGGGGTGTCAGGAGTGACGATCGGCGGATCGGTTCATCGTCCGAGCGCCTCTCGCGAGCCGCATCGAAACCGTTGGTGTTGGGCGAGAAGTGTCATCGAAGCCCAGGGTCGCCGACGTTCGTGTTGAGCGGGCAGTTGGTTGACTTGGGCCAACCGACCGGTTATTCCGAACGGTCATGTCCATCGTGGGGCGATCATGACCGCAAACGCGCGAGCCCTGGCCGTCTTAAATCTCGACGCAGATTAAGCGACATAGGCAGTTTGCGATAACTGGGGAGGACACTCCCGAGGGGTCCCACAAATCATGGGATATCCACGGGCTTTCAAGCAAATCTGGTTCTCCCGCACTCTCGATGACGACGGATGCGGAAACCCTTGGAGCGTCAGGACTTGTGCTCGGCGGACTTCAGCCGACGTTCACGCCGTGTCGGTCGTCGCAATGGTCGGCCCTCTGAGCATTTCGGTCAACTAACCCCTGACATCGATCATCGAGAGTGCGGGAGAACTGAATTGATCCCGCCTTCGCGTTACGATTCATTGACCGCCCTGGACCGTTGGCGCGGTTCCGGACAAACGACGTGCATTTGGTTCGGCTATTGCTTAGAATGATTATTTCGACACCCAGCTCGATATCGGCGGGCAGACCGTCAGGCCGGGGCGTCCGGGACGGTCGTTGCGGAAGGTTCGTACTTCGATCAACGCCGATAACGTGTGGAAGGTCGCTGGGAATGGAAGTTGTCGAGAGTTTGCAAGGGTTTGTTGGTGAGAATCTTTCCCTCCTCGCTCCGGTCGATCAAGCCTGGCAGCCGACCGACTACTTGCCCGACCTGACGGCGCGTGATTGGTCCGAGCAACTCACTGGGTTTCGCGAGACGGCCCGGCGGACGCCCGACGACCTCCTGGTGGTGCTCGTGGGCAATATGATCACGGAAGAAGCCCTGCCCAACTATGCCGTCTCCCTGGAACAGATCGCCAATGACCCGACGGGCACCGGCGACGAACCCTGGGCACGCTGGCTGCGCGGATGGACCGCCGAGGAGAACCGTCACGGCGACTTGTTGAACGCCTATCTCAGGTTCTCGGGACGGGTCGACATGCGTTCAATCGAGCGGACGATCCATGAACTCATCAGGAACGGCTTCAATAACAATCGTCGGGGAGACGACTATCAGGGGCTGATCTACGCGTCATTCCAGGAGCGGGCGACACGAATCAGTCACGGGAACGTCGCCAAGCTCGTCGCCGATCAGGGCGAGGAGAATCTCGCCAGGATTTGTCGAAAAATCGCCGCGGATGAGACACGACACGAGGTGTTCTACACCAGGGTGGTCGGCGAGATCATGGATCGCGACCCGGAAGGGGGCGTCCTGGCCTACCGGCAGATCTTGAGGGGCATCATATCCATGCCCGCTCGGTTGATGTTCGACGGGAAAGACCCGGACCTCTACGAGCATTTTGCGCTGGTCGCCCAGCGCCTCGGCGTCTACACGATCCGGGACTACTCCGCGATCATCGCACACTTGAACGAGGCATGGGGCGTCGGGCATCGTTCGCTGTCCGGGAAAGCGGCCAAGGCCCAGGACTACCTCTGTCGGCAGCCGGAACGCTATGAACGTCTCGCCGATGAAGTTGCGAATAAGTGCGACAGTGCCCCCGCGACCCGCTTCTCGTGGATCCAAGACCGCTCCATCTGATCGGGTCCGAGGTCGCCGATGGAACAGGTCGCTTGGCGGGCCCCGGCGATGGAGTCCGCCGGTGTGGCGATCGAGCCGCCAGCTCGATGGCCCTCAGCGCGCGGTCGCCTTGGTCGGCATGGCTCCCGGGTTATCGCGAACGGAACAACGCGTCGGTCGCATCTCCGCGCGAGAGGATGTAGGCGAGTAGGTCGAGCACTTCTTCCTGGTTGAGCGGGGAGAGGAGGTCGACGGGCATCAGCGAGACGGGCGAAGGCTTGATGTCTTCGATCGAAGCCTTGGGCACCTCGGCGACCTTGCTCGAATCCTCGGGGTCGGTGACGACGATCAAGGAGTCCCCCGACTCGTTGACGACCCGACCGTTGATCACCCGGCCGGAGTCGGTGGCGATGACCGACGCGCGATACTGATCGGAGATGACGCGGCTGGGCTCGACGACCGCTTCGACGAGGTCCTTGACTCCGAACCGCCCGGCGGCCTGGGTCAAGTCCGGCCCGGTCGCGCCGCCGTCGCCCCCGAACCGGTGGCAGACGATGCAACGCGCCGCGGCGAACGCTCGCTTGCCGCCCTCGAAGCTTCGCCCCGATTTCAGCTTCGTGCCGGCAAGTGCCAGGACCTCGTCTTTCGTCCAGGCGCGACCAGGCCCGTGCGCCTTGGGCAGGGCGGGAGCCTTGTACGACTCGCGAAGGCCGGTCGCTTCGATCGCGAGGCGTTCGGAATCGCTGGCGTTCTCGAAGGCGTCCTTTTCGATGTTGTTCAAGAAACCCTGGAAGCTCGCGCCGCCGCTCCATTCGTGGGCGCGCCGCAGGAACCCGAAATACGCCTTGCGTGAGCCGAGCGTCCACCCGACGGTGGCGTTCCTCAAGACGAATGCATAGTGCAGCTTTTGCGCATCGGGCCGGGTCGCCAGCATCCGCGCGATCGAGCCGCCGTAACCGGGGTTGCGGGCGAGCAGGTCCGACATCGACTCGGCCGTCGGCGCGTCGGGTCGGGCCAGCAAGGCCGCCGTCCTGGCGACGACCGTCGGCGACTTCAGATACACGAGCAGGATGCACAGCTCGCGGTTGAGTGGATCACTGGAAGACGGGTAGTACGCGTCGAGTTTCCTCGTCAGGCGAGCGGCCGTCGGCGCGTCGGGGACGCCCATTCGGATGAACACGAGTGCCCATGTGCGCAGCAGTTCGAGCCGCTGTTCCTCAGTGAGGGAGCCGAGCTCGAGCCGTTCGAGGGCCGCGATCAATCGAGACTGGAGCGACTTCTTACCTTGGCGGGCGAGCGCGACGGCGCCGTTGATCAGCCTTTCGGGGTGGGTCTCCTCGAGGACCCGGCCTTGCCAGAGGTCCGCGGGTTGATGCTCCAGCGCGACCCGTGCCGCGTACCGGATGAAGCGGTCGGGTTGCCCGAGAAACGGATAGATGCTCCGAGCGATCTCCGGCTCCGTCGCCTTCTTCCTGTGGTATTCCTCGAGGGAACGCCGCAAGGCCCGTTGATCGGCCAGCCTTGGTTCTTTCGGGTCGGCCGGTGCCGTCGATTCGTTGCCGCTGTAGGTGACCCGGAACAGCTCGGACTGGGTCCCTCGGCCGCCGATCGTGAAATACAACGCCCCATCGGGGCCGACGGCCGCGTCGGTCAAGGGAAGGGGAGTGCGTGAGAGGAACTCCTCCTTGACCGCCGTGTAGCTCGAGCCCCGGGGTTCGAGATGCAATGCGTAGATGGTGCCGAACGTCCAGTCGCAGAGGTAAAGCGCCTTCTGATACTTCGACGGGAACTTCGCGCCGTAGCCGAACGTCACGCCGACCGGCGAGCCGGGCCCGATGTTGACCATCGGTGGCAGGCTGTCGACGTAATATGCGGGCCACTTGCCGGTGCCGCTCCGCCATCCGAACTCGCTCCCGCTGGTCGCATGGACGGCGCGGGTGGGGCGGTACCATGGCATACCCATGTCCCACTCCATGTCCGAGTCGTACGCGAACAGGTCGCCCTCGGCGTTGAAGGCGAGGTCATAGCTGTTCCGGTAGCCCGTGCTCAGGATCTCCCAGGTCTTGCCGTCGGGATCCGTCCGGGCGATCCAGCCGCCGGGAGCCAGGATTCCCCGCGCGTGGCCGTTGGCGTCCCACTGACGGGGCAAGAGCTGATCCTCACCCCAGTTCTTCGGCACCAGACTGGACTGGAAGCCCTCGGGCGTCTGGGTGTGATTGCCCGCGACGAGCAGGATCGACTTGCCGTCGGGCGTCATTCGCAGGCCGTGAGGCCCATGCTCGCCGCCGCCGCGGATCTCCTTGAGGTGATCCACGCGATCGTATTGGTCGTCGCCATCGGTGTCGCGCAGCCGGTACAGGCCGACCCCTCTGCGGCCGTCGCCGCAAACATAGAGGCTGTCGAAGGCGACGAGTAACCCCTGGGCGCCGGAGACCTCGGCTTTCAGACGCTCGACCTTCGTCTCGCCCTGGCCGTCGATCGGCGCGGGGGTGACGCGACAGAGCCCATGATTGCCCTCATCGCTGACGATCAGTCGGCCTTTGGCGTCGAACGTCATGCTGACCCACGAGCCGAGTTCGTCCCGAGGCACGGTGAAGAGCCGCTCGACCCGGAACCCCGGCAAGACCTCGAAGACCCCGCGCCGCGACTCGGGGGTTGCGGGCCGACTGAAGGCATCGCCCCAGGGGCCCTGACCGAGCGGCGCGATCACGCGGACCCGCGACGGGTCCTTCGAATCTTTCCGATCCGCGGCGGTCCAGGAGGCGTCGGAAACGACGTAACGGACTCGGCCATCGGGGTCTCTGAGGGCCAGCTTGAACACGAACCCCGCCGGACCGCCCTGGTTGGTGACTTCCGCCAGCAACTCGTTGCGACCCGGACGGACATACCTTTGGACATCCGCCTCGACCGGTTCTTGCCAATCCTCGCAGGTCGCTACGCTCTTGCCATTGAGGACGATCGTGACTTGATTATCGCACGCCGTCTTCAGGACCGCGGCGGTCGAGCCGCCTTCGAACGAGGTCTTCAAGACGTACCGGTTATCGTCGTTTCTCCCCCAGATCCAGCTCGGCGATGGACCCCGATCCAGGCCGAGATCGACCGGCTTCTCCGGGGCTCGCGGCGCCGCCTGGCCTCGAATTGCCGAGGTCACGACCTCCGGCGCCTGCGAAAAGTCTCGACCATCCTGGGCCGCAACGCACGACGACCCGCACCACCATGTGCCAAGTGCGGCGGTGGCGATCAGAGCTCGGGAAACTCGGGACACCAGAGACCTCCGGGGCAATCCAGGCGGGGATGACTTTTTGGCGGGAACGTACGTCCTTGATCGTAACTCAGGGAACCCCGCGAAAATAACCTCGGCATGATTCGTGTTCTCCGTGCTCGAAAATCGTGAACGAAGACGAGATTATTATCCAGTCGTTTCCAGGAAAAACTCCACAAAATCGCCGGGGCCAGCCGCGAGGAACGCGACATAACTCCCAGCATTCTCAGTACTTACTAGCGGAGAGGAATTCGAACCCTCGGTGCAGTTTGCCCCGCACACGGCATTTCCAGTGCCGCGTCCCCCACGGCCAGAGTGCAATGACTGGCATTCCTGTTCGGCGCAAATGTGTCCTCAGTGCTGGAACAAGAACTCGGGGTGATTCATCAGGGTCCAGAACAGGTCCTCAGCGGCCCGCCGACGGTCGGTCGATCGGGCAGCGAGTTCGGACACGGCCAGCTCGCGCTCCGACGCGCCGGGATAGCGCGACAGCGTGGCCAGGAAGAGCTGTTGCACGAGCGTGTCGTCATCCGCGCCTGCTTCGATCAGTTTGCCGATGCGGTTGTCCTGGGCAATCACTTTGCTGTGGAGTGTGCGGCCGCCAACGATTTGCAACGCCTGCTCGAGGGTAGAATCGGACCCCCGTTCGCACTCGCAGGCATCAGCTCGCGCTGGCTGGCCGAAGTCTTTCAAGAATGGGTGCACAAGCTCGCCGTCGGGCACTTGGACCGCCCGCGTCCCCGGGGGCAAGTTGAACAGCTTCTCCGGGACCCCCGCGGCCAGACTCGACGAGTCGAGCATTTGCTCGGCCGATAGCATGCGCACCATCGCGTGCGAGAAATAGCGCATGTCCTCCGCGTTGAACGGATTCGGCAGCGACGAGAGCTGATAGACGCGGCTGTTGAGGATCAGGCGGATCGTTCGCTTGACGTCGAATCCGTGCGCCACGAAGTCGTCGGCCAGTGCCTTCAAGAGCTCGGCCGACGCCGGCGGGTTCGACTCGCGGAAGTCATCCACCGGCTCGACGATGCCTCGGCCCATGAGGTTGTACCAGATCCGGTTGACCGCGGCCTTGGCGAAAAAGGGGTTCGAGGGAGAGACAAGCCAGTCGGCCAGCTTTTCGCGGCGGTCCTCGTCCCCCTTCACTTCCACCGGTTCGTCACCTAGGGGCTTGGGTTTCATCACGACCCCCGTGCGAGGCTGACGGACCTCTGAGTCGGAGACCAGATAGACGGTTTCTTCCTTATTGTACTGCGCGAAGTTCTGCGGCCCGTTCTTGTACTTGACCTGGCTGAAGAACGCCGCCATGCCGTAGTAGTCGTCCTGCGTCCAGCGTTCCGCGACGTGGTTGTGGCACTTGGCGCACCCCACTCGCACGCCCATGAAGACCTGGCTGACCGTCTCAACCGCATCCTCGGGGTTACGGATCCGGCGATAGAAACTGGCGGGCGGGTACGTGAAGTTCGGGCCTTTGGCCGTGACGATCGTGCGGACAAACTGGTCGAGTGGCACATTGAAGGCGATCTGGTCGCGGATCCACCGATGGAAGCTGATCGCCCCCTTCACCCCCGTGAAGCGCTGGTTGCAGCCCAGGCGGTCCGCCCACTTCAGGGCCCAGAAGTCGACGTACTCGGGCTGTTCCAGCAGCGCGTCGATCAAACGCGCGCGCCGATCGGGACGCCGGTCCTTAAGGAACGTGACGACCTCGTCAGGCGTGGGGACGATGCCGGTCACGTCGAGGTAAACGCGACGGCAGAACTGGGCGTCGCCGCTCAGCTCCGAAGGGGGAATTTGCAGCAATTTCAGTTTCGCGAAGACGTGCCCGTCGATGAAGTTGTTCTCGCTCGGATCGACCCAGGCCAGCCCCGGCACCGGCTCTCGGAAAATGAGACGAACGGCGGCGACGAGGTGCTCGTAAGAGACCAGGATGGTCGTTTCACCCCGCTTCTTCTTGACGACGCGGCCTTCGTCGTCGACGCCCGCGATGGCGGTGTCGGTCGTGCCGTAGCGGGCCAGGCGCGTCACGTCGCGGGTCGAGCCATCGACGAATTGCGCCCGGACGACGAGTTGCTGCTCTCGCGCGGGATGCTCGAGAATGCGCGCCGGGGGCGTCACGACGAGCCCGACCAACGCGGGCGTATCCGCCGGGTCGGGTCGCACACCCTCGGCCACCCAATCGCGGAGGAGGCGGTAGCTGACGCTGTCGGTCCCCATCCGCTTGCCGCCCTCGTGGGGGCTCTGACCGGTTCCCTTCAAGAGGATCAAACTCGCCTCCGGCTCGAACGGGTTGGTGCGCCGGCTGCCGTTCTCACGCGCCAGGGTCACGAAGTCGAAGGCCGCGTTGTAGCCGCGCAGGCTGAGCCGGAAGCCGTTCTTGCCCGTGGGGGTGCCGTGGCAGGCCCCCTGGTTGCACCCGACCTTCGTCAGCACGGGCAGAACCTCGTGTGCGAATTGGATGGGATGGGCCTTCCCGGCGTTGCGGACCCGGATCGCTGTCTTCACCTCGCTCGACCCGATGCGTACGTGCACCTCGGTCTGGCCATCGCCACGCGGCTCGATCCGGCCGCCCGGATGAACGGTCACAATCGCCGGATCCTCGCTTGTCCAAATGCCTTCATGCGTCAGATCGCGTACGGCCCCATCAGTGGAATAGCCCGTCGCAATCAACTGCGCCGAGGCCCGACGGCCGTCCAGGACCGTGCCGGTCGGCTCGATGCACAGCCGTTGTGGCTCCGAATCCGCCGCCAGCGTCGCGGCTGAGGTGAGACACAAACCCAGTAGGTACCACATCGTACGTAGGGCCGGGCGGGAGGACATGGGCGAGTTCTCCGTGGCGAGGCGACTGGAGGTGGGAGGAAGAACCGATCGTCTCACTCGAGCGGTCGTTGCAGTGGTCCGTCAGGATAAAACCCTGTCGACCTCTGGATTGTTCCGGTCGACGCGAAACGAACGTACCTCAGCTTAATCCATACTTAATACTGAAGATTGTAACGATTCCGCAAAACCCGCTTCTGTCCTCATGCCGTCAAGGCAGGCTGGGTCGTCGACACTTGCCGAGTCGGCCTTCATCCCGGGGCGCCTTGCGTAAGATTTGGCACGGTACTGACTCCGATCGAGTGTTTTCCCAGAGCCCGAGGTGCTCTTGAATGATTCTCCGGTTTAGTGTTTGCATCGATCCGTCCGAATGTTTATAAAGAGTTTAACGGCAGAAGGATCATCGATCCACCCCCGACTGGGCTCGGAGATCTTGGCAATGCGCGAACGAACAGCCTGCCCGGACTTTTATCGCTCGTCGCTCTCACGCCGGCAGATGCTCCAGGTGGGCGCCCTCGGAACCTTGGGACTGAGCCTGCCGGCGGCCTTGAGGGCTGAGGCGCAGTCCAGCCTGAAGGTGCGGGCCAAGTCGGTGATCTTCCTGCATCAGTTCGGCGGCCCGGCTCATCAGGACACCTTTGACATGAAGCCGGACGCGCCGGCCGAGTTGCGCGGCGAGTTCAAGCCGATCCCCTCGAGCCTGCCGGGCCTCAACGTCTGTGAGTTGTTACCCCGAGTGTCCCGGATCATGCACAACTTCACGGTGGTCCGCTCGGTGAACCACCGGGTCGGTGCGCACAACTCGGCGACCTACTACTCGCTGACGGGCCATACGCCGCAGGTTGACATCGTCTCCGCCACGGCCTCGGCTTCGGACTTTCCCGCCTACGGTTCGGTCGTCAGCAAGCTCGGGCCCAGCACGAGGCGGGTACCCACGTTCGTCGCGCTACCCTGGATGATCGCCGACGGCGTCTTCCGCACACCGGGCCAGTTCGCGGGCTATCTCGGCAAGGAGCACGATCCCCTGTTCATCACCAAGGACCCGAACGCCCGGAACTTCTCGGTCGAGGACCTGACGCTGCCGATCGAGGTGCCGCTGGAGAGGGTCTCGTCCCGTCGTGCCTTACGCTCGGGCCTGGCCGCTTATGCCCAGCTCAACGAGTCGATCGCGGCCGTTCACGGGTTGGAGGTCTATCAACAGAAGGCACTCTCGCTCTTGACCTCGTCCGAAACGCAACGGGCCTTCGACATCGAGGCCGAAGATCCCCGGCTCCGCGATCGCTACGGCCGCACTTCCTACGGCCAGAGCGTGCTCATGGCTCGGCGGCTGGTCGAGGCCGGCGTGCGGTTCGTGACTGTCTTCTACTCGCCCCACATCAACGGTTGGGACACTCACAGCGACAATTTCAGCACCCTCCGCGAGAAGCTCCTGCCCGACACCGATCAAACCTTGCCAACCTTGATCGAGGATCTCGAGTCTCGTGGCCTGCTCGACGACACGCTGGTCGTCTGGACGGGCGAGATGGGTCGCTCTCCGAAGATGAACAAGACCGCCGGCCGCGAGCATTGGCCGCAGTGTTACACCATGCTCATGGCCGGCGGCGGCATGAAGCGCGGGTTCATCTACGGGGCATCGGACTCTTCGGCGGCCTATCCCAAGGACAATCCTTGCTCACCCGACGACATCTCGGCCACCATATTCTATTGCATGGGGATCGACCCGGCCACCGAATTGCGAAACCATGTCAACCAGCCGATCCCTGCGTCCCGCGGTACGCCCATCATGCCGCTATTGGCATGACAGACTTCATGGCCTGACCCATGGTTTCGGTTCCGCCACCTCCTGAATCGTCTGTAAGGCGGTAGATCCGGCTCATTTCGACTCCTCGTCTCGCCGAACGGATCGCCCTGGCCGGCGGTGTGGGCTCATTTCTCGGCCAGAACCTTCAGAGTCAGCGGCCCGGGAGGCGTGCTGGAATAATCCTTGTCCCCGAGCTTGAAGGCCAGGACCGCCTTGGCATGGGCCTCGGCCGGTGCCGCGTCGGCAGCCGCCCGGAGCGTGAGGGTGAACTCGGAAACATTTGCCGCGACTTTGACGGGCGCGGCCTTGACCCCGGCGGGCACGCCCTCGAGCTTGACCTCGACGTCCTGGGCAAAGGGTGCGACGCGGGTAACTTTCCCTCTCAGCTCGGCGGTGGCTCCAGGCTTGAGGGCCAGCTCCTTGACAGCCAGCTCCAGGCTCGCGGGGCGGACCACTTCGACGGCGATCATGTCCGCGGCAACGGCCGGAGGCGGCGCGGTGGCCCCCTGGTTTGCGGCTCCGGCCCCCCGACGGGCGGCGGGGTCGCTGCCCGGGATCGCGGCCTGCGCGACCAGGCTGACCATGAACTGGCCGAGAGACGCGTCCGCCGCCGCCTTGACCTTGACCGTGGCGCTCGTTCCGGTCTCGCCGACCTCCAACTCGGCCACGCTGAGGCCGGTCGGGGGCGAGAGCGCGGAGAGCTTGTACTTCGTCTTCGCCTTGATCGTCCGCACGACCTGAAGCGGGACTTCGACCGCGGTCCCTTGCGGCACCACGGCCTTCGACGCCTCATGATACAGGAGGATCGGGCCGGGCCGAGTGACCGCCGAGGTGATGCTGACGAGCGGCCGCGCGTAGCTGGGGATCGTCCCGGACATGCCGAAGCCGGGCGTCAAGATCGTTTGCCGCGCGAAGACGATCGACTTGGACGCCGCGACGGTCTGGCCATCATCTGCCTTGCCCACGACCTGCACTTCCCGCGCGTTGAATGTGCTCTTGGCGGCGGCCTTGAGACCGACCACGCCGCTGGTCTGACCGGCGGGCACGATGCTGGGGAGGACCGTCACGCCGCCCTCCGCCGGAACGCCGATGACATCGAGGGCGATCGGCCCGTTGTATCCGGTGCGCGTGACCGACACCGAGATCAGCGCGGTCCCGCCGCGAGGGATGGCGACTTGCTCGTCGTTGAGTGCAAGCTGGAATGCGGTCTCGACCGGCTTGACGACCACGCGGTACGTGAACCCGACGCCACCGCGGTCCACCAGGTCCTTGACTACGAGCTTGACCTCATTCTGGCCGTCAGGCATCGTCAGGTCGAACGTCGGGTCGGTCGAGGCCGGGCCTTGGCCGCGACCACCGCCGCCCCCGGGGCGACGCCTGGCGACGGCCCTGCCGTCGTCATTCTCTCCCAGGAAACGCCCGTCCTTTCCGATGACGCGCAACTGGCCGTCCAGCGCGGAGCCCAACCCCCAGGCCTCGACCCGGACCTCGTGCTTGCTCCCCGGCGGGGCCGTGATCGTGAACTCGTCCCGCTCGCCCGCCTTCGAGAGCCGACCCAGAATCGTCACCGGCGACGAGAGCGGCGGGAGCTTCTGTGCGGGATCGGCCGGCTCGTAGACGGCGATCGCGGTGCCGAGCAGGACAGGCGTGGGCAGCTCCACGTCCAGGTCGGAATTCGCCCAGGTGGGATCGTCCAGTAACCGGGCGGGGATCGTCGGATAGAACATCGAGAGGAGCGGATCGGACGGCGTCCGCAGGGCGAAGAGACGCTCGCCCGATAGGGTACCCCCGCGCAGCTCGAGGGCCGTGTTCTGCCCCCGCGGCAACGAGAGCGGGTACACTTCTCCCGCGAACGGGACCGCGCCGATCAACAAGCGATAGACCGCCCGGTCCGTGCCCGCGAAGCGCGAATCGCAGAATTCCAGGTTGTACTCCCCGTCCTCGGGCAGGACCGCCGTGAGGTACGCATCAGTGAACAATCCCGGCGTATCATCCGCGGAGGCCACGAGCCGCCGCTTGACGGTCGTCAGCCGGATCATCGGGTCCACTCCCGATCCGATCCGCGCACACAACGCATCGACGACGATCCGATCCCCCTTGCGGCCCGTGAACCGGAAGAAGTCCTCGTCGTTGCCCGAGCACTCCCCTTCGACCACCACCGGGTTCGGGATCGGCTGCGCGATGTCAAAGGTGTTGTTCGGCTCGACCTCCGGCACCTGCGACACCTGGCCGACTGCAAACAAGATTGGGTTGGACACCCCCGAACCCGTCACGACGCGGATCGGGTAGACCCCGACAGCGGTCCGGACATCGACGACCAGTCTGACCTTCCAGTTGGCCGCCTCGGAGCTGCTCCCGGCGGATTCCGCGCATTGGAACCCGAAGGGGGCGGCCAACCGCGGCCCGTCGATCAGCCCCGATCCCTTGAAGGTGACCTCCATCGCCTTACCCCGCTGAACGCCCAGGGGAGAGGTACCGGTCAACTTGGGAG
>JBKQHM010000376.1:0-28901 GCA_052148775.1 Isosphaeraceae bacterium | reverse complement strand
ACACGGCGCTTTGGAAAGCAGAAACAGTGCCGGAAAAGCCCTATGTCCGAATTCTCCCCCCACGGGCCTGTCTTACCCCCCGCCGCGTCGTCGTTTGTTCTCACAAAGATAGGAATGCAGGCTCCGTGCATTTCGCAACCACAACGGGCAACGAAGCGGAAGAATTCTTTCCGGCGAGTCTCTCGAAATCGGCCGCCAGGATCAATTCCCTCGCGACGCGCTTGCCCATCCGGGCTCAGGGGCTGCCCTCCGACATGAGGTCGGAACGGAGCTTTCGCAGCAGGTTCTGCTTCCGCTTGTTCACCGCCTGGCGGGTGATACCGAGTTCGAGGGCGAGCTGGTCCTCGGGGCGACCGTCCCAGAAGAGGTGTCGAATCAGCCGGAACTCGCCTTCGTCGAGCGTCTGGAGGAGCACGGCGAGGCGGTCGAGGAGGTCGGGGTTGGGCTGTCCGGGCTCGGCGGCGCATTCGGAGAGGCACTCGTCGGGCCGGCAACGGCGGCCGAAGCTCCATTCCTGGCGGTAGCGGGTCCAGACGCTCTCGATGACCCGCCGGTAGAGGAACGCGTCGAGCGGCACGAGCCGGCCTGGCTCGAATGCGCGGAGCGCCTCGCAGGCGGCCACCGCCCCCTGGGCACGGGCTTCGTCCCACCAGTCGGACGGCGACCAACGGGGTGGTACCTGCCACGATCGGATACGCGTCCAGCAACGCGCCCACAGCGATGGCCAGTCCGTCGGGTCGGGAGGAGCGACACGCCCGAGAGTCGTTGAAAGGATCGTCACGGATGGAATGATCCAGCGGCATCCCGGAGTCGAGGTCATTATCCGGTCCTCCTTCCCTCGAACGGAATACGAAAGAAACCGAATCGTTCGAGGATCGCGCAGCCGACTCAGGACCGTCCCGCCAATCGTTCTTCGGCGGGCTCTCGTCATGAAATGTTAAGCTGAAAGACCAGCTCGGTGTTGTCAAGAAAAAAGTCGACCCTGGCCGCTTTTTTTCCCGAGGAGAATCCCGGTCCATCCAGATCCGTTCGCCCGGCTCAGCCGATCAGCACGGTCGGGCAGCCGAGGACGATGGTCCCGCCGTGCGCGCAGCTGTCGCCGAGCCGAGCGGCGGGCAGGTTGCCGATCAGGGTGGTGGCCGAGCCCTTGGCGATCACGTCCGGCGGGCCGACGCAGGTGGCCATGTCGGTCGCCCGCGCCGCCGGCAATCCGCTGATGAGCACGGTCGGGCAGCAGGGGGGTAGGATCGGCCCGCCGACGTGCGGGACCGGGCCGTCGAACATCGGGCAGACGTGCATGTCACTGGCGCGCGCGGCGGGCATACCCATATGCGGCTCCTCTCCCCTTTTCGGTGGGCTCGGGCTTCGGGATCGTCTCTTCCTTGGGGCCCTCGGGCCAGGCGTGCTGGCCGGAGGCGACCTCCAGGCCGGTCCGGAGGAACGACTCGTGCTTCTCGGCGGCCTTCTCCGGCTCCTCGATCACGGCGGCGAGTGTCAAGGCGCAGCCGACCATCTGGCCGGTGAGGTGCTCGGCCGGCGGGACCGCGGTCAGAGTGGGCGGGGCCAGGCTGCCGCCGCTGAAGTAGGCCGCCACCGCGGTGCATCCCGCCGGGGTGCCGATGTCGGCCGCCTCGGCCGCCGGGAACGTCGCGCGACGCTTCTCATCCTTAGGATCGATCACCCAGGCCCTTGCCGCCTCCAGGGCCGCGACAGCCGTCGGCGGCGGCTCCGGACCGAGCACTGGCCCGACGCACAGGGCCGCCCACCAGACGGCCTCACGCTTGGGCAGGGCATGGGCCAGGAACTGCACGGCGTCCGCATGGAATTGCCGCTCGATCAGCCGGTCAAGATACTGCCGGGCGATCATCCCCTCGGCCAGCAGGCCGCGGGCCTCCTCGCCCAGGCGGGCGCGTTCCGAGACCTCCGCGGCGGGCTTGCCGGAGACCTTGTCGATATCTTTGGCTGGCTCGCCCTGGTCCATGGATGGAGACCGATCGTTTGAGGATTACATATATCAAATAAACGATTGTGGATGGATGGTGACCAAACTTAGTTGATCATCGTGACGCCCCCCTTGATCTGCATCATGCCGTCGGCGCTCATCTGGACCATCGGCGCCTGGGCCTGGACCTGGGCCTGGCCCTGGATCTTGATCATCGTGCCCTGGAGCGTGATCCCGGTCTGGTCGATCTTGATGCTGTTCGACCCGACGGTCAGCGTGATCGACTGCATGGCCTGGGTCGAGCTGGCGCCGGCGTTGAGCTTGACGGTCTGGTTGCCCTGGGTGATGGTCAAGGTGTCATTGCCCATGTCGATGGTGACGCTGCGGTTCCCCTGACTGATCTCGTGCGAGTCGTTGCCTTTCTGGACGGTGATACTACGATTTCCCTGCTCGATGGTGACCGTCTCATTCCCGGTCTTGACGGTCTCGGTGCGATCCTTGTAGACGGTGATGGTCTGGCTGCCGCTCTTGGCCGAGCTGTCGCCGACGGTCAGGGTCTGGTTGTTGTAGACGGTGATGGTCTGGCTGCCGTCGTCGGCGTTGGTCTTGCCGGTGCCCACGCTCAGCGATTGGTTGTTGAAGATCTGGATCGTCTGGTCGCCTTTGTCCTTCTTGTCGGAGCCGACCTGGAGGGTATCGTTGTTCTCGACGTAGCGGCTGAAGTCCTTCTCGGCGTGGAAGTAGATCAGCTCCGAGCCCTTCTTGTCTTCGAACTGGAGCTGGTTGAAGGTCGTGGCGTCGCCGCTCTTGCTGCTGCGGTCGATGTAGCCGCTCTGGGTCATGTTGTCCGGGAGGGCGTACGGGGGCATCTCCTGGGCGTTGTAGACGCTGCCGACGACGATCGGCCGGTCGGGGTCGCCCTCCTCGAAGGCGACGACGACCTCCTGGCCGACTCGGGGGATATGGATGATGCCCCACTGCGTGCCGGCCCAGGGCGTCGCGACGCGGATCCAGCAGGAGCTGTCGGCGTTGTTCTGGCCCTGCCGGTCCCAGGGGAACTGGACCTTGATCCGCCCATACTTGTCGGTGAAGATCTCGTCCCCCGAGTTGCCGACGACGACGGCGGTCTGCGTCCCATCGATCCTCGGGCGCGGAATCGTCCGCGCCGGCCGGAACGGCAGCGCGGCGGGGATGCAATGGAACGTATTGCGGTACGACGGCGCGCTGTCGCTCACCCCCATGTTCGTGTAGGAGTTGCCCGCGCCGGCGAGGTGCTCCACCCGCGTCAGGACGTAGGAGCCGTTGCCGTTGAAGTGCCGGTCGAGGGTGAACTTGCAGCCGGCGGCCAGCTGCCGGCAGGTGCTGTCGCCCTCCAGGAGCATCGAGGCGGCCGTCTCCTCCTGCATCCGGATGCCGACCGTGCGCGTGTTGTCCTGGAAGATGTTCTGCACGTCCGAGGATCGGTCACCGCCGCTGGGCGTCACGCCGTCGAACCGCTGGGCGTAGAGGCCCGGGTAGTCGTAGATCTCGAGCTGGTCGTTGCCGCCGACCTGCAACTTGTGGGTGACGGTCCCCACCTGCACCGAGGCGAGGGTCGGCTTGACGGCCTCCAGGTTCTTGCCGGGCAGCTCGAAGCAATAATCCCAGAGGCGATACTTCCCCGAGCGGAGGGTCTGCGACTTCTCCCAGCGATGGACGCGATCCTCGGTCCGGGTGCCCCCCTCGATCGTCTCGTAGATCAGCGTAGTCGGGCCCGGCACGTCGGGGTTGCTCTGGGGCGTGTCGGCGACGATCATCTGGTGCGAGCCGTTGCTGTGCGTGAAGAAATAGAAGATCCCCTCTTCCTCCATCAGCCGGCTGGCGAATGCGAAGTCCGTCTCCCGGTACTGGACGCAGTAATCCCGAGAGAGATAGGTGCCCTGGAGCTGATAGGTGACGCTCAGTCCCGTGAGGACCTTCTTCAGGATGTCGGGGACGGCGAGCTGCTGGAAGATCCGGCTCTGGTAGCTCCTGGTGAGCATCCAGAGCTGGGGGACCACCTCGGCGCGATAGGTCGTGAAGGTGGCACTCCCCTGCGACGAGGAGATGCGCTGCCCCTGGCTGAATCGGCTCACGATCCCGTTGATGTAGCGCGGGGTCCCATCCGGCATCACCAGGGTCACGGTCACGCTCTGGCCGAGGATCGCGTCGAATGCGATCGTGGCCGAGGATTCGGCCAGCATCTCGAGCTCGAACCGGAAGAGCCGGGACATGACCTCCTCGCCGGAGAATCCCTGGAGGAGCAGGACGTCGGTCCCCAGCGGTGTCGATACACTCAAGGGGCGGTTCGCCTGACTGTACTTCGTCGCCATGGTTTTCTCGTGCGAGTCGCCGCCTCGTTGTTCGGACCCGGGATTGCGGTCCAAACCCGCCCGGCACCGTGTCGCTGGGAGCGATCGATGACAGAGGTCGATTTTACCGCGCTCCGGTCGCGATGCAAGCTCCGCGCCGCCAATCAAGCCGTCGGGGCCGGCACCCGTCCGGCATCGTCACCGATCGACGCCAGGGCCGGCGGCCATGATCTCCGCGCGCTTCCGGTAGGCGGTGTAGAAGCCGTCGAGGTCGTCGAGGGCATCGCTCCTGGATAGACATCTGGGGGCAGCGCCGGCACAGTCGGCTTGACCTTGCCACCCCTGGGTCTTGACCGCCTAACTCAGGTGGCTGGGGTCGAGCCCGAAGGGCGATGCCCCCAGGACAGGCTGACGACAACTCGCAAAGTTGTGGTTTCTCTCCAACACTCAGTCGCTGTCCGTCGCCCCGCGTCGGCAGCCCGTCACCACCGCTTGCAAAACACCCGTCTCGTGGCTAACGTTGATCTTTGGAGGGATTCCAACGTATTCGCGGATCGGGTCTCCGTCTCCGACCCGATTGCCATCGGCATTTCTTGAACCGTCCTCCCATGTCAATTTCATCGAGTCAGACGGGCTTCGTTGATTCGGGATATGGCAATACCGGGCGCCCTGCATTCGAGCCGCATCCGTGGCTGAGGTCGGCGCATGCCCAGACGATCGTCGGTCGATACTGGCCCTCCCGAGGGGCGAGGCTCGAATCGAACGCCCATGAAATCGTCCTGGCTGACGGTGACCGTCTCGTCCTGCTGGATTCGGTCCCGGCCGGCTGGAGGAGCCCGCATCCGACCGCCGTGCTGGTGCACGGCCTGGCGGGCTGTGCCGAGGCCCCTTACATGGTCCGGCTCGGCGTCCGCCTGCTTGGCCTGGGAATCCGCGTGGTGCGGATGAACCTGCGCAACGCCGGGGCCGGCTTCGGACGGGCCAGGGGCGTCTACCACGCGGGTCGTAGCGAGGATCTGCGCGAGGTGCTCGCCTGGTTGAAGGATCGGGACGGGATGTCGCCGGTCGCCCTCGTCGGATTCTCCCTCGGCGGGAATCTCGTCCTCAAGCTCGCCGCCGAGGCCGCCATCGACCCGGCCGGCGTCGAGGCACTCGACTGCGTCCTGGCGGCCAACCCCCCGATCGACCTGACCTCCTGTTCCCGACAGATGCAGCGCCCGGAGAATCGCCTCTACGACCGGAACTTCGTCAAGTGGCTCCGCAGGATGGTCCGCGAGCTCCATCGACGGTTCCCCGAACTGGGACCCACGCACATCGACTGCGTGAAGACCGTCTACGAGTTCGACGACCATTACACCGCCCGGCGCAACGGCTTCGCCTCCGCCGACGATTATTACGAGCGTTGCAGCCTCGTCGCGAAATTAGGCCAGATAGCCGTCCCCGGCCTGGTCGTCCACGCCATGGACGATCCCTTCATCCCGCAAGAGCCGTTCGAGCAAGTGGCCTGGCCGCCAAACCTGGTCCTGGACATGGTCCGACACGGCGGACACCTGGGCTATCTCAGCCGACAGCCCTGGCAAGGGATCGGTCGATGGTTGGACGCTCGCCTCGATGCCTGGCTCGACGAACATTGGGGGATATCGGGCCGTAAGGACGTGCGACTGCCCTGAGAGGCTGGGAAAAAGACGATTCCAGATTACGGATTCCAAATTCCAAATTGATATTGCGCCGAGTGCGATCGGGATCTACGATTTGGAATCGGGAATCTGATATCCGCTCCTCTCACGACCCCTGACCGGCTTCGACCTCTCAACGCCGATGCCGCTTGGGGATGTCCCCGGCCAGGAAATGCTCCATCTCCTCGGAGTTATCGAAGTCCAGCTCGAAAGCAATCCATTCGCCGGTCGATTCGTCGAGGATCGCCGCGTCCTTAAGGCCGTGGAGATCCATCCGGGAATCGCACCAGATCAGTCGATCCTCTTCATTGGTGAACCCAAGTCCATCCCACTGGCCGATCCCACCGACGGCTTCGCGGAGCGCCGAGCGGACGGCATGGACGGCGTCCTCGGCCTCGGGATGCGGAAGGATGGCTTCCGGATAGATCCGGATCGCGTAGATGGCGCGGATGGTCTCCAGGTAATCACCGAGCCATCGGACCGCCGAGGGAGGTCCGCCCGATTCGAGGCTGTCGATGAACTCGGCGACTTCTTCGGCGCCCAAAGTATTCGGACCAACCGGGTTACGTTCGATCGTCGCCCAGACGTTCTTCAGGACATTGAGTTCCGGGCCGATGGCCAGGTAATTGCCGAGAGTTCCCGGTTGATCGACCGACCAGATGGCGACGTAAGGTACGGCGCGTTGGAGGGTAGCCAGGGGGATATCCCGGTCATTGATCGTCAGAATGCGGATGTAGTCACCCATCGGCCGACTCCGTCACCAGTTGACCAACGCGAGCAACCGACCCTCGACCGGTTGCGATCGGCGAGGAACGCTCGTCGTTGGCTGCGCCGGCCCACGCCGCGACCAAAGCTGGTGCCCGAAAGCCTCGCAAAAAATAGAGTAGCAATGCACCATCGATCAGGCAAGGGATCAGGAACACCAGAACATCACCGTGTTGCGTCCGATTCATAATCTCTCCGGCCAGAATGTTTCCCAGGAACGACCCGATCCCGGATGTGACCACCAGGAGCAACGCCTGGGCACTGGCGCGGAGATCGCGAGGGGCACGACCATCCATGTAGACTTGCCCTCCGACTGTGAAGCAAGCGATCCCGACCCCATGCACCAGGGTACCCGCCACGGCCAGCCAGAGGGGCGGGCCCAGGGACAGGCTCAGGAATCGGGCGAACCACGCGGAGATCCCTAGCATCAGCGTCGCTTTCAGCCCGAAGCGCCGCAGGATCCACGGCAGCGCAGCCAGCATGGCAATCTCGGTGGACTGGCCCAGGGTCATCGCCGTCGAGACCCAGGCTCGCGGCAGTCCAGACCCTTCGAGGTATCCGGGGATGACCTGAAAGACGAGGGGCTGAGTCAGGTAGACGCCGAACGAGGTCACGAGGAAGACCGCCATGTCCGGCCGGCGGGCCAGTTCGACCCCGGTGCGCACCGCCCCCGATCCGCTCCGGCCGGTCGCCAGCGGCGGCGTGTGGGGCAAAGTCAGGCAGTACACGGCCGTGATCGCCGAGACCGCCGCCGCGACCCATAACGACTCGTAAGCGCCTTGGCCCGCTCGCGTCGAGCCCGATACGGCCATCACCAGCGAGACCAACCAGCCCGCAACCATCCACCCGGCCGTCCCCCACAGCCGGACCCGGCCGAATTCCTTGCCCGGCTCATCCAGGTTCCGCAGGGCCAGCGTGTTGCTCAGGCTGAACGCGGGGGCCACCAGCGCCCAGAAGGCCAGGAAGAGCGCGAACAGCCCGCCCGACGACCGGACCCATCCCGAGGCGAGGACCACCAGCAGGCCCGTCCCCACGGCATAGATCAGCGCCAGCACGCGCTGAGTCGCCATCAAACGGTCAACGAGCTGGCCGGCACCCAGCGGCACCGCCGTCGAACCGATCGCCAGCGTCGCGAAGATCCAGCCGCGGTCCCGACCCGTGATCCCCAGGTCTGACAGGTGGACCGCCAGCAACGGCCAGAACGAACCCTGCACTGCATACACCAGGGCCATCATGGCCGATAACCGCCATCGTTTCGTCATTGGTCACTGGTCATTGGTCACTGGTCATTAGTCATCCGACTTCGGACATCGGCTTCGAAGCGTTCAACATTCAGTCTATTCGCCGAAAAGTGATTGGCACTCGCGATTTTGTTACTGATGACAAGTGACCAATGACTACTGACCAGAACGGCGGCGCTGGGCCTTCTTCTCGAGGCGTTCACGACGTCGTTCCTCTCGGATTTCCCGGCGTTCCTCGGCGGTCGGCGGCGCAGGACGATTGGGGTCCGCCAGCCGGGCTTGTCGGCGTGCGGCGATCCCTTGCAACAAACGCATGATGCCCTCCGCGCCGATGCCCACCGAGTTCTCCAGCAGGTCCGACCCGACGGACTTCAGCCGTTCCTGCATGGCCTGGGCATCGATCTTCGGTTCTTGAAAGGTCCCGCGGATCGGCACTTCCAGCCGGGCGGTCCGCAGGATCGACGCCAGCACCGGCTTGTCGGCCACCTGGCTCGGGTTGAGCGAGAACCGGGCGACCAGGTCGAGGTTCTTCTGGAAGTCGACCGAGCCCTCCAGGGCCACCGCGCCCACCTGGCCCATCGGGATCTTGAGCCCGTGCTGATAAACTTTACCCTCGGTGATCCGGAGCGAGATCGGGTCGCGGAGCGTGAGCAACGGCCGATCCTCGTCCGCCTTCGGAAGCAAGCTCATCAGCTCGTTGGCAAGCGGCCCCGGCATGAAGCGGACCTCGTCGAACAGCACGTCCCCCTCGACCCTCGCATGCGCCCTCTCGGGGGCGAACAGCGGGAGCTCCGCATCGACCCCCTTGACCGATACGCGCCCCTGCACACGGGTCGCCCCGTCCAGCACGGGGGCGGCGTACGAGAGCACGCGATGCGAGACCTCATCATTGATGACCGCGTTTTCCAGCGTGGTCGACGCGCCGAGCTTGATCCGCAACGACCCGTCGCGCTCCTGGGCCCACTGCGGTTCGATATGAAGTCGGCCCTCATTGAGCCGGGCTTCGATCGGATCCACCTTCAGCCGGCCCTCGTCGGCCCGCACGACCATCGTCGTCTCGCCGAGGCGCATCCCGAAGATGTCCAGGGCATCGAGCTGGATACCCAGCTCCCCGCGCAGGCCGTCGAGCGGATGTTCTCCAGACCGATCGATCGGACCCGACAGCGTCCAGCCTCGTGACCGTCCGGCGATCCGGGCATTCGGCTCGACCTCACTCACCAGCCTCGACTGCACCAGCGCCCAGTCGGGCTCGAGGGTCCCTTTCATGTCGAGCTGGGGCCTGGCCTTCAAACCGTCGACGGTGCCCGAGCCACCAAGCCGGCCGTAGGGCGTCGACACGGTGAATCCGCCGATGGCGAGCCGGTCCGACAGCGGCGCGTAGCTCGCATCGAGGGTCAGGCCGAGGTTCCCTTCGAGCCATTTGCCGGCCGTCGTCCCGTCCGGGCTGGCGTTCTTGGAGGCGATCGAGCCCAGCGGAGCCGACAGCTCGAAGCGACGCGCCGTCCACAGGTCTTTGCCGCCATCGACCTCCCAGGCGAGCCGGACCGTCTCCAGTCGCATCGAATCGCCGGCGGCCAGGTCCCGGATTGTCACGGCCCCGGTGGAGGCCAGTTGCCCTGATTTCAGGTTGGCGTCCACAGTCGCGTCCAGCTCACCGCCGACCGAGACTCCCGCGACGGCCAGGGTCCATGGCCATCGCGACGCCTTCACGTCGACCGTCGTGTCCCCTCCGCCGGTCGCCTCGTCCGCCGGCCGGGTATGGCTCCCCTTCACGTCGAGGCGTCCGGTTTCCCGGCCTTTCGCGGTATGAGCCAGCGCGACACTCCAGGTGACCGGCCCCGGATCGGCGGCGATGTCCAGCAGGACGTCGATATCGGCCACGACCGGCTCGGGGAGTCCCTGGGCGCGGAACGTCAAACCGCCACGATTGATCTTGATGATCAGCTCGCGCTCGGGCTTGTCGCGAAGAATCGGTTCGAGCGTCTCGAACAGGTTGATCCTGCCGTCGGCGAACCGCTCGACGTCGAGCACGCCCTCGGGAAAGCTCACCGTGGCGCTTCTCGGCTGCGTGAACACGATCTCCCAGAGGCTCCACTGGAAGTCCGCCTGGACCGCAGTGAGGACGGCCGATCCTCGCTTGTCGCGGAGCCTGAAGTCATCAATCTTGGTCGGTTGGAACCAGGACAGGCGAAGGGATGAAAAATCCACCGAGGCGGGCGCCAGGATCGCGTCGGCCCGTGCCTTGATCAGCCGACGTGCGGGCGGCCAGTTCAGCACCCAGGGAAGCCCGGCGACCAGAGCGGCTCCGGCCATGAACACGATCAAGGCGATGATCCGCCATCGTCGGCGTCTTCGGGGAGGGGGTGGGGCTTCCATTTCCGAGCTCATCCTTTCGCGGCTGCCAGGTCAGGAGAGGCCAAAGTCGGCAATCCCGTCCGTCATCTTCTATTTCGCTCGAAAACGCCACACCTTCCCATCCATTTTACCGTCAGAAGCAAAACGAGCGCCACAATTCGCCCCGATGCCGATGCCGGATCGGGCAGCGTAGGGCGGAGGCGCGTTGCAACCGCTTGCCGCTTCTGGCATTGTAATCGAGCCTGACGGAAGAAACTGGGATCGTCCCAAAGGATCCCATCGGCAGGTCGACAGTTCGAGAGCTCCTATGCCGCCTGCCCTCCACACCAACCCGAAGCGTCAGCGAGGCTCTTTCCCATTCGTCAGCAAGGACTTGCGGCAGACCTCCCACCTCGCTGACGCTTCGGGTTGGTATGGAAACGGACCTTCACTGTCAGGGCCGAGACGCTGTCGATCCCGGTGTCTTGGGACGATCCCACGAAACCCGCTGCAATCGACCAATGACCAATGACCAATGACCGTCGATCCCGGTGTCTTGGGACGATCCCACGAAACCCGCTGCAATCGACCAATGACCAATGACCAATGACCAATAACCAATAACCAATGACCAACGAGACCAATGACCAAAGAGTGAGCCGATGGGCCTGGGCCCTGTGCTGGCTGATGTTTGCCTCGACAGTCCTGAACTACATGGACCGGCAGACCGTCAGTCTGCTACGCGAGCCGATTAGCCAGGCGTTCGGGATCGCCTCGGACCGGGATTTCGGCTGGATTCTCGCGGCGTTCTACCTCACTTACGCACTCTTCCAGGTGCCCGCGGGTTTCCTGGTGGATCGATGGGACCTGCGCTGGTCGTATGCGCTGGCGGTGGCCTGGTGGTCGCTGGCGGCGATCGCCACCGCGCTGGTGCCCACCCTGGGCCTCTTGATCGTCTGCCGGAGCCTGCTTGGAGTCGGCGAGTCGTTCAACTGGCCCTGCGCGCTACGAGTCACGGCGCGGATCCTGCCTCCTTCGGACCGCAGCCTGGGCAACGGGATCTTCAACTCGGGCGCCGCGATCGGCGCGGTGGTGACGCCGACTGTGGTGACGCTCCTGACCCAGGCATTCGGCTGGCGGTCCTCGTTCACGGTGATCGGATCGCTGGGCTTCGTCTGGGTGGCCGTGTGGCTGCTCCTGGTCCAGGGGGAATATCGCCGGCTCCTGTCGCGGCCGGATCGCAAGCCGAACCCGGCCGATGACGAACTCGAATCCGCCCCGGCTCGCACCCGGCTCCCGACATGGGTCTCCCTGACTTTCGGCCTTGTCCTGGTCCTGGCCGCGGCGGAGGTGTTCTCCGCGTTCTGGTACGGGTTGACCTCGATCTGGCTGGGTATCGCCCTGGCGATGTTCGGCCCGCTGGTCGTCGCGGCGGCCGTGCCGATGAAGGATCTCAAGGGGGCGGCGTGGGCTTCCGATCTCGGGGAGGTCGTGAGGAACCGCCGGTTCTGGATCCTGGTGCTGGTGTCGATCTCGATCAATATTTGCTGGCACTTCCTGGTCAACTGGATTCCCACGTATCTGAAGATGGAGCGGGGGATGAACTTCGGCTCCGGCAACCTGTTGAGCACGATCCCGTTCCTGGCGGCCGACGGCGGCAACCTCCTGGGCGGCTGGCTCGCCCAGCGGATTGCCCGCCGCGGCCGGACGGCCGGGAGTTCGCGACGGGTCGTGATGGCGTCGGCAGTCCCGTTCATCGTGGCCGCCGGCCTGGGCGTCGGCCTGGCGTCGAACATCGCCACCGCGGTGATCCTGGTCTCGATCATGGCCGCCGCCACGGCCGCCTTCATGGCCAATTATTTCTCCTTCACCCAGGACGTCTCGATCCGGCACACGGGCCTGGTCGTGGGATACCTCGGCGCGATCGGCAACCTGTTCGTCGCCGGCTTCCAGCCGTTCGCCGGAAATGTGAAGGACCTGACCGGCAGCTTCACGCTCGTCTTCGTGATCGCCGGACTGGCCCCGTTGATCGGGCTGGCGGCGTTGCTCTGGGGGTGGAAGGATCAGGAGGGGAGCGATTAGCCCGGATTATTCATGGATTCTTTAGGTGATCGACGCAACCTCTTTGCCATTGGGAGATTGCCGCCGATCTTACCCAAACAGTGACCCAGTTTAACGGCGACCGAACCGTAACGCTTGAAGCGAGTTACGAAACCTCTGACAAGCGTCGGTGATAATCCGGGTTAGAGCGCTTCACGCTTGGATTGCATACTCTTTATACGAAGCGCCAGCGAGGGCCCTCATACGAGCCCGACGCACCAGAGAGTGCATTCCCGGAGACCATTCACTCGCTGGCGCGTCGGGCTCCCGGCAATCCTGTCAATGCGGATTGAGGCGATCGGGCGGGTCGATCCCATCGATCCGGTCGCCCCACCATCGTCGCAGATCCACCCCGGATCGGGCGGCTGCGGTCCAGTCCTTGTCCGGGGTCGGAGGCCGGACGCGGATCGTCCGCGATGGCCAGAGCGCCGCGGCGCGATCCCCGGCATGGTCCGCATCGTGGGCGGCGAAGATCGGCCCGCAACGACACAGGGTCCCGAGGACGCGCTCACCGAGCGGGGAGGACGGAGAGCCCACTGCGACGACCACGGCCACATCCGCCAGCAACTGGCCCAGCAGCAAGGCATCGATCTCCCGCTCGACTACGATCAGCGGTCTCCCGGGCCGGACGACCGACAGCGACGGATAGACGCTCGGCCCATCGCGGAACGCCTCGACGTAGTTCGGCTTCCGGGCCGAGGGCTGGCGGACCTTCACCATCGCCAGCCGATCGCTATCGAACCAGGGGATGACGAACCCGATGGCCCGGAAGCATCGGACCTCGCCACGGATCGGGACGGTCACGCCGGGCGTCCAGCCGATCCCCGCGGCGCGGATCGTGGCGTTGGTCAGGCCACGGAGGTGCAACCATCGCCGGTAACGCAGCCCCGCTGGCGACCAGAGCCGCTTCGTCGCTTGTTCGACCAGCATCCGGGCTCCCGACGGTGACAGGCCCTTCGGCCGATGGAAATCGGCGTGCTCGCCGCGCGCGGCGGGCGGCGGGGTACGCGGTGCGAGACGAGAGGCCGGCCATTCGGGCCCTTCCCGCACCCCGGGGCTTCGGCCGTGACTGGGCGATCGGCGGAGATGGCTCAACGGCCACCCCCTCGGCCGTCGTCGGCCGTGCAAGGCTCGATCCGGCTGACCACCCAGCCGAGGCGGGCGAGCTTCCGCTGGATTTTTGCCACCTCCGAAAACTTGCCGTGCGCCGACACGAGATCCAGGGTCGTGAACCAGAACACCGCATCGTTCCGACGGCGGAGCGTCGGGGCGGTGGTCCCGATGTAGCTGACCACCCAGCCGAGCTCCGCCAGCTCGCCGAGCGCCCTGGCGGCGACCCGGGCATTCCCCTCGGCCAGGTTGTCCACCAGCGTGATGAACCAGCACTCGGCCTGCTCTTCACAGTCGAGACACAGCGGCGGCCATTGCTCGTGACACAGACTCATGGGATGAAATCTCCGGATGTTTGACCCTCAGTCGCGGCCCCACCTCGATGCCGAGGAAACTCTCAGCCTGACACCCAAAACGATCTGCCGAAGTGGCGTTTCAGTTGCATAAAAATTCACCTACGTTTCGGAATTCTCGGGGCAGGGCCTCGCCCGGCCCGGAGATCCGGCGAGGCGGCTTGCTCAGAATGACCCCCGAGCGACCGATCTCGACGCGGCGTTGACGCCCCAAGCGATCCATTTTCGACCTGGCTCGGGGGCTCAAGCGGCACTCGCAAAATGAGCCTTCAGATCGGTCTGGACGCACATCCGGCTTCGTGGCAAGATGCCCGAGCAAATCTTCTTGCCCATCAATCGACGTCCGTATACTGGGATTCCTGTCCCGCGCCTATTGCCGCGAGAGACGCCCAGCGGCCGAATCGATGGCACCCGGCGATCCCGATGGTGAAACTTCGTTAAGAGTCGCGTCCTGCCCGGATCGGGTGGGCATGGACATCGTCCGTCACATATGGCAAGGTGGGGGCACAATCATGCGTCGATTTCGCAGATTCGGGCTGTTCCTGGGGGCGGTGTGTCTGATCTCGGCGGGTTGCGAGCCCCACAAGTCTTGGCTGCGTCCGCAGGATGAAGACGAACTCCCGCCCCGGGGAAGCGGCCTCAAGGGCACCAGCTCGGATGGCAGCATCATCGGGTCCAATTCCGGCGATCAGACAACGCCGACGTCGTTCTTCAAGACCGACCGGCGGACCGGGGGTTGGAGCTCGGAGGCCCAGGAGATCGCGAGGAATCTCGGTGCCTATTAATCCATTGATCGATTGATGGGCGAACCCGGACCGCGATGCGATGAGACCGATCGTACGGGCACTCTGGAACCGGATGCTGGGCGACCGCGGCGAGCGCGCGGCCGCCCGGTACCTGCGAAAGCAGGGGATGCGCGTCCTGTTGCGCGGCGTCCGCTCGCGCTACGGCGAGATCGACCTGATCGCACGCGATGGCGACACGCTGGTCTTCGTCGAGGTCAAGGCGCGTCGACAGGGGGAGCCCGCCGAGGCGGTCACGGCCGAGAAGCAGCGCCGGATCTCGCTCGCCGCGCTCCGGTTCCTTCGCGGGCACGACCTGCTCGAACAGCGGTGCCGGTTCGATGTCGTGGCGATCGTCTGGCCCGACGGTCGCCAGGAACCCCGGATCGAACATATCCGCAACGCCTTCGAGGTGGTCGGCCGCGGGCAGATGTTCCGTTAGGAACAGGACTGTTCGGCGGTTCGGCGCGGGTCTCCTGACCCCGCCGTCCGCGGGACCGAAGGTCTCCCACCGATCTCGGAGCGGCTGGTTCGGCGAGGGTCTCAAGACCCCGCCGTCTTCGGGACCGAAGGTCTCCCACCGATCTCGGAGCGGCTGGTTCGGCGAGGGTCTCAAGACCCCGCCGTCTTCGGGACCGAAGGTCTCCCGCCGAGTTCGGAACTGGAGAACTTCGGTCGCCCGAGAGGGTTTGCGGCTTCACGCGCGAGTCGCCGCTAACACTCGATCGAGGACGATCATCTGGGCCAGCCCGTCCTCGGCGGGGTCTTCGAGCCGGACGGCCGCGACAGAGCGTCCGAAGGCGTCGACCATCGCCGCGTACTGGTCGATGGGCTCGAATTCGAGGGTCCCGACGCGGTCGGGGCCGGCGCCGGAGTCCGGGGCCGCCCCGATGGAGCCGATCACGGCGAATGGCTTGTCGGCGGGCGGGAGATACGCGTCGGGGACGTCGATGCCCCCCTTGGTCCCAACCAGCTCGTACCGGCATCGGAACGGCTGCTCGAAGCTGCAATCGATCGAGGCCAGCACGTTACCGGGGAATTCGAGTAGGGTCGTGAGCGTCAGGTCGACGCCCGTCGGTCCGAAGTGCGCCGCGGCGCGACACCGATCCGGCTCGGCCCCCGCGAACAGGCGGGCCGTGCTCACGCCATAGCAGCCGACGTCCCAGAGCGCACCGCCGCCCCGCGATGGGTCGAGCCGCCAGTCGCCGGGCTCGATCGGGAACGAGAACGAGGACCGGATCAGCCTCAGCTCGCCGATCGCACCGTCGCGGACCAACCGGCGCAGCTCCAGCGTCCTCGGCTGATGCCGCCACATGAACGCTTCCATCAAGAGGACCCCGCGCTTGCGGCAGTGCTCGACCATGACCTCGGCCTGGCGCGCATCGATGGCCAGCGGCTTCTCGCAGAGCACGTGCTTGCCGGCGTCGGCCGCCGCCGTGACCCACGGCAGGTGCAGCTCGTTGGGCAAGGGGATGTAAACCGCGTCGATCTTGGGGTCTTCGAGCAGATGCTGATAGGACACATAGACGCGCGGGACGGCGAATTCCTCCGCCCAGGCCCGCGCCGTGTCGAGGTTCCGGCTGGCCAGCGCCTGCAAGGTCCCGGTCCGCGACGCGCGAATCCCGGGCACGAGCCCCCGTCGTGTGATCCGTGCACAGCCCAAGATGCCCCAGCGGAGTCTTGGTTCGTTACTCATATTCATCGGGGTGCCGGTATCGGTTTCCAGTTCAGTTTTCGGTAATCCGTGGCGAACTCGGTGACCTCGATCACCTGGTCGGCGTCGACGTCGCGGAAGACCTGGGTCGTACCGCTGGTCGGCCAGTGGATCTCCAGCGTCGCGACCTTCCGGGCCTTGCCCAGGCCGATGTGTTGCTCGAGCGGATTGGCCCCCCAGCTACTCCCCGAGGAGACATGCCGGTGCACTGTCGCGGGCTTCTCTCCGGCCGTGACGACCTTGATCCGTGCGCCCATCGCCGCCCGGTTCGTCTTCTTGCCGACGAGCTTCACGGTCAGCCAGTGGTTCCCCTGCCCGGGGTTCTGGAACAGGAGGTTGTGGTACCGGTCACCGGGCATCGTCCCCCCCATCTGGGCGAAGACATCGATATCCCCGTCGCGGTCCCAGTCGCCACAGGAGACGCCGTGCCCTTTCTGGAGGTTGCCGGTCCCCGAGGAAGCCGTGATGTCGGCGAACCGTCGGCCGTCGACGTTCTTGAACATCCGGTTAGGGACCAGCGAAGTCAGGTCGGGGGCGCCGGTGCCCAGGTAGAAGTCGAGGAAGCCGTCGTTGTCGTAGTCGCCGAAATTGCATCCCATGGTGGCGAAGACCAGGTCCAGGCCGGCTTCCTTGGTCTTGTTCTCGAAGGTCTTGCCGTTCACATTGCGAAAGAGACGGTTCGATAATCGCGTGTGCGGCTTGCCGATCATCCCGTTGATGACGTCCGGGAGCGAGGGTTGGTAGCAGGTGGCGAAGATGTCGAGCCAGCCGTCGTTGTCGTAGTCCCAGGCCCAGCACGAGAATCCCTGGGTGGGCCCGTCGATGCCCATGGCCTTGCTGACGTCGGTGAAGGTGCCGTCGCGGTTATTGTGATACAGCCGGGCTTCACCCTGCATGTTGTCGATGAACAGGTCCGGGTAGTCGTCGTTGTCGTAATCGATCCAGTCGCCGCCCTTGCAGTAACGATTGGGGTCCTGCCGCAGGCCGGCCCTGTCGGTCATGTCCTCGAACGTCCCGTCCCCCTTGTTGTGATACAGCAGGTTGGACTGCTTCTCGCAGAGGAATAGCACGTCGATCCGGCCATCGTTGTCGTAGTCGGCCCAGCACGTGGCGGTAGAGTTCAGAGGGATATCCAGGCCCGCCTGCTCCGTGACGTCGGTGAACTTCCCGTCGCCATCGTTCCGCATCAAGGCTTGCGGCATGGGTAGCAGCAAGAAGGCGCCCCGCGACAAGAACAGATCCATCCGGCCGTCGTTATTGTAATCCGTCTGCTTGAGTGAGTAGACCCCCAGTTGCGAGATCAGGCCGGCCCGCTCGGTCTGGTCCTCGAAGGTGCCGTCGCCGGCATTGCGGTAGTATCCCATGGGTTGGGCGGGGTCGGAGGACGTGACCGCGAGATCCAACCGCCCGTCGTCGTCGAAATCCTCGAGGATCGCACCGCCATTCATGTTGAAACGCTCGATCTTCGCCAGGTCGCTGATGTCGCGGAACTTGCCGATGTCGAACTCGGATTTGAGGTAATGATCGATCGGGATCAGGAACCGGGGATCGACCTTCTGCGGGTATTCGCCGAGGGTCATGTGGGCCAGGTTGAGCAGCCATCGGACCGACATGTCGTCGGGGAACTTCTCGAGATACTCGGTGAAGTGCTTGATCGCCAGGCGGGAGCCGGCTGGGTTGGTATGGACCGCCGCGGGGACGATCGGCAGGATGCACGAGCTCTCGCCCCGGCACATGATGCAATTCTCGTTCTCGCCGCGTCGCAACGCTTCCACGCCCTGATAATAGATGACCGTATAGAGGCCGAACTCGGCCAGGGTGTCGTTCGACTCGACCCAGGACCGTGTCTGCTCGAGCAACTGGTAGGCCTTCGGGGTCTCTCCCAGGAAGTTGAAGACGTTGACCTTCGAGAGCAGGATGCCCAGCCGTTGCGAATCGGATTTCCCGGGCGGCGGGAGGAATTTGTCGTAAAACTCCATCGCCCGGGGCGCGGCGGTCTGCCAGTTCGCCCGGATCTCCTCGAGCGAGGCATCGGGCGCCCACCGCAGGAATGACAGGATCTCGGAGAAACCGCTGGTGTCCATCAGTCGTCGCGACTGGTACACGCGACCCCGTGGGACCTTGGCCTCGGGCGCGACATCTCCGGCGGCCACAGGCCGAGCGACGGCGACCGTGCCCTTCTTCGCGGCCTGTGCCTCCAGGGGATCAGGCGTTCTCATCATCAGCACGATGCCGGCCGCGGCGGCCAGGATCAGCCCGGCCAGTACCTTCCACGAGAAGCCGCCGGAAGGGGGCCTGGATGCCCATTGCATGGATCATCTCGATAAGGGTGGTTTTCGATCGGGACTGGCGGACATCCCCCGAAACGGGAGGTTCCCGGCACGAATTCGGGGCGACATCGCCATTCTCTCAGCTCGGACGGCGAGCCACAACGAAAAAAAACTACGCCGGCAAACTTGCCTGAAGTGGAGCGTCCTTTCCGTCAGATTCGCCTGCCGCTCCCAGGAATCTCTCGGTCTCGGCCAGAAAACCGCTGTTCTCGATCGGCCGGCGAATCTGGTACGCGAGTCGCCGCTCGCTCGCCGGATTCGTTGCATCGATAAGGGGTGCCCGTACCGGCCGTGGGGAGTCGTCCATGATTACGGCCACGGCGGCTCGGGGGTCACCTTCTCCTGGGGGAACCGGACCGGTTCAACGAGGGCCGTGCGAATCGGCCTTGAGACGGTAGAAGTTGGCCAGGCCCGCCTCGCCCGGGCGCCCGGCGTAGTAGTCCGCGAGCAATCGGCAGGTGGGGGCATGGTCCGGGTTGGCGGCCAGGGAGGCGAGGGCCCAGCCGAGTCCCTCCTCCTCGCGGCCATGGGCGAACATCCACGCGGCGACACTCGCGCGCAAGTCGAGGTTGCCCGGCTCTCCCAGCACCCGCCCGCGCAGCTTGAGAAGTTCTTCCTGGTCGCGCTTCAACCGCTCGAAGGCCGCGCGGTCGGCCTGGGCACCGTTGTGGTCGCCGAGCAGCGCCCGGACTCCCGCTCGGCTGTGGAGGGCCTCCTGGTCGAACCGGTTGGACTGGAGGACCCGGTCGAGCCGCCGCCTGGCGGAGGTGAGGTCGCGACGCTGGAGGTCCACCTCGGCTCGACCTTTCAGCGCCGAGGGATCGGCCGGTGCCAGGGCCAGGGCTCGATCCAGTCGCTCGGCCGCGACGGAGACCTCGCCGAGTTCCAGGGCATTCCGCCCGGCGCCGGCCAGCGCGGTCGGGTCGTCCGGATGTCGTTCGAGATACCGGCCATACTCCCGATCGGCCTCCGCGGAGCGATGGGCCTGGCGGAGCGTCTCGGCCAGGCCCAGACGGGCCATGTCGAGGTCCGGGTCGCGCCGCAGGGCCTCGCGATAGTGCTGCTCCCAGGCCCCGGGGTTATCGACCTCGATCCGCCGATCGATCTCCGTGAGCCAAAGATAAGGCCGGCCGTCGGCCGGCGCGTCCTGGATCCACCGACGGATCACGGCCTGCGCCTGGGCGAGCCGGTACGTCTTGAGGTAGACCCGCGCCAGCGCCTCATCGACGGCCGGGTCCGGCGTACCCTCCGCATTCCAGAGGCGCGTCAGGATCGGCTCCGCCTCGGCGAACCGGCCGATCCGCGACAGCGAGATCGCGTGGAGCCGTTCGAGCTTCGCCGACGGGTAGCCCAGCGATCGGGCCTCGTTCATCTGCCGGGTGACCTCGCCAAGGTCGCCCTCGGCCAGCTCCACCTCCGCCATCATCGCGTGCGCCTCGGCCGACGACGGCCGGACTCCGAGCCATCGACGAATCGGCTCGCGCGCCTCGGCCGCACGCCCGGAGACCAACGCCTCGCGAGCCGCCCGGGCGTACCGCTCGACCGCCCGCTCGTTGCGGACCCACACGATCGCGACGAGGATGCCGGCGATCGCCGTCGAGAAACCGATCACCCAGTAAAGTTTCGTCATTGGTCATTGGTCAGAAAGGCCAGGACCGGTCGGCCGTCTCTCTTCACGACCTACAGGATCTCAGGATAATAGGCAGATCAGGATCCATGCAAATCCCGGAAAACGGAGGAAATCCCCGATGGTCCCGCGCCGAGGTATCGCACTGCTCTCCGTACTTCTGGCGATTTATGGGATCTCGGTCGCATACCGGTCCTTCTCGGCCAGGGGGCTTGAGACGGCCAACGCCCCGATCTCGGCGTCTGACCTCGTGTTCGATCCGCCGCGGGATCTTGGGTGGGTCCGCGCGAACCCGACGGTCCCCGTCGAGCGGAGTCCGTTCCGATTCACCGAGATCGCCCGATCGGCCGGCATCGACTTCGTGCACGTCTCGGGGATGACCGAGGTCAAGCACTTCCCGACGGCGTACGGGTCGGGCGTCGCGATGTTCGATTTCGACGACGACGGCAAGCTCGACCTGTACTTCGCGACAGCCACGCAACTCCCGCCGGGGACCGCCCCTTCGGGCCCGAACCGGCTCTACCGGAACCTGGGCAAGGGCCGCTTCGAGGACGCGACCCAGCGCTCGGGGCTCGGTTTCGCCGGTTATTGTCAGGGCCTCGTCGTGGGCGACATCGATAACGACGGCGACCAGGACGTGTTCCTCTGCAACTACGGCACCAACGTGCTGTACAGGAATAACGGCGACGGGACCTTCCGCGACATCAGCAAGGCCGCCGGAATCAATCGTCCCGAGGGTTGGTCCACTGCGGGCGCGTTCCTCGACTACGACCAGGATGGCGACCTTGACCTCTATGTGGCCCGATTCGGCCACTGGAAAATCCCCGACGACGTCCGGTTCTGCGGCGGACCGAAGGCGCCGGGCATGCCCGGCCCGGAGCAGGTCCACATCTATTGCTCGCCCCGAACGATCCGCCCGGCCCGACACATCCTCTACCGGAATAACGGGGACGGCACGTTCACCGACACGACCGAACCGGCCGGCTTGGGCCGCACCGACGGCCGAGGGCTAGGCGTCGTCGCGGCCGACCTCAACGACGACGGCCGGATCGACCTCTACGTGGCCAACGACACCTGCCCGAACTTCGTCTTTCTCAACCGGGGCGACGGCACCTTCGAGGATGTGACGGATTCCTCGGGTGCCGGCTACGATGCCGACGGCCGCGTCCGTGCGGGGATGGGCGTCGATGCCGAGGACGTCAACGGCGACGGCCGACCCGACCTGTTCGTCACCAATTACTTCGACGAGCCGAACGCCCTGTTCATCAACCTGGGAGGGGGCCGATTCGAGGAGCGGACCCGCTCCTGGGGCATGATGCACGACAGCCTGCTCTGGGTCGGCTGGGGCTGTGCCCTGGCCGATTTCGACAACGATGGCTGGCCCGACTGCTTCGTGAGCAACGGGCACGTCGACGATAACCTCCACCTGTTCGACCTCAAGAACCCATACGCCCAGCCCGCATTGCTGCACCGCAATCGCGAGGGAAAGCGTTTCGAGCTGGCCACCCGCGATGCCGGAGCCTACTTCGATTCCGATCACGTCGGCCGCGGCGTCGCCTACGGCGATCTCGACAACGACGGCGACATCGACCTCGTGGTCAATCACAAGGACGGTCCACCGGCGCTACTCCGCAACGACACCGAGACGCGAAACCATTGGATCCGCCTGCGCCTGGAGGGCACGCGCAGCAATCGCGACGCCGTCGGCGCACGGGTCGAGATCGAGGCGGGCGAGCGGACCATCGTCCGACAGCGGAAGGGCGGGAGCAGCTATGCGTCCGCCCACGACCCGCGGCTCCTGATCGGCCTCGGAGACGCCCCGCGCGCACAACGAATCACCGTACGCTGGCCGTCCGGCCGCGTCGATCTGTATCTGGACACTCCCGCGGGGGCCGACGTCGTACTGCGTGAAAAAGGCGAGTGAGTTCGGACGTCCCGGGTTCTCGGCAGGAATTCAACCGACCTTCCTCGGTCGAAGTGAGGAAGGCCGGTCTTGAGCAAGCGTCATCGCTCAACAGCGGGAGGGTTGTTCGACACTGTAGCAAAGAAACCGGGCAAGAATCGTTGAGCGTGGCCCTCCTGGGGGCGTCGCCCTGCGGGCGCCGACCCCAGCCACCTGAGTCTTATCCCGCCCTGCAAGGGGGGTGGCTGGGGTCGAGCCGGCACCTGCCGGCGAAACCCCCAGGAGTGCCCTCGCCGCGACCGGACACCAACGATCAACCCGGTATCCTTGCGACAGACTCGGTTCTTCGCGGAATTCGCCGGGGTTCAAGGCGTGGGTGAACTGGACTTAGGGGCCTCACCACTCGGCAGTTGTCCCGGCTTCTTCGCGCCCGGCGTGGCCATGTTCGCCTTGATGGTATCGAGCGGCACGCCTGGAGTCGTATCCTTCGGTGCCCCCTCCTGCAAACTACCACCTTCACAGCCGCACATGCCCAGTGCGCCGATGATCATCCCGGTGCACAACAGGCTCGCAAGACTACGCTTCATGAATCGATCTCCTGAATCAAGTTGAGGATCACAAGTATCCCGAATCTGCCCAGGGCGTCCCGTCGTCCATCCTTCGGCAATGAGCATCGGGAGGAACCAAGACACCCGGACGCCGGAGGGGACGATCGTCCCCCCTGTGCGTAGGAGGAGAGACCGAGGTCCGATCCGGCGTCCCCGACACCCGACCCGCAAAGGCCGGAGTGCCGGCCAGTAACACGTCTCAGTAAGAGTCGGAGCTTATCGTCTCGCCGCCGTTCCGCGTCCCGAGCGCCCACCACGTCTGCGGGTTGACCGAGTCCTTGATGAAATGGACCGAACCGTCCGCGAAGCAGACATTCACTCCGCCGGGATGGTTACTCGTGGGAGGTGACATGCCGCTCGTGCCGCCCCAGGTCCCCGCCGACGGATCGTTCGTGCCCATACAAGTGAGCTTGTTGGGGGTATTGTAGTGGTTATACTGGTTGACCATCCAATGCCACTGATATCCAATGGTCCAACCGAATCCCAGGAGCCAGCTTGCACCGTTGGCCTGGGTGGTCGACGGTGTCGCCTGACATCCTTGCATGCCCTGGAGTGCGAGGGCCAAGTTCTGCTGATTGTAGGTGCCAGGAATGTTACCGACGAGGAAGATCCCCCGCTTGGCATCCGAGCTGCTGTTGGCATACGGCAGCGGACTGCCGGTCGTGATACCGAGCAGCTTCTCGCTGAACAGCGCGGTGTTCGAGGTGCCGTCGGTCACGCTCTCGAAGCCGAAGAAACCGAGGTTGCTGTCGGCACCCCACCAGCACGTCCCGGGGCCCCAGCCGTTGACCGGCGTGGCGTTGGTCGTCGAGCAGGTGAAGAACGGCACGATCGTCCCGGACCACATCCGGTTCACCGGCGGACCGCCGTAGTTGCCGAAGTAGCTGCACGGCGCCCACGGGTTGTTATTCCGCTGCTTCTGGTTGTCGGACGGACAGAGCAAGACGCCGATCAGCGAATTGCTGACGGTCGTGTTCTGCCCCTGATCGGGACCATAGGCGAAGTTGTACGCGTTGTAGAGCGGCCCCTGCTCGATGTTCGGCAGCAGGAAGACCGTCCAGTTCGCGTTCCAACCCCAGGTCTCGCCGGTCGAACCCAGGAACATATTCGCCCCCGGCACGCAGTTGACCTGCTGGTGATAGTTGTGAACCGACAACCCGAGCTGCTTCAGGTTGTTGGTGCATTGGGCGCGACGGGCCGCTTCACGTGCGGCCTGCACGGCCGGCAACAGCAATGCGATCAAGACAGCGATGATGGCGATCACCACCAGCAACTCGATCAGGGTGAATCCTCTCGAAATAGAAGCATTTAGCTTACGCATGTGCACTGACCCTTTGGCTATGAAGATCGAGAACTTAAGAAGAGATGTGGCAGGCTGCGGACAATCCTATTAAGTATCATCCGGGAACGGGTTAGCAAGAGCCTATTCCACGATCCCACAATTTTTGTTGAGGGATCGCTCATTTGTTACGGATTCCTAACCAAACCCTACGAAGGAAGGTCTGCCGCCGGCCTGTTCCGAGATCCGGTCGGAAGGTAATGTGCCAGGGTTGGCGAACGACTCGGTGACGACGTCGGGCGGGGAGCCCGATCCCTCGAGACGTTCGGTTTCATGGACACGCAAGCCAATCCGATGGCCATGGTAGGATCGGGGATTATCCCGATATCCTTCAAGGAAACTCGGCGAGGGAGTCTTGCACGTCGAGTCCGAAATGGATTCGGGACGGCGCACTATCCCCTGAGAGTATCGGCGACGAACGCGCTGCCGCTGGCAAAGCTATTTCGAAAATCCGGGAAGAAGCCTCACGGAGGAACTGGCCTCTCGCAACAGGTATCCCCGGTCGGCCCTCAGGTTTCGGAGGCAATCCACCTTTCCGGATGGCCAGCGTACCTCGACCGACTCGACCCGATCGCAGGCCCCGAGCCCGAAATGGAGCCGGGGGTCGCCCGACGACTGGAAGCTCCCGCCCCCGAACCGAGCCGCGACCCGCACGCGGCCGCCGGCCTCGACTGCGACCACGGCACCGACCCCATCACGGTTGGACTCGGCCCCTTCAACGCGAAATGTTATGAAATGACTGCGGAGTCTCTCGGTTTCGTTCCGGAGGTCGGCCAAAGGTTCGTTTTGGTCAACCATTACGGCGTCCGGCCGGCCGTCGTTGTCGAGATCGCCCACGGCGAGGCCCCGACCGACGTGGAGTTGCTGGAACGGTGCGCCGGCCTCGGCGGTCACGTCGGTCAACATCCCGGCGGGACCTCCCACGAAGAGTTGCGGCGTCATCGCGTAGGGGAAGAGCGGGCGGTGGTCGCTGATGTGCCCGTTAGCCGTCATGAGATCGAGCCATCCGTCGCTGTTGGCGTCGAGGAACGCCACTCCGAAGCCCAGCCGGTGCCGGCTGGGGGCCGACAGCCCGACGGCGGCCGTGTGGTCGGCGAATTGCCCTTTTCCCAGGTTGTGGAAGAGCGAGGTCGACTCTCCATAAAAATTCGTCACGGCCAGGTCGAGCCGACCGTCGCCGTCGAGGTCGCCGCAGGCGACACCCATCCCCGCCTGGTAGCCGCCCCCCGCATTGGCAGCAACCCCCGCCTCATGCCCGACTTCCTCGAACCGGAACCCGCCCAGGTTCCGGAACAGGAAGTTCGCCGAGCTGTCATTGGCCACGAACAGGTCGATCCGCCCGTCCTCGTCGAGGTCGGCCGCCACCACGCCGAAGCCCCGGCCGTCGCGGTCGACGATCCCCGAATCGGCGGTGACGTCCACGAACCGCCCCTCGTCGTTCCGGAATGCGTGGTCCGGGAGCGACTCGATCCGACGCGGGTCGCATGTGAGGACGATCGTGCCCGACGGATCCTTGCAGATCAGGGGGTTCGAAGGATCCCAGGTGCCGTAGTGGCAGACGTAGAGGTCGAGGTCGCCATCGCCGTCGAGGTCGGCGAACGCCGACGACGTCGGCCAGTCCCGGTCCCCGCCCAGCCCGGCCCGCTCGGTAACGTCTTCGAACGTCCCATCGCCCCGATTGTGATACAGCGCATAGGACCGCCATCGGGTGACGAACAGGTCGGGCCGGCCGTCGTTGTCGTAGTCCCCCACGGCAACGCCATGGCCATACCCGCGCCGCATTCCCCCGATTCCGGATGCCTGGGTGACATCCACGAACGTCCCGTCGCATCGGTTGCGGTAGAGTCGATCGCCGGAATACTGTGCGTTCGGGCCGGGCGGGAAGGTCCCTCCCTGGACGCAGTAAACGTCGAGGAACCCGTCGCCGTCATAGTCGAGCAGCCCGACGCCGCCGCTGGCCATCTCGGGAAGCTGACGAATCGGCGAGGCGCCGTTGTCCTGGATAAAGTCGCCCAGTCCAGTGGCGGACGCCCGATCCTCGAAGCGAGGGATCGCCCCCCGGTCGGCGTCGGGACGCCGGCCGACGGTAGGGACCGGCGATTCGGAAGCCCCGTCGGAATCCGGCAAGCTCGCAAGGCGTCGGGAAGCCGCCCATCTGGTCCTTTCGAGGGTCTCGATCCGCACCAGCGCGGACCTCGCCGCCGGGTCGTCGGGCGCCCGATCGAGGGTCAGCTCCCAGAAGCCTCGGGCCTCGAACGTCCGCCCCAGGCGTTCGGCCAGCGCGGCGAGTTCCGGGATATGGTCGCGGTATCGATCTTCCTTGTAGAGCTGGAGGTAACGATCGAAGGCCGCGTCGAGCTCGGACTTGCGTTGCATCAAATCGGCGGCGCCCTGGGGGTCGCCGGTCCCTCGGCGAAGCTCGGCCAGGCGAGCCAGGGTCGCGGCGCGTCCCGGCTGAAGGGCGAGGAGTGAATCCAGGACCGACCGCTCGGCCGGATCGTCGTGCCGCTGACGGGCGAACCAGGCGCGAAGCTCCAGTCGCTGGATGTCGTCCATTCGATCGGCCGGCACCCGGGCGATCGCCGCCCGGGCGATCTCGACCCGCCCCGCGGCGACGGCCCAGTCCAGCCATGCCTTGTTGAGGACCGGGTCGTGGGGCCGACGCCCGAGCCATTCGCGAAGCTGGGCCTCGGCCCGATCGAAGTCGCCCGACCGCGAGGCCAGGTAGGCCCGCGCGAGCGCCATGGCGAGCCGGTCATCCTCCCCGGCCGGGCCCGACCCGCCCTCGAGCATGCTGAGGTTCCACTCGAGGGGGAAGGGCTCGAAGTCGAGCGCAACGTGTTCGCGCAACACGGCGAGCCGGCCGTCGAAGTCGCGCGGCGGCAAGAGGACCCGATCGGTCCAGAACGATTCGAGCAGGCGTCGCGCCTCGTCGATCCGCCCTTGCTGTCCCAGCAGAGTCAGGAGGATGTGTCGCAAGGCGGGGACTTCCGGGCCGGCGTGCCGCAGGGCACCGCGGAGTACGCGTTCGGCCTCGACGACCCGTCCGAGCTGGATCGCGACCTGCGCGAAATCGATCGCCGCGGGCGCCGCCCACGGGGAGTCGCCCGGGATCCGCCCCCAGCATTCCAGCGCCGACTCGAACCGCCCCCGGGACGCCTCGCAACGCCCGAGCTGATAGGCGACCTCGCCGTCGGCCGGCCACTGCTCCGCCAGCCGGGTCAATCGCTTCCGGGCCATCGCCAGCAGCCCGGAATCCATCTCCTTGCGGGCCTCGGCCAGCTCGCCCCGGTACCGGTGCGCCGCCAGGAGCCTCGCCCCCACCCCGCCCAGGATGACCAGGATCGCCACGAAGATCAGGCCGATCAGGAGCTTTCGTCGCCTCATACGCTCCGCTTCACCATTCGGAAAACCCTCGGGGCCTCGCTGATTCGACGATAAGACTCGCGGTGTACCCGAGTCAACGACCGACCGATGTCGATAGAGCTCGGGAGTCGCGAGGCGCTTGCCGCGGCCGACCGCAATCCGCGATGATGACAAGGGTCGAGATGGCTCTGGGCTCGACGACGATCCCTGAGCAGTCGTCAGGCACGAGTGAGGGCGGAATGGTCGAGCGACGGGTCGGGCTTTTGAGGTGGGTCGTGCTGGGGCTGGCCCTCGCGATTCTGGCGTCATCGTCGGTGGCAGGAGTGATCTGGTACCGAACGCGGTCGCGACGGCTCGAGCTGGCCGAGGCACGCGCCGCCATGGAGGCCGGGCGATTCGGGATGGCGCGCCAGCACCTGGTCCGGCTCGCGGACCGATGGCCCGATGACGGCGAGATCCTGCTGCTCCTCGGCGAATGCGAGCTGGAGCGCGGACGTCGCGAGACCGCGATGGCATCGGAAACCGGGCGGGACCCCGAGGCCGAGCGGCGGCACGGCCAGGACGCGGCGATCGCCGCATGGGCCCGGGTGCCCCGGGCCAGTCCAGCTTACTCCAAGGCCGCACTCCTGGCCGCGACCAACTTGATCAACACGGGCAGGTATGCCCCGGCCGAGAAAACCTTGATCGCCGCCCTGAACGGGCCGGCCGGGGCGGATCGATACGACCTCGAGCGGACCTTGAGCCGCCTTTACCGCTTCGAAGGGAGGCTCGACGACGTCCGTCGCGTGCTGCGCGCGTCGTGGTGCCGATCGCCGAACCCGGGCGCCGTGCTCAGGGAACTCTGGCTGCTCGACCACTCCCCCACGCCCGTCGAGGCCTGGTTCCGCGCCCTGGAGGCGGCCGACAAGGACGATGACCGGGTCTGGCTGGGCAAGGGGAACCATGCGATCCTCACCGGACGGTTCGAGGAAGCCGCGAGCTGGCTCGACCGCTGCCTCAAGCGTCGGCCCGAGGACCCATCGGTCTGGGAGGCCAGGCTCGCCCTGGCCCGGGCGACCGAGGACGACGATGCCTTCTGGGAGTCGGCCTCACACCTGCCGGATGCCGACTTCGATGCCGCCGCAATCGGCTCGATGCGAGCCTGGCTCGCCGCCCGACACGGTGACAGCCAGGCCGAGCGCCGGGAGCTGACCCTCCTGATCCAGAGCACCCCCGGCGACAGCCAGGCGATCGATCGGCTCGCCGTCCTGAGTTTCCAGGCCGGGATGATTCGCGAGGCCGAGCAATTCCGCCGTCGCAAGGCCGAACTCGACCGCGCCCAGGATACATTCCGGAGCATCATCCTCACCGACTCGCCCCGGGTCGAGCAGGCCGAGGAACT
>JBKQHM010000375.1:0-4089 GCA_052148775.1 Isosphaeraceae bacterium | reverse complement strand
TGCGAGCGATGGAGCCGGCGATCAAAGTCGCTTGATTCCAGCGACACCAACCCGTGAGCTCCTACCTCAATGCCTTCCTGGACACAGGCGGAGGCTTGGAAGATCTGGGAGCGCTCGCCAGCAACGTCTCGGTGACCTATTCCGTCAATTATGCGTCGGATGCCCTGGCCATCAACGACTCCGGTGAGGTGGTGGGTTTCGGGGAAAACTCGTCCGGCGGGGACGACGCCTTCCTGTACTCCGACGACACCCTGACCGACCTCAACACCTTGCTCCCGCCCGACTCCGGTTGGACCCTCACGGAAGCGACGGGGATCAATGACTCCGATCAGATCGTCGGCTATGGCATTCACAACGGCGAACAACGCGCGTTCCTGTTGAACCTGGGCCCGGCCTCTTACGTCGTCACCAACACGAACGACTCCGGGCCCGGCTCCTTGCGCGCCGTGATCACCGCCGTCGACGCCGACCCGATCGCGAACGGGAACGATGCGATCACCTTCGCGAGCAACATTTCGGGCGGGACGATCTCGCTCCAGAGTCCACTCCCCGCCCTGACGCGAAACCAGGTTAGCATCACCGGCGCGATCACGATCGACGGCACCTCGGCCGGCGGAGACGGCCTGGACATCTCCGGCAGCCAGGATACCGTTCAAAACCTGACCATCAAGTCCTTCGGCGGAGCGGGGATTTCCATCGCCGGCAGTAACGATACCATCACGGGGTGCCAGCTCACGGGCGACCAGAACGGCATCGTCGTCACGGCGAGTGCCACCGCCAACACCATCGGCGGCACCGTCTCAGGCGCTGGGAACGTGATCACCGGCAACCAGAACGCTGGGATCGACCTGAACGGCGTCCAGGGGACGATCGTCCAGGGCAACTGGATCGGGACCGATTCGTCGGGCGATATCAGTCTCGGCAACGGTGCGGATGGGATCACGATCGAGAATGGAGCTTCGGCCAATGTGATCGGACTCATGCCGAACGACTCCACGACCCCGGCGAATCAGAATCCGACCGCGAACGTCATCGCCAACAACGGGCGCAACGGCGTGTCGGTCCTCGGCGGCACCGGCGATGCGATCCGGGGCAACGTCATCTACGGCAACGGCGGCCTGGCGATCGGCCTTGGAGCGGGCACCACTCCCAGGCCCAATACCCTCGACTTCTCGGCGGGCGACCCCAACGAGGACGCAAACTATCCAGGGTTGAGCATCGTTGGTCCCGTCACTTACCTGACATTGGTGGATTACCCGAATCAAGCGTACACGTTCGACTTTTATCTGGTTAGCGCGAACTCATGCACCTATTTAAAAAGCATGAAATTGACGTCGGACATCGACGGTACGGCCTACCAGCAGTTGAGCAGTTCGACGTTCAACTTGCCTGCACCCCCAGGAGAATTCCTCACGGTGACGGCGACGGACTCGAACGGTGATACCTCCGAGATGCTCCCGGAAGCCGGCAACAGCTCGATCGGGTTGATGGCCGTCCCCGACCAGACGATCACCCCGAACATCAACGACCTCGACCCGACACTTCGGAGCGCCGTGCAACAATTCGAAGCCAATGTAACATCGGCAACGGGCATCATGCCGACCATTACATCGGCTTACCGTCCGACAGACTACCAGGCCCTCTTTTTTGAGCTACGGACGAAGTTCCTGCAATTGCTGTGCTATCCCGGCATCACGCAGGTCCCTGGAGCAGGCTCCCCCCGGCTCGTCGTCGACTCGAGCGACCCGAGCGTCAACGCCCTGGCGAATCAAGTTAACTCGCTCATCGCGGCACACGGGATAAACCCTCGGAAATCCGACCATACGCCCGCCGTGAATCCGCCGCAGAGCTCATTGCACAGTGTTCTTAATGCCCAGGGCCAACCGGCGGCCCTGGCCGTGGATATCGCCTTCCCCAACAATACCACGAAGGGCTTCATTACCCCGGCCAACTTCAATCAGTACATCCCGGTCAATCCAGAAGGCGAGCCGCTCCTCGTACTCAAACCCTCGGAGGGCGGTAATGCCGGCCATTACGAACTCAATCAGGCGACGCTATCCGCCGAAATCGTAGTCCACTCCCCGGTCGCCCTTCTCATCACGGATCCCATGGGGCGGCGCCTTGGCTACGATCCCACGACAGGCCAGTTTATCGATGAAATCAACCCCCTAGCGACGGATTCCGGTCAAGGTACGGAACCCGAGATCTTCACGATTCCGCCGGGGTCGGTCGTCCCGGGCTCGTATCAGTTCAGCGGTGTGGGTACCGGCTCCGGGCCATATCTCATCACCTTGTCGATCTTCGGCGAAGATTCTTCGCAATCGCTGCTCGATGAAAACATCGCCAGCGGAGTCACGTCGCCGGGTGCGGCGATCGCACCGATCAGCCCGATCGATTTGGATGTTACCACAATCGCTTCGATGACTTCGCAGACGCCTAGCGGAGCGTACGGCGTCGGTGAGCCGATTAACGTGACTGTGAACTTCTTCGCGCCCGTCACCTTGGCCGGTGGAGACTTGACCATCCCACTCAACGACGGTGGTACTGTAACCATAGCACCGTTCAGCGACTCCGCGACGGCGAGCGGGACCTACACCGTCGCGGCGGGCGATAATACGCCAGAGTTGGATACCAGCTCGCCGCTTATCCTCGCCGCCGGCGCCACCCTCACGGACGCCGACGGCAACGAGGCAGCCCTCGCCATCCCGTTCGGCGCCTCGCTCTCCTACAGCAGCAACTTCCTCATCGACACAACCCCGCCCACCAGCACTGTCGCCCCTTTGCTTCCCACAGAAACGGCGACCAGCTTCACCGTCTCCTGGTCGGGCCAGGACAACCCCGGCGGCTCGGGAATCGCCTTCTACAACATCTATGTCTCCGACGACGGGGGCCCGTACACTCCGTTCCTTCTCGACACGACCGAAACCTCGGCCACGTTCACGGGCCAGTTCGGCCATACCTACAGCTATTACAGCGAGGCCACCGACAACGTCGGCAACGTCGAGGCACCACCCGGCGCCCCCGAGGCGCAGACCACCGTCGTCATGGCCCTGACCGCGGTCGGGCCAGCGACGCCGAACCCGCGAAACACGCCCGTTTCCACCATCGATCTCGCGTTCAACGAACCGGTTAACCTGAGCACGTTCACCGATTTCGACCTGACGCTAGCCGTCAACGGCGGCCCAAACCTGATCACCAGCGCCGTCACGGTGATGCCGGTCTCCGGCTCGACATACCAGATCGGCGGCCTCGCCGGCCTGACCACAACCAGCGGTCAATACACCCTCACGGTCAACGCCAAAGGCATAGCCGACCTCAGCGGCAACCTCGGCTCCAACTCTTTGTCGACATCCTGGCTGATGGATACAACGCCTCCCGCCAGCCACGTGATCAACGCCCTGGGCACCAGCCAGACCTCGGATACCTTCCCGGTTTCGGTCACCTTCAGCGACCCGACCGGTCCCGTCGTTGCGCCCGCCTCGGGCGTCTCGTCGGTGGCCTTGTACGACTCGGTCAACAACGGCCCTTTCTCTCTCTACCAGACCCTGACCTTGACCCCCACGGCATCCGGCACGGTGACCTTCAGCTTCACGGGGCAGGACCGCAATCTCTATGCCTTCCACAGCATCGCCGAGGATGCCGCCGGCAATATCGAGGGCAAGAGCAGTGTCGCGATCGAGGCCAGCACCAGCGTCCCCGACCTCAACGCGCCCGTGACCCACATCCTGGCGAGCAATCCGTCGTACTCCTGGGGGCCGTTCCCATCGTCCGAGTTCAGCGCGCTGACCCCATCGTCGTACAGTAACGGCGTCTTCACGCTCGACTGGGCCGGCGCCGATCCCGACCAGAACACCGGCACGCCCGCCGGATCGATCGCCCGGGTGAACGTCTATGTCGTGATCGACGGCGGTACTCCGACTCAGATCGGACAGCTCAACGGGGGCGCGCCGAATGGAAACGGAGTTGGCTCAAGAGGGGAATTGGGTGGTGCATAATCGACGCGTTACAATCCTCTGGTGCCACCATGAGGTCGTCACGCCAGGTGGAGGATTGAGATCTGGCGGCGATTCACCGCAATTCGCCCGCGAG
>JBKQHM010000374.1:0-14548 GCA_052148775.1 Isosphaeraceae bacterium | reverse complement strand
CCGTCGGCGTCGATGACGGCCGCGGTGTTGTAGTAGACCCCGGGGAGGTCCTCCTCGTACACCGGGACGATCAGCACGATCTGGTGCTTCCTGGCGACCTCGGCCATGAGCCTGATCGTGGGTCCGTCCGGCACGGGCTCGGTCAGCTCGTACCATCGCGATTGCTGCTCGGCGCAGAAATACGGGCCGTAGAACAGCTCCTGCAAGCAGACGACCTGCGCCCCCCGCTCGGCGGCCCTGGCGATCAATCCGACGTGCTTGTCGACCATCGCCTTCTTGACGGCGGCCACGGGCGAGGTCGCGGGCTGGCAGAGTGTGGCCTGGATCAGACCGCCCCGGACGATTCGCGACATGACGTTTCCTCTTGCGATGGGAACATTCGAGATGATGACGATGCTACCGGAACGAGCCGTCGAATGCCAGTCGGAGCGGGTGGAACAAGCTGGAGCGCCGAACGCTCGGGCTGGATACGGTCGGGGGACAAGCCCCCTCCTACAGACGGGACCCTTGGCCTGTCTTGTAGGAGCCGGCTCCGCCCGGCGATCTTCGGCCAATCGTCATGCGCTCTGATTACCGGGCTAAGGCCTACTTGCCCCGGTCGATTCGATGTTAAGATATTCCCTGAATCCCTTCCCGGAGTCCGTCCCATGGTCACGACCCAGCCCGATCTCGAGAGACTCGATCGTGTCAATATGCTCATCGGCGGCCAGTGGGAGGCGAGCCGATCGGCCCGATGTGGCCCGGTGTACAACCCTTCAAACGGGAGCGCGATCGCCGCGGTCCCGTTCTGCACCGCGGACGAGGTCGATCGCGCCGCGCGATCGGCCGCCACGGCCCTGCCGTATTGGGCCGAGACGCCGGTCGTCGACCGGGCGCGGGTGATGTTCCGGTTCCGCGAGAAACTCGTGGCGCACGCCGAGGAGCTCGCGTGCCTGGTCACGCGCGAGCACGGCAAGACACTGGCCGAGGCGCGGGCCTCGGTCCAGAGGGGCATCGAGAACGTCGAGTTCGCCTGCGGCGTCCCCAGCCTCTTGATGGGCCAGTCGCTCGCCAACATCGCCCGGCAGGTCGATTGCGAGACGGTCCGGCATCCCGTCGGCGTCTGCGCGGGGATTACGCCGTTCAACTTCCCGGCGATGGTCCCGCTCTGGATGTTCCCGATCGCGATCACCTGCGGCAACGCGTTCGTTCTCAAGCCGTCGGAGAAGGTGCCGCTGTCGGCGATCCGGATGGGCGAGTTGCTGATGCAATCCGGGTTGCCCGAGGGAGTCTTCAATATCGTGCACGGCGACCGCGAGGCCGTCGACGCGCTCCTGAATCATCCGCTCGTCCGCGCGGTCTCGTTCGTCGGCTCGACCGAAGTCGCCCGGCATGTCTACGAGACCGGCACTCGGAACGGGAAGCGGGTCCAGGCGGCCGGCGGGGCGAAGAATCACCTGATCATCATGCCGGATGCCGACCTCGATCAGGCGGTCGGCGCGCTCCAGCTCTCGGCGTTCGGCTGCGCCGGCGAGCGTTGCATGGCCGGCAGCGTCGCCGTGCCCGTCGGCAAGGTCGCCGACTCGCTGGTCGATCGGCTCCGGCAGGCCGCAGGCCGGCTGAAGGTCGGCCCGACCGACGGGGGCACGGATGTCGACATGGGGCCGGTCATCACCCGGGAGCACCTCGACCGCGTGGTCGGCTACCTCGACATCGGCCGCCACGAAGGCGCCGAGATCGTCCTCGACGGCCGGTCCGCGACGCCGAAGGGCGACGGCGGCTTCCTGATCGGCCCGAGCGTGCTCGACCGCGTCGCTCCCGCCATGCGGGTCGCCCGCGAGGAGATCTTCGGGCCGGTGCTCTCGGTCATCCGCGTCGACGACCTCGAGGCCGCGCTGGCCATCGGCCGGAACTGCACTTATGGCAACGGCGCGTCGATCTTCACCCGGAACGGCTGGGCGGCCCGCCAGTTCAAGCAATACTTCAACGCGGGGATGATCGGGATCAACATCGGCGTGCCCGCCCCCATGGCCTGGTTCCCCTTCACCGGCTGGAACCGCTCGTTCTTCGGCGACCTGCACATCCAGGGGACCGAGTCGATCCACTTCTACACCCAGCAGAAAATGACCATGACACGATGGTTCGAATCGCCGAGGGATTCGCACCACGACCCTGTGTGGAAGACGGGCAAGGGCTAAAAACCTGATCCATCCGAATCTTTGTAGGGGCCTCTGCGAGCACCGATCCTGGTCGCGCCGCAGGCCGCGGTGCTCGCAGTACACCCTACCGGACCGGAAGTCGGGCAACCTTCATCATGACGAGATAGCACACCGCCGACAGCCCGAAGCTGATGAACCAGGCGTAGTGATACATCGAGACCCAGACCGGGGCGACCTCGAGCACGCCGATGGTGCCCAGGAATCCGGGGACGCACGGGGCGATACCGACCACCAGCGCGACCAGCGACGCGGGGTTGAATCCGCCGGTATACCAGTACGGTCCCGGGGCCTGATACAGTCCCTTGAGGTCGAGCTCCGTCCGTCGGATGAGGTAGTAGTCGGTGATGAGGATGCCGCCCACGGCTCCCAGCAGCGCGGAATAGGCGACCAGCCAGGTGAAGATGTAGCCCGACGGATCGGCGATCAGCTTCCAGGGCTGGATCAGGATGCCCAATACTCCGGTGATCAGTCCGCCGGTCCGGAACGAGATCAGTCGCGGCCAGAGGTGGGAAAAATCGTTCGCCGGGCCGATCACGTTGGCGGCGATGTTGGTCGCCAGGGTCGCCAGGCAGAGCGAGACCATGGCGATCGACAGGACCAGCGGATTGCGGAAATGGGAGAGGAGGTCGATCGGATCCCAGATCGTCTTACCGTAGATGACGATCGTCGCCGAGGTGACGGCCACGCCGATGAATGAGTAGAGGGCCATCGTGGTCGGCAGGCCGAGCACCTGGCCCAGGACCTGGTCGCGCTGCGACCGCGCATATCGGGTGAAATCGGGGATGTTGAGGGAGAGCGTGGCCCAGAAGCCGATCATCCCCGTCAAGGCCGGGATGAAGAACGTCCAGAACTGGCCGGCCTTCGGCCCTCCCGGATCGAACTGCGATGGCTGTTCCAGCATCGGCCCGAATCCGTGGGCCTGCACGTAGGCCCAGGCCAGGAGCGCCAGCCCCAGCGCGATCAGGAGGGGTGCCTTGATATTCAGGAGGAAGCGGATCGACTCGATCCCCAGGTAGATGACGACGATGTTCATCGCCCAGAACGCCAGGAAGCAGCCTCCCTGCGCGGCGTTGATGCCCAGCCCCGGGATCTTCGACAGTTCGGCCCAGGCGGGGATGTAGATCGCCAGGATCTTGTAGATCGCCTCGCCGCCGATCCAGGTCTGGATTCCAAACCAGCCGCAGGCCACCAGCGCCCGCAACATCGCGGGGACATTGGCCCCGAGGATGCCGAACGACGCCCGGCAGTAGACCGGGAACGGGATGCCGTACTTGGTCCCCGCGTGGGCGTTGAGGACCATCGGGACCAGCACGATCGTATTGCCCAGGAAGATCGTGAGGACCGCCTGCCACCAGTTCATCCCCTCGGCGATCAGCGAGGAGGCCAGCATGTAGGTCGGGATGCAGGCCGACATCGAGATCCACAAGGCCGCGATGTCCTTGACGCCCCATCGGCGCTGGTCCTTCGTCGTGGGCGCGAGGTCCGCGTTGCCGTGGAGGGAGTCGGCGAGCGACTCGAATTCGAAGCTCGTGTCAACGGGCATCGGACTCGCCTCGTCAGGAATCACCGCCACCGTCGCTCTCCTCCGGCTGATGTCGCAATGTTCCGGAAGCGTTCCACCCACGCTCCGGGGGAATCGTCCGCGCGGGCGCCCCCCCTGCCATGGCGACCGCGATCCCGGACGAGTCGAGGAAAGTTCGGGGCCCATAGGCCCGTCCGGATTCAACGGACACCGAGCGGGATGGTGACCGGCTTGCCGTCCAACTCGACGCTCAGGATCCCATCGAGGGCGCCCGTGGGAAAGAGAGGGGCTCCGCTCGGGGTGGCCAGCCCCTCTCCTTCGGATTGGAGCGCGACCTTATTCTTGCCGACGGTCAGACTCCCCGAGGTGGGTGCCGGCGAGAACGGCGTGCTGCCATCTTCCTTGAGGAAATAGAAGGAGACCTCGCCGGTCATCGGGGTGCTGGGAGACGTGGCCTTCTTCTGGACGACCTCAAGGTAACCCTTGCCACCGGGCATTGTGATCAGGTTCCCCTGGTGGGGGGGAGGCGGCCCGGCATTCGACGTCGATGGAGGCCCCCCTCCGCAGCCGCTCAGGAGTCCGAGAAGGACGAGGCCGGAGGCTCGTAGGATCTTGAGCATGGACGAAAAACTCTCGCTTCCTGGGTGTGATGAGTCGTTCCGGCGTGTAATCGGGAAAAGGAGGGGGCGGAAACGCAGCCTGGGACAGGGCCGTCCGGCCTTGTCCCGGGGCGTCGAAACCATCGGTCAAGCGCCGGCATGGCGACCGGCCGTCGTCGGTCGCTCAATAGGAATCTGAGCTGATCACTTCGCCGCCGTTGCGTGTGGAGAGCTGCTGGTAAACGCCGAGCTGTGCCGCGGTGTTCGCCAGGTAGTAGCCCGTCTTCGTGTTGGGGGCCGTTGCGCTCACCGACGTATAGACCGTGCCGTTAGGCATGGCGTCGGAATAGCTGTCGGCATTCCCCGCGCTGAACGACCAGGAGCTGATCGAGTTCTTGAGGAACTTGACCGAACCGTCACAGAAGCCGAAGTTCGCCCCACCGGGGTGGTAGCTCCCCGCCACCGTCGGAGAGTAATATCCGGGGCTCGTTCCCCCGCCGAACGCCACATTATTGCCCACCGCCAGGTTCATTGGGTAGAGCGTGGAGAAGAGCGAGTCATACCATCGGCCCGATTGCCACGAGCAGTCCGATACGGCATAGCCCGGGTCGAGTATGAACAGGTGCCCCTTGCTCTTCTCGGCAAACATCATCGTGTTGCTCGTCCCGTCGGTGACGGCGGCGATCTTGACGCTACTGTCGTTGTAGATCGTGCCGTTGAACTGGGCGAGGACGGTGGACGACATCAGATTGGAGAAGCCGAACGTGAACGTGCCAGCATTCCCGGCGTAGCTGGTGAACGCCTGCATCCAGGTGCCGGCCGGCAAGGAAATCTCGTTGAAGCTCCAGCCCGGGGTCACGCCGCCCCCCGACGTCAGGGACGAGATCAGGACACTCTGATTCTGGTTATCGCTGGGGCAGATCAGTGAATTGACCTGCACCCCGCAGATCGTGATGTTCGCCGGATCAGCGGAGGTTAGGTTAAAGTTGACAGCGTTGTACATCGCCGATTGCTCGAAGAAGGGCAGCATCCGCACGAAGACGCTGAAGTTCTCCGGGTAGGTGCCCACGTGGGGAGGGTTGAAGAGGGTGCCGGAGTACGATCCGCCGGGGTAGCAACCGCCGGACGACTCGTAGTTATTCGCCGCCAGGGCCAACTGCTTGAGATTGTTGGTACACTGGGCGCGTCGTGCGGCCTCGCGCGCCGCCTGCACGGCGGGCAGCAGCAGAGCGATCAGGACCGCGATGATCGCGATCACGACGAGGAGCTCGATGAGAGTGAAGCCGCGGGTCGAACGCGCGGAGAGCCGGGAACTCATGGGTGGGCAATCCTTAAAATGATGGAATCGGTCAAACACGGCAGCGTGTAGCTGATCCTTCGAAGTGGATCGTCTTCCGAACGGCACCGGAAATCCACGACGAGCGTTTTGGCGGGACGGCTTGACCAGGAACCACGAACGGCTCCAAGGACGGCGGATCGGATCTGGGGAGAGGGATCGTCGCCGAGCGTCCGGATAGTGATGCACTCAACCTTAACCGACTCGATGGCGGAATGCAATCCGCTTTATGATGTGAGTCTTCCCTCCGTTATTGAATTAAGGGTCATGCCCAGACTGCTCGAATCGATGTCGGAGACGGACAAAGGGTTTATCTCGATAAAGATTTCGTGAAGATGAGTCTCAGAGTTTGAGGAAATTCTGTTCGCGGACATCGAACACACCTTGGGCCGTGATCCGCAATTCGGGGATAACCGGCAAGGCCAGGAATGACAGCGTGCCGAAGGGGGCTTCCAGGGGACAGCCGAGCGCGCGGGCGGCGTGATTCACCGCCTCGAGCTGGCGACAGACGGTATCGGCGTCTTCGAGCGAGAGGAGTCCCGCGACGGGCAGGGGCAGCAGTGCCCGGACGGTCCCGCCCGAAGCCGCCACGAACCCGCCGCCGTGCTCGGCCAAAGTCCGTACGCAGGTCAGCATATCACGGGCGTTGGTCCCCGCAATAATTAAGTTATGCGAATCGTGGGCGACCGACGAGCCGATCGCCCCGTCATGGGTCAGGCCGAGGCCGGTCACCAGACCCAGGCCGATCCGACCCGAGGCCCGGTGCCGCTCGATGCTGGCGATCAACACGACGTCCCGCTCCGGGTCGAACGCCCAGTGGCCGGCGACCCGACGGACGCTCCTCGAGCCACGCCGGGTGACGATCTGCCCGGGGACGACTTCGATCACGGGACAGATCTCGTTCGCTAGCGGCAGGCGGAACGCCGTCGCGTCCAGCGGCGGGAGGTGGATGCTATTCTCGTGGACGAGTTCGGGCACTTCGCCGAGGTCCAGGCAGACACCGTCGCGGGCGGCGACCCGCCCATCCTTGATCACCGTGCGGACGCGGAAGTCCCGGAGGTCCTCGACGAGGACCACGTCGGCGCGGTATCCGGGCGCCAGTGCCCCTCGATCGACGAGCCCATAATGCCGGGCCGGCACGTACGCGGCATGCCGGACCGCGACGGCCGGCGCGACGCCGGCGGCCACGAGGCGCCGGAGCAGGCCGTCGAGGTGGCCATGATGCCGCAAGTCGTTCGGGAAGATGTCGTCGGTGGCGAGGCACCACGACTCGTCGAGCTCGTCGTCGACCAGCAGGGGGAGCAGCGCGGCGAGGTTCTGGGCGCTCGATCCCTCGCGCACCTGGACCAGCATCCCGAGCGCGGCCTTGGCTCGGGCCTCCTCCACGGTCGTCGATTCATGGTCGGAGCGGATGCCGGCGGCGGCGTAGGCGATGAGATCGCGCCCCGAGAGCGACGGTGCGTGCCCGTCGACCACGGCCCGGGCCGACAGGGCCGACTCGACCTTCTCCAGCACGTCGTGCTCGGCCCCGAGAAGCGCGGCGATGTCCATCACCTCGGCGAGGCCCAGGACGCGGGGCCGGGCCAGCAGCGCGCGGACCTCGGCCGGGCCAAGCACGGCGCCGGCATCTTCCCAGTGCGTCGCGGGCACGCAGGACGAGGCCGTGAAGAACAGGTCCAGAGGCAGGCCCTCGCTGGCCCGGACCAGCATGTCGATCCCGCGGACCCCCAGCACGTTGGCGACTTCGTGCGAGTCGGAGATGATCGCCGTCGTCCCCATCGGCACGATCAACCGCGCCAGCTCGACGGGGGTCAGCAGGGTGCTCTCCAGGTGCATGTGCGCATCGATCAGCCCGGGCAAGAGTACCATTCCCTCGGCCTGGATCGTCCGACTCGCCCGCCATTCGTAGCATCCCACGCCGGCGATCCGGCCGTCGGCGATCACGACGTCGGCCGGCTCGACCCGGCGATTGAAGACGTTGACCACCTGGCCTCCGGCGATCAGCAGGTCGCCCGGCTCCTGGCCCAGTGCCACCTTGATTCGCCGCCGCGTGGATGATACATCAACGACATCGAGATCCACGGCGTCGTGCCCCCACCACCTTGAAGAGTCTCGTCCATGAACGGGATTCGCTTCGTGTTCAGTACGACTGACACAGGCCGGCCTCGCGCCATTCGGCGAATAGTCCGGCGCATTCTTCGCGGAGTAGTCCGCTCTCGACCTTGAGCGGGCTGCGGCCCATCTCGGCCAGGATGCGGGCGTCGACGTGCAGCTCGCAGAAGCCGGCCCCGGCGGCGTCGGCGATCGCTGCGCCATAGACGACGCGGCCGATCTTCGACCAGTGGATCGCGGCGAGGCACATCGGGCAGGGCTCGCAGGTGGAATACATCTCGCAACCGCTCAGGTCGATGGACTCCAGGGCCTGTGCCGCGCCGCGGATGCAATTGACCTCGGCGTGTGCCGTCGGGTCGGTGTCCCGCCAGACGGTGTTGTGCGTCGCGGCCACCACCGCCTTGTCGCGGACGATGACCGCCCCGAACGGGGATTGTCCCGAGGCGATGCCCTCGCGGGCCTTCGCGATGGCCAGCCACATGAAGTAAGGCTCAGAATGGGGCTCGTGCATGGATCGCGGACTCCGCTTCCTTATCCGTCTCAGAGGGTACAGTCATGGTCTGTTCGCGGTGCCCGGCCTCATCATGGCGAGCGAAATGCTTCAATAGCTCTGCACTCGTGGCCGGGAGGTTCAGGGCCGGTGCCCGGCCCGGCGCGAGGCTCGCGATCGCCTGCTTCGCGGCGGCCCAGACGCTCAAGCCTAGCACAAACGGCGGCTCGCCCACGGCCTTGCTGCCCAGGAGATTCATCTTGTTCTCCGGGTTCTCCAGGAAGTCAACTCGCAGGGCGCGGGGCATGCACTCGACGTTCGGGATCTTGTAGTTATTCGGCGACTTGGAAAGCAGTTCGCCCGCCTCGGAGTAGAGCAGTTCCTCCGTCGTCGCCCAGCCCATCCCCTGAACGAACCCGCCGATCACCTGGCCGCGGTCGATGGCGGGGTTGAGCGATCGGCCGATGTCCATGAGGATATCCACCCGCGCGACGGCGAGCTCTCCGGTCAGCCGGTCGATCTCCACCTCCGCGACGGCGGCGCCGTTGGTGAAGTAGAGAAACGGATTGCCCCGGCCGGTCTCGCGGTTGAAGTCGACCCCGGGTGTGCTGTAGAACCCTCGGGCGCCGAGGTCGACGCGTTCCTCGTAGGCCATCCGGACGAGCCCGTCGAAGTCGATCCGGTGGCCGGGCCGTCGGTTGTCGACCACGCCTCCGCGCTCGAAGCGGACGTGTTCCGGGGAGGCCGCAATCCCGAGTTCGGGCGCGGCGAAATGCCGGGCGGCCGTCGCGGCGAGCCGCTCCTTCAGGATCTCGCAGGCGTGCAGCGCCGCGGTCCCGTTCAGGTCGGTGCTCGCCGAGGCGGCCGTCGGCGAGGTGTTGTTGTTCTTCTCGGTCGAGGTCGGCATGACGCGAATCGACTCGATCGGTATCGCGAACGCATCCGCGACGATCTGGCGGATCTTGGTATTGAGACCCTGGCCCATCTCGGTGCCGCCGGTCGAGACCTGGATCGTGCCGTCCCGGTAGATATTCACCAGCGCGTTGCCCTGATTGAGCGCCCGTCGCGTGAACGAGATCCCGAACTTAACGGGAGTCAGCGCCAGGCCGCGGAGGTGGGTCCGCGAGGCCGCGTTGAACCGCGAGGCCGCCTCGCGGCGTCGGGCGTAGTCCGAGGTCTCCGCCAATCGGTCGAGGAGATCGGGCAGCGTGTTGTTCGAGACGAGCTGTCCGTAGTGGGTGGTGTCGCGCCCGGCACCCCCGTAACAGTTCCTCCGTCGGACCAGCAACGCGTCGAGGCCCAGGTGCGCCGCGATCTCCTCGATGACGGTCTCGATCGCCGCGATCCCCTGCGGCCCGCCGAAGCCGCGCATCGCGGTGTTCGACGGGAGGTTCGTGCGGCAAACCGTCCCGGAAACGGCCATGTTGGGGATGAAATAGGCGTTGTCCGCATGGAGCATCGATCGTTCCAGGACGGCGAGGGAGAGGTCGGCCGCGCAGCCGCCGTCGGAGTAGAGCTCGAGGTCGAGTGCGTCGATCCGCCCTTCGGAGTCGAAGCCGACCTTGTAGCGGGACAGATAGGGATGCCGCTTGCCGGTAACCCGCATGTCCAGATGTCGCGGGTAGACGATGCGCACCGGCTGGCCGGTCCGGAAGGCCACCAGCGCCGCCATCAGGGCGGGGTGGGCGGCCTGTGACTCCTTCCCGCCGAACCCGCCGCCCATCCGGTTGCAGATGCAAACGACCTGGTTCTGGCGGAGGCCGAGGCAATGCGCCACGACGTCCTGGATCTCGCTCGGGTTCTGCGTCGAGGAGTGGACCGTGATCTGGCCGGACTCGCCGGGGATCGCCAGCGCGGCCTGGGTCTCCAGGTAGAAATGCTCCTGGCCGCCGGTGCGGAAGGTCCCCTCCAGGACGTGCTCGGCCTGCGCCATCGCGGCCGGGACGTCGCCCCGCGCGATCCGCCGGTGCGGGCCGATGAAGTGGCGGCCGGCGATCGCGTCGTCGATCGTCAGGACGGAAGCGAGCGGCTCCAGCTCGATCCGGACCGCCGCCCTGGCCGCGCGGAGGGCCGCCCGGCTCTCGCCCGCGATCGCGACGATCGGCTGGCCGATGTGATGACATTCGTTCGCGGCCAGCAGCTCCTCGTCGTGAAAGATCGGGCCGAACCGGTTGTCGCCGGGTACGTCGGCCGCGGTGAACACGCCGGCGATCCCTTCGATCCTGGCGGCCTCGGCCACGTCGACCGCGACGATCCGCGCATGCGCCATTGGGCTGCCGACGAACTCCACCAGGAGCTCGTTGCGGGCCGGCGGGATATCGTCGAGGTACACCGCCTGGCCGGTGACGTGGGCGTGCGCCGATTCGTGGGGAATCGACCGGCCGGCCAGGGTGCAGGGATCGCTCGGCCCTGTCGATTCGCACGCGAGGGCGGTCATGCGTTCGGGTGCCTGGGGTCGGCGCCCGCAGGGCGACGCCCCCAGGTCGGCCGCCTGCTGATAGAACTTCAACAGGACGTTCTCGGCCAGTTGGAGGCGGAAGTCGCGCGAGCCGCGGACGTCGGAGATCGGCTCGACCTCGGCCCGGGCTCGCTTCCCCGCCTCGCGGAAGGTCGCCTCGGAGAAGGGGCGACCGGCCAGGAATGCCTCGGTCCGGGGGAGTCGGCGGGCGGTCGGCCCGACGCCCGAATAGGCGATCGCGGCCGAGCCGATCCTATCGCCCTCCCGCGCGATGCGGATGCCCGCCCGGAAGGTCGAGACATCCATCTCCTTCCGCTTCGAGATCTTGTAGAGCTTCACGATCTCGTCGCGGGCCGGCAGCGGGATCAAGACCCGGGTGATGAACTCGTCGGCCGCGAGGACCGTCTGCTTCGGCCCCCGGTAAAAGCCATCGATCCCCACGCGCCTCGTGCCGCAAGCGCCGATCAATTCGAGCTGGGCCCCGACGATCAGCAGGAGGCAGAGCGAGTCGGCCACCGGCGAGCCGTGGGCGATGTTGCCGACCAGCGTGGCGACGTTCCGGATCTGCGGCGAGCCGAAGCGCAAGGTCAGCGCTTGGATCTCGGGCAGCGTGTCGCGGGAGAACGCCTGAAGCTGCCTCCAGGTCACGTTGGCGCCGACCGAGAGCACATCAACGTCGCGGAAGATCTTCGCCAGCTCGCCCAGACCGGCGAGACTCAAGACGATGGTGGGCTCGAGCCCCCGCTTGTTCCGCTGGACGCCCAGCTCGGTGCCGCCGGAGACGATGACCGCATCCGGGTGTCGTGCCCGGAATGCGACGGCGTCTTCCAGCCGATTCGGGCGGAAGAAAACCCGCTGGCTCGTCTCGATCCGGAGCGGAGCACCGGCGCGTGCGGCCAGCTCCTCATACATCTCGCGCGACGGATAGAGGCTCGACAATGGATGTCGTCCCGCGCCATCGGCCGCGACGGACAGCCCGGCATCGAGGATGGGCATATAACCGGTGCATCGGCAGAGGTTGCCGGCGAGTCCTGTCCGGAGATCGTCCTCGTCCGCGGAAGCCCCGGACTCGAAGGCGCCCTCCATCGCGACGACGAACCCCGGCGTGCAGAATCCGCATTGGGAGCCGTGATAGTCGATCATCGCGCGCTGGATGGGGCTCTGGCCGCCGACGGGCGTCAGGCCCTCGATCGTCACGATGTGCGTCCCATCGAGCTGGTAAAGCGGCCGGATGCACGAGGCCGACGGCCGATAACGAATGGTCCCAGCCTCGGGGACGCCGACCAGGACCGTGCACGCGCCGCAATCTCCCTCGGCACAGCCGATCTTGGTGCCGACGAGCCCCCTCTGCTCCCGGAGGTACTCGACCAGGGTTGAGAAGGCAGTCTCCCCGGCGATCGCAATCCGTTTGCCGTTCAAATAGATGAGGACGCAAGGCTGCATGCGATCCGTGCTCTCGATCGAGAGAAAGGTCGAGACCGGCGACTTGATCTTGGTTATAACAATGGACCGGGAGGTCGGTCGACCCATTCTATCGGCGCGGGGAGAGCAGCCGATTGGAAACACGTGAAGAATCAGTGAAGATATTACCGCCATCGACGATCATCGTCAAGCGGCCTGGAAATGCTGACGAGGCTGCTTTATTTGACGAAAACACCCTGGCGGCCATGGCCCTGGAGGTGTTCGGGCGGTGCGACGAGGTCGCCACGTTCACGGAGGAAGCGGGGAAGATCACCCGTACGTTCCTCAGCGAGCCGATGCGACGGCTCCACGGGCTCGTGGCCGACTGGATGGAAGCGGCCGGGATACGCGTCAATGTCGACACGGCGGGGAACTTGATCGGGCGTTACGCCGGCATTCGCCCGGAGGTCCCCGTGCTGGCGATCGGCTCGCACCTCGACACCGTGCCCGATGCCGGCCGATACGACGGGGTGATGGGTGTGCTGCTGGGCATCGCGGCCGTGAAGGCCCTGCGCGGTCGCCGGCTGCCGTTCGGCATCGACGTCATCGCCTTTTCTGAGGAGGAGGGCGTCCGCTACGGAGTCCCCTATCTGGGCAGCCTGGCGGTCTGCGGCCGATTCGATCGGGGTCTGCTGGATCGGACCGACGCCCGAGGAATCGCGATGGCCGAGGCGTTCCGGACGTTCGGACTCGATCCCGCATCCCTGGACGAGGCCGCGTATCCGGCCGGCCGATTGCTCGGCTACCTGGAGGTGCACATCGAGCAGGGACCGATCCTCGAGACACTCGGTGCGCCGGTTGGCGTGGTCGATGCGATCGCCGGGCAGAGCCGGGTCTGGGCCGAATTCCGGGGCCGGTCGGGGCACGCCGGGACGATGCCGATGGAGGGCCGGCTCGACGCGCTGGCCGCGGCGGCGGAGCTCGTCCTGGAGGTCGAGCGGCTCGGCCGATCGGTCGCGGGCCTGCGCGCGACGGTCGGTACGATCGCGGTCGAGCCGGGGGCGGTCAACGTGTTGCCGGGCACGGCGCGGTTGAGCATCGACGTCCGCCACGCGCGCAGCGACGTCCGGATGATGGCGTTGACGGAACTGCGAACGCGGGCTTCCGCCCTGGCCGATCGGCGGGGCGTGGCATTCCGCGTCGTCCGGGAGGAGCATCACGCGGCGGTCCCGGCCGACTCGCTGCTGAGCGACTGGCTCACCGAGGCCGTCGCGTCGACGGGGCATACCCCGCACCGCCTGACGAGCGGCGCCGGGCACGATGCCGCCGTGATGGCCGAGGTGACGCGGATGGCGATGCTCTTCCTGCGGAGCCCCGGCGGCGTGAGCCACCATCCGGATGAGAGCGTGCTGCCCGGCGACGTCGTCGCCGCGCTTGAGGTGATCTTGCGTTTCCTCGACCTGCTGGCGGCTCGTTTCGGGACTGCATGAGGATTCCCTTTCCAGCCTGATCCCTCGGGAGCCGAGTGTATGGACCCTTTCGGAACGACTCGCAGCCGCGTCCGGCGCTCTCACGCGCTGATCGCCCCCGACAGCTTCGTGCCCTCGGACCTCCCGGGCTGGGAAAAATCGCGGGGCGTCATCCTGATTGCGCCCCAAATGGGGGCGAGATTCACCCAGTACCTCGCGGTGATGGACGAAGGCGGCACCGCCGGGCCGGCCCCGCCGGGCGTCGAGCGCGTGATCTATGTCCTCGAAGGCGACGTCGCCCTGACGCTCCCCCATGAGGGCAAGCGCGCCCTGGGCATCGGCGGCTTCGCGTACGTGCCACCCGGTGCGGACGTCGGGCTGCGTGCAGTCACGCCCTGCCGGCTCAACCTGTTCGAAAAGCGATATGTCAACCGGCCCGGCACTCCCCTACCCCGGCCAATCTGCGGCGACGAGAGCGACATCGCCGGCGCCCCGTTCCTGGGCGATCCCGACGCGATCCTCAAGGTGCTCCTGCCGACCGACCCGACGTTCGACCTCGCCGTGAACGTCTTCACGTATCAGCCCGGGGCGACCCTGCCTATGGTCGAGGTGCACGTGATGGAGCACGGCCTGCTCATGCTGGAGGGACAGGGCGTCTATCGACTCGGCGACGACTGGTATCCGGTCCGTCAGGGCGACGTCATCTGGATGGCGCCCTTCTGCCCGCAGTGGTTCGTGGCGATGGGCAAGGGACCCGCGCGTTACCTTTATTACAAGGACGTGAATCGCGACCCGATGGAGGAAGAGGCATGACGGCCCCACGGCCCGAGGTGAACATCGACCGGGTAATGGCCGAGCTCGATGCCCTGGCGAGCCATAGCGACACACCGGCCCCCGCGGTCACTCGCGTGCTCTACACGGGCGCGGACCTGGCGGGACGGGCGCTGATCAAGGAGCTCTGCG
>JBKQHM010000373.1:0-37333 GCA_052148775.1 Isosphaeraceae bacterium | reverse complement strand
CTGCCCAACGACACGACCCTGCACGAGTTCCGCGGGCTCTGCCTGTTCGCGCTCGGGCGATACGACGAGGCTGCGGCGACCATCTACGCCGTGCTCTCGGTCGGGCCGGGCTGGGACTGGACAACGCTGGTCGGCCTTTATCCCAGCGTCGACGTGTACACGACCCAGATCCGTGCCCTCGAGGACTACTGCAATCTCCACGCCGATTCGGCGAGTGGCCGGTTCGTCCTGGCGTACCACTACCTGACCCAGGGCCACACCGACGCGGCCATCGAGATCCTCAAGCAGGTGGTCGCAATCAAGCCCAGCGACACCCTCTCGGCGAAGCTGCTCCACCAGCTCGAGCCGCCGAAGGAGACGACGGGCACGGTGGCCTCCTCTACATCCAACGCGGCGCCGACACCGACACCGGCACCGGCACCGACGGACACGACACCACCCGAAGGCGCGTCCATCGCCGGGACCTGGAATGCCCAGCCGGCCGCCGACACGGCGATCGCCCTGACAATTCAGCCCGGCGGCGGCTTCAACTGGCAAGTCACGCAGAAAGGCCGGGCACAGCAATTCGCCGGCGCCTCGACGTATGGCAACGGCATCCTCACGCTGGCCCAGGACAAGGGCCCTGCCCTGGTCGGTCGTGTGAGCTGGACCGATGCCAATCACATCACGTTCCGGATCGTCGGCGACGGTCCCGAGGACCCCGGGCTGAGTTTCTCGAAGTGAACCCCGGAGGGCTCCATGCTGGATCGCAATCGTGGGCTCGCGGCCGTGATGACCGTGATTTCCTCGCTCTTCCTTGTGGCTCCGGCCTCTAGTCGGCAGGGGGAAACCGACCCCCTACCCTCCTGGAACGACGGCCCCGCGAAGAAGGCGATTCTCGAGTTCGTCCGAGCGACCACCGACCGTTCCAGCCCGAATTATGTGCCGCCGGGTCAGCGGATTGCCACCTTCGACCAGGACGGCACGCTCTGGGTTGAGCATCCGATTTACACCCAGGTGATGTTCGCGTTCGACCGGGTCAAGGCGCTCGCCGCCAGGCACCCGGAATGGAAAGACCAGGAGCCGTTCAAGGCGATCCTCTCCGGCGACCGCGCCGCGATGGCGAAGTTCACCATCCAGGACTTCACGCGCGTCATCGCCGCGACCCACGCCGGGATGACCGTCGACGAGTTCCGGGCGATCGTGAAGGATTGGCTCGCGACCGCCCGGCATCCTCGATTCCATCGCCCCTACACCGAGCTGGTTTTCCAGCCGATGCGGGAGGCGATGCAGTACCTCCGCGCCAGTGGCTACAAGACCTACATCGTGTCCGGGGGCGGCCAGGAGTTCGTCCGCGCCTATGCCGAGGCCGTCTATGGCGTCCCGCCCGAGCAGGTGATCGGGTCCGCCGGGAAAACGAAGTTCACTGATGATCAAGACGGCAAGCCGATGCTGGTGAAGCTGCCGGAGGTGCTCCTGGTCGACGACCATGCGGGCAAGCCCGAGGCCATCAACCTGGTCATCGGCCGCCGTCCGAATGCGGCATTCGGAAACTCGGACGGCGATCGGCAGATGCTGGAGTGGACGCAGGCGGGCGACGGCGCGCGGCTCATGATGCTGGTCCACCACGACGATGCGGGACGCGAATACGCCTACGGCCCGAAATCCCCCGTCGGCACGTTTTCCGATGCCCTCATGGCCGAGGCAAAGCAACGCGGCTGGACCGTCATCAGCATGAAGGACGACTGGAACCGCGTGTTCGCGTCCGAGAAATAGCGTTTCCGCCGAACACCGCGGCCCGGTCAGACCATCAACTCGGCCAGCTTCGAGAAGATCTCTTCCAGCGGGATCGCGGTTCCCACCAGCGGAATCATGGGGATCAAGGCGGCCGCGAGGAGGACGCCCAGGGCCTTCTTGTCGAGCGGGATCAATTGCATCCGATCCACATGCTCGTAGGCCACCGCGATGTCGGCGAGCGTGGATACGTCGGCGCAACCCATCGGGGTCGCCATGCTCGTGTGTAAGGGCTTGATCCACTTCTCGTCGAAGGCCCGATCGTGTCGCCAGACCAGCGCCCCGAACTCCAGCAACGCGCGGAAACGGCAACGCGCCAGCCGGTCGGAGAACACCAACAAGGGCAGATGGATGATGACGAGGGCCACGACCACGAAGGCGATGATGTGGTATTTCAGGAGGTTGAGCGACGAGTGCCGGTGGAGGATCTCATAGGCGAAGCCGCCGGACATCACCGCCGAGACCGCCAGCAGCACCAGCGCGAAGCTGGCAAGGCCCCAACCGAGGAACCCGAGTCCCCCCGCGCGGTCGGGGTGGGTAGGCGTCAGTTCCAGGTCGAGTCGCGAGACGCGGAAAAGGAAGTAGGTCCAGACCAGCACGACCCAGATCCATCGCGCCAGGAAGAAGAAGAGGATCGGCAGGCTCACCAGGATATACCACCATCCGGCGAGCGTGATCTTCGACTCCGACCATTGCCAGCTCGATTCCCTCGACCCGATCCCCGAGAGGATCCGCACCCCGACGGAGAACGCGAAGGCCAGGACCAGGATTGCCCCCTCCACGGCGGCCGAGTTTCGCAGCCGCCTGGCCTCGGCACGCGCCGACTCATACCGGGCCTGCTCGCGCCCGGGCACGATCCCGGACTCGAGGAAGTATCGCGCCTGAGTCAACAGACTCCGATCGACGACGACCTCCGCGAGCGTCAGGAGGGGGACCACGAACAGGAATCGGCTGTAGATCACCGGGTCGTGGAGCAAGGGCACCAGCACCCGAGCGCCGAACGCATCTCCGGCCGCCATCGAGAAGAGCAGCAGTGGGACCCAGGTCACCAGGATCAGAAACAGGACCTTTTGCACGCGCCGGGGTGCTTCGGGGTGACCGAACCCTAGCCGCGAGGCCAGGAGATCCGAGGGGCCTCCCCGGACGAACGAGTCGTGGACGGGTTTCGGATTCCGTAAGTCCATGGCCATGATGACGTGTCTTAGCTTCGATGGAGGAATTGAGGAGGCTTGATGCCGGCCGCTTGACGCGCAGTTCTTCCTCGTCGAACATGGGGCGGCGGATCCGCGGCGGGGCCATTGATCCGGGATCGATCGAGGAGTCAGCGATCCAGCATGTCGATCGCTGTAGCAAGGTTAATAGCTTGACGTATTTCAACCGTTTCGCTTGTCGAAGTCAACTCATCGCACGCAGCGGGTCCTGAGTTCCTCGGGCCGCGATCCGACGGAGATCCTCGATGACGATGTCGGATCGGCGATCGATGCAGGAGCCGACGGAGCCGGCCGGAGATGACGGCTCGCTGAGGCCCTCCTGCCTCGTGCTCCATGGCCTCGGCGGGGGACGGTACGAGCTGGAACCGGTCATCGCGGGACTGGAGGCCGAAGGGCTGCGGGTTTCGGCCCCGGTCTTGCCCGGCCATGACGGCCCGGGCCCGGTGATGCCTTCTTCGAGCTGGCGCGACTGGACCGCCGCGGTCGAGTCGAGCTTCGACGAACTGGCGGCCGGGGGAGGACCGGTGATCGTCGTCGGGTTCTCGACGGGTGGCACGCTCGCCCTGGAACTCGCCAGCCGGAGGCCGGTCGCGCGCCTGGTGCTGCTGGCGCCGTTCCTGGCGATTCGACACAGCGGCCTGATCCCGATCCGGTCGTCGACCATCCTCGGCCTCTTGTCCCGCTTCAAGCCGGACCTGCCCCGCCGTGCCCCGGCAGTCAAGGATCGCGACATGAGGCGGTTGGCCGCGGACTCGGATCGCTTCCGGACCTTCAACCTGGGCGCCGCGATGAGCGCCCTGGAGCTGATCGAGGAGGTCAAGCCGCTCATTCCCCGGATCACCGTCCCGACGCTCATCATCCAGGGCAAGCACGACTCCGTGGTCGAGCCCGGGTGGGCCTCGGAGCTTTACCGATTACTCGGCTCGACCCGGAAGTCGCTGGTCGTCATGCCACGCTCGGATCACCTCGTCGCGCTGGACCGCGATCGGGAGCAGGTCATCGCCCTGACGCGGGACTTCGTCCTCGGCCGGGGAGATCCCTTCGCAGGGCCTGAGACACATTGATATGTATTTTATAAATAACAATTGTAAATAATTTGAATCGGGCGGCCCATCGGGAGACCGCCCGCCCTCCGCGTCGGACGACTAACGGGCCAACTCGGGCCGATCCGGCATCGTCAACGGCCGATGGGTCGGGGCCACGGCTTCTCGTTCCCCGGTGATCGACCATCCGGCCTTCAGGCCCACCACGAACCAGCCCAGCGCCACCATGCCGGCGGCGAATATCGTGTCGCCGACGACCCGCATCCACCGGAGAGCGTGCATTATCGGCGTCTGCATGAACTCGGCCGAGCGGGCGTACCATGTGCCGTATTCGACGCTGGCCCATGTCTGCAACAGCCCCACCGGCAGCAGGCTCAGCAGCACCATCAGGGCCAGTCCGGCGTTGATGGCCCAGAACGCGAACGCCAGGACCCCGGTCTTCCAGACCTGTTGCGTCGCCAGGCCCTTGAGACAGAAGAGCATCAAGCCGATCCCGAGTATGCCGTAGACCCCGAAGAGCGCCGTGTGACCGTGCACCGGCGTCGTGTTCAGCCCCTGCATGTAGTACAGGGCGATCGGCGGGTTGATGAGGAACCCGAACAACCCGGCACCGACGAGGTTCCAGAACGCCACGGCGACGAAGAAGCGGATCGGCCACTTGTACGCCCCGACCCATGGACGCGCCCGGCTCAGCGTGAGGTTCTCGTACGCCTCGAATCCGATCAGCACCAGCGGCACGACCTCCAAGGAGCTGAACGTCGCCCCCAGCGCCAGGATGCCCGTGGGGGTGCCGGTGAAGTAGAGGTGGTGGAACGTGCCGATGATTCCGCCGGTGAGGAAGATGGTGGTCGAGAACAGGACCGCGGCGGTGGTCGTGGCCGTGCGCAGCAGGCCCATGCGGGTGAACAGGAATGCGATCACGACGGTGGCGAAGACCTCGAAGAAGCCCTCGACCCACAGGTGGACCACCCACCAACGCCAGTATTCGGCGATGGCCAGATTCGATTGCCGGTGCCAGAACAGCCCCGGCACGTAGAACAGCGGGATGGCCGCCGAGGCCAGCAGGAACAGCGCCAGCAGGTTCCGGTTCTCGCCGGATCGGAAGGCGGGCCACATCGCCCGGAGCATCAGCACCAGCCAGAGAAACAGTCCGACCGTGAGGAAGAGTTGCCAGAACCGCCCGAGGTCCACGTATTCGTAGCCCTGATGGCCGAACCAGAAGTTCGCCACGTTGCCGAGGCGCTGCTGGACGGCGAACCACTGGCCCGCCATCGAGCCGACGACGATGATCAGCAGGCAGACGAACAAGAAGTTGACGCCCAGCCGCTGGAATTTCGGCTCGTGCCCCGAGACGGCCGGGGCCATGAACAGGCCGGTCGCCAGCCAGGCGGTGGCGATCCAGAAGATGGCCAGTTGGGTGTGCCAGGTGCGGGTCACGGCGTAGGGGAACCATTTGGCCAGGGGGATGCCGTAGAATCCCGAGCCCTCCACGCCATAATGCGCCGTCAGGACACCGAACCCGATCTGGACGAGGATCAGGGCCGTGACGACCCAGAAATACTTCAAGGTCGCGCGCATCGAGGGCGTCGGCCGAAATGCCAGCAACGGGTCTTCGTCCGGCAGCTCATGGCTGTCGTCGCGTTTGCCCCGCTGGACGGCGAAGTACCACGCCAGGGCCCCGATGCCCGCCAGCAGCGCCACGAAGCTGATCAACGACCAGACGACGATCGCGCCGGTCGGGCGGTTGTCGATCAGGGACTCGGAGGGCCAATTGTTGGTGTAAGTGATCTCGCTGCCGGGTCGGTCGGTCGCGCAGGCCCACGAGGCCCAGAAGAAGAACGCGTCGAGTTGCCGCATCCGTTGCGGGTCGCGGATTGCGTTCGCCGGGATGGCATAGGCGTCGCGCAGCGCGTCGGACGACGGATCGTCGCCGAACAGCGAGGCGTAATGCGCGCCGACGGATTGGATCGCGCGGGCCCGAAGCGGGGAGACCACCAGGTCGCCCGTCGCGGGGTCGTAGGTGTTGACGCGGGTCTCCTTCTTCAGGCGTGCCTTCAACGCCGCCTGGTCCTCTACCGTGAGAGAGGCGAAGGGCTTGCCGTACCCGGACTGGGCCCAATGGTCGAGCATCCAGACCGACTCGCGATGGAGCCAGTCGGCCGACCAGTCCGGTGCCACATACGCGCCGTGGCCCCAGACCGTGCCGACCTCCTGGCCGCCCATCGACTGCCAGACGTTCTGGCCGTCCTTGATGTCCTGGCCCGTGAAGAGGACCACGCCGTCGCTCGTGACGACCCGCCCCGGGACCGGCGGGGCCTGGCGATAGATTTCTCGACCGAAGGACCCGAGCACCGCGAAGGACGCGGCGATCACCACCCCCAGTCCGATCCAGAGCCTCGTATACCGGATGGGCGAGAGGACCTCGCCGGAAGGAGGGTCATTCGCCGCCGTTCGCAATCCGCTATCCGCTGCATTCACCACGTTCTCCGCCTCCAAATCGTGCGCGTACCGGGACGTGGACAGGCAACCCGGCCTGCCTCGTCCGGCGAGTCATCGCCAAACCCCGGGGTCCCTCGGTCGATCACCACGACTGTCCGAGTGCCCCACGAATACCGATCCCATTTTCAACCTAACCCGGTAGGGTGGGCATTGCCCACCGGGCCAGAGGCTGGGATAGGTCCTTAACCTCCCGAGATCCCAGACAGCGTGGGGCCTCAGGCCGGGTCGGTCCGGGACGCGCCCCTCGTGTCCGACACCAGGGCCTTGCTCAGCCCCTCCCGCATCCGCCGGGCTCGGACGAGGAACGCCTCGGCTTGCGGCGGCGAGCACAGCTCGCAGACCGTCTCCTCGAACAACGCGATCCAGCGAGCGAAGTGACCGTCGTTCAGGTCCTCGATCGCGCGATGGCTCTCGACCGGATGATGTCCGGAATACCGCCCACTCCTCAGGAGGGCCGACGACCAGAAGTCCGTCATCCGCGTCAGGTGCATGTCCCAGTCGTGGATATGGACCTCGAACACCGGCCCCAGCCGGTCGTCGCGTCGAGCCCGCCTGTAGAACTCCGAAACCACGTCGCCGATGAGCTCCTCGGTGATCCCGTCGGCATCGGCATGGGGGATGCCGATCACTTCCGCCGTCGGCAGCCCATACGGCCGCGGCGGGCCTGATCGGGCATACGCATCGGGCCTGTATTGAATTTGCATGAGTGAGTCCTTTTCGGCAGGGCCGGCCGCGATCAGCGGTCGGCCGGAGACGACGGCGCCTTCCAGTAGTCCGGCAGGTCCGGCTTGGTCTCGCGGAGGATCTCGAGGATCGCCCGGCGATCCTCCGGCGTGAGATGAGGGTCGTCCTTCCCGCTCCCCCGGCCGTCGAGGATTTCCCAGAGACGTCGATAGACGTGATCCTTCACGGGGTCGGGGAGGGAATCGAAGGCCCGGGAATAGATCAGGTAGCTGCACGGGTAGCGGAACAGCCGGGTCTTCAGGTCGAGATCCCGGAGCGATCGGCCCTTCGCGTCGCGGGGGCCGCGACAGGCGAAGTCGGCCGCGAACGAGGACGTGCCTTCGATGCGATCGGTCAGCCGCGCCTCGTCACCGAAGAGCATGTACTGGACGACCGATTCGCCGACGTTACGGATGCGAGACCAGGAGCTGTCGGATCGCTCGTCGGCCGGTCGTTCCAGCACCTTGTTGATCTCGCGCTGATAGTGCAACGCCATGCGCGTCTCCATCCCCGCGCGGGCCAGGCGGTTGAGCATCCCGGCCTGATGCTCGAGCACCATCAGGGCGACGATGTCGCTGTGCGGCGTCAGGTAGGCGGAGGTCCGGAACCGGCCCTTCAGGTCGACGACGTTCACACCGTCGGCGTTGTCGAGCGGATCGGGCCTCCTGGGCCCCTGACTGATCAGGTTCCCCATGTGCTTCTGACGGCCGCTGGTGCCGGTCACATACCAGCCGCCCCACCGCTCGGCCAGCGGGCTCGAGTGATCGGTGCGGAACGACCCGCTGGACAGCAGGGGATTGCCTTGCCAATCCACATAGAGCGAACGGACGAGGTGTCCGGGGAAGCCCTGATTGGCCGAAGAACTATGGCAGAGCAGGCAGGACTCCGTCTGTCGTGCCGGCTCGGGCCTTTCCTCGCGCGACTGATCGAGCGTGTAGAACGCCGTCCCGATCGCGTCGTCGGCCGCCGAGATCTCGATCACCCTGCCGCCGAGGCAGGAGCCGATCATCACGTCATCGTTGAAATAGATCGCGCGGGGAGTCCGGGGCGAGATCCGCTCGCGTTGCAGGCTCGTCTTCGAGAACACGAGCACCTGCGATGAGATGGGCACGTCGAGTTCGCGGAGCAGCGACCGCAGGTAGCCATGCTCCGACTCGTATTCCAGCTTCGCCTTCCCCGCGTTGAGGCGATCCTGGAGCCGCGTCACGACATTTCGAGGCGTCGCCGCGCTATAATTGATCGGATCGCGCTCGATGTCCTGCCCGGAGGCCGTCGCGACTGCCAACGTCGCCAATCCGACCATGAGAACGCCAAGGCCCCGCCCACGGGGCAAGACCGCATGGCTGTCCTCCGCAGGCAAGCGAGAGTTTGTCATCGAACCACCTCGTCGCGACATCGGAGGGAGGTACAAACCGCCCCCCACCGGGGTTTCGGGCCGCCGTCGAAAGCTTCCGGCGAGACCTCACTTTAAATTTGCATCTGGAATCCATATTATCGAGGTGCGGGATATTGTCAACCATTCGGCGGGATTTCTTCGAGCGTCGCGCTCGAGCGGGGCGTCTCCGTGCATCTGACCCAGTTTTCCGACTACAGTTTGCGTTTGGTGCTCTATCTGGCCTGCCATCCCGATCGACTCGTCTCGGTCGAGGAGGTCGGGCAGTCTTACGGGATCTCGCGGCACCATCTGGTCAAGGTCGTGCAGACGCTGACCGACCTGGAGGTGATCGAATCCCAACGGGGCCGGGGCGGCGGCATGCGGCTCGCGATGGCCCCATCGGCGATCAATGTCGGCTGGCTGATCCGCCGGACCGAGCCCCATTTCCATCTCGTCGAATGTTTCGCCCCGGAGACGAACACCTGCCCGATCGCCCCGGCATGCGGGCTGAAGGGCGCGCTCTACCGCGCCCAACGCGCGTTCCTGAGCGTCCTCGACGATTACACCCTCGACGATTTCCAGTCGCGTCGGTCCGAGTTGGTCAAGCTCCTCGAAGTCTCCCGGGCCCGAGAGGGCGGGACGGATGATACCGGGGCCGGATGACGACTCGCCAGGATGAGACGCGATTCGATGCCCCGGCCGATTGACGGCTCCTCGTCGATACGATCCGGCGATCAAGCCGGACGATCCTCGGCCCCGATCTCGCCGAACTCGGCCGTCTCGCCCTTGCCGGTCTCGCCCGCGATGGGGCGATTGCCGACCAGGCCGACGATCAGGAGGATTGCCGACATGGCGGCGAACGCCCATTCGGCCGGGATGAGGAAGGTGGGCTCGCCGCCGGGCGTCTGGGTCGAGAAATCGATCTTCTTGCCGAATTCCTCGAAGACCACCAGCAGCGCGATGATGATGCCGGCCAGCGAGCCGCCGGCGATCAATCCGGTGGACATCAGGGTGCCGGGGCTGGTCTCGGCCTCGTCGGGCGTCAGTCGTCGGGCGCGATCGACGAAGCCGCGGAGCACGCCCCCGACGAAGATCGGCAGCGTCGTCGCCAGCGGCAGGTAAACGCCGACCGCGAACGCCAGCGCCGAGACCCCGGCCAGTTGCATCACGACCGCCAGCACGGCGCCGAGGATCACCAGGCCCCAGGGGAGCTCCTTGGACATGATGCCCTCGATCAAGGTCGCGAACAAACGCGGCTGGGGCGGGTTGAACTTCTGGATCGGCGTCCCCGAGGCGGTCTTCGTCAGCCGCCCGCCGATGCCGGCGTCTTTCAGGCGTTGAGCCTGCCCCGACTCGTCGGTTAGGTACTTACCCGGCTGCACGCCGGGACGGGGATTCGTCACCCACCAGACGCGGTAGCTTTTCCCATCGCTGCCGATCTCGGTCCCCTTCAATTCATCGGCCGGCGCCTTGACCTTGGGCAGCTCGGCGGGATCGTCGGTCTCGGTGGTGTATGCCGCGTTCAAGAGCAGCAGCGTGCCCCCCATGACGACCGCGGAGACCAATGCCCCGACCAGGATCGCGATCTGCTGCTTCCAGGGGGTCGCACCGACCAGGAAGCCGGTCTTGAGATCCTGGGACGTCGTCCCTCCGTTCGACGAGGCGATGCAGACGATCCCGGCGATCGACAGGGCCGTGAGGCGATACTCCGGCCCGATCCAGCCGAGGAGCACGAAGATCAGGCAGGTCAACAGGAGCGTGGCGATCGTCATCCCGGAGATCGGGTTCGAGGACGAACCGATCACGCCGGTGATCCGCGAGCTGACGGTCACGAAGAGGAAGCCGAAGAGCACGATCATCGCGCCGCCGATGAGCTGGCCGGTGAGGTTGGTGGGTATCAAGGGGCTGGCGGCGATCGCGACGACCAGCCCGAGGGAGCCGAAGATCACCACGGCCATGGGCAGGTCGCGCTCGGTGCGGGGCACGCCCCCCTCCTCGGCCGACCGGCCCGATCGGAGGTCCCTCAGGCTGCCGGTCACCGAGGCGACGATCAGCGGCAGGGCATTGAGCATGCTGAGGATGCCGCCCGCGGCCACGGCACCGGCGCCGATGTATCGGACGTACTGGCCGGAGATCGCCCCTGCGCTCAGCTCGGCAATTCGCTTCTGTCCCGGCGGCAGGACACCCGGCACGTTCTCGCCGAAGTAGGCGATCATCGGCACCAGCAGCAGCGCCGTGAGGATGCCGCCGCCGACCATCACCGAGGCGATCCGCGGCCCGATGATGTAGCCGACCCCCAGGAGCATCGGCGACGGCTCCAGGGAGACCACCGCCTTGTTGTAACCGTTGATGCCGGTGATCGCCTTCTGCCATTCGCCGGCCCAGAATTTCGTGGCCTGCATCAGGATCTGATAGATGAAGCCAACGCCGAAGCCCAGGAAGACCGTGCGAGCGTTCGAGCCCCCTTGCTCGCCGACGATCAGCACCTTGGCGCAGGCCGTGCCCTCGGGATAAGGGAGGACACCGTGCTGCTTGACGATGAAGGCCCGGCGCAGCGGGATCATCATCAGGATGCCGAGCAAGCCCCCCAGTACGGACACGAGCATCACCCGGGTCCATTCCATCTCGTAGCCCAGCAGCATCAGGGCCGGCATCGTGGCGCCGACGCCGAAGGCGATCGACTCGCCGGCCGAGCCCGCCGTCTGGGTGATGTTGTTCTCCAGGATCGTCGCCCGGCGGATACCGAAGGCGCCGGAAAGGCCCCGGAAGATCGTGATCGCCAGCACGGCGACCGGGATCGACGCCGACACCGTCATCCCGACCTTGAGGAACAGGTAGAGCGACGACGCGCCGAAGATGATCCCCAGCAGCGAGCCCATGATGACCGCCGACCAGGTCAGCTCGGGCAGCACGGCCTTGGCCGGGATGTAGGGCTGGAACCTCTCTTCGCCGTTGGTTGCGGGGGCCGACATGTCCTTGGGTGCTCCGTCAAGGAAGGAAGGGCGCCGGTCGCCCCGGCGCGGGGTGATCCGAGTTCTTCAAATCGTCGCTCAAGTTGACGGGACGCCGAGACGCGTGATCTCGGCGAGACGTCCGGCGATGTCGCAGAGCACGTCGATCATCCGTCGGCCGGCGTCGACGTCGAAGATCAATTCGCTGGGGTAGAAGCTGAGCGTCTGAAATGTCTCATCATAGTAGGTCTGGAGCCGCCGGCGAATGACTTCGTCGCTCATGTCGTCGAGCCGGTTCTCGCGCAAGGCGCGGGCGCGGAGCCGTTCCATCGCCATGGCGGTGTTGTCGATCTTGAGGTGGAAGATCTGGACCACGTCGATGAACCCGGCCAGACGCTCCGCCTGCGCGTAGTTGCGCGGCATGCCGTCGAGCACCAAAGTGTGCTGATCGGGCATGACCAGCTCCTGCATCTCGAGGATATTGAGATGCCGCTCGAAGATCCGCACGGTGAGGTCGTCGGGGACCAACTGGCCTCGCGAGGTGTATTGCTCGATCTCCTGCCCGAACTTGCCGTTCCGAGGGATCCTGCGGAAGACGTCGCCCATCGAGATGTGGACGAAGCTGGGGAGCTGGCCGAGTACGGCCCCCTGGGTCCCCTTGCCGCTGCCGGGCATGCCGAACAGGATGATCGACCGGTATGTGTGACGTTCTTCCACCATGATTGAATTCCTGACGAAAAAGGCGGACCGCTTCGTTGCTCAACGTCCGGCATGCCGCCGCGTCGACGGCTCCGCGGTGGGAGGGAGAAACCATCTTGGACGTTCGTGCGGTTAATCTCAAGGTCGTTTGAGCGCGGCGAGCCGTCCGGCGATGAGGCAGAGGACGTCGACGGCGCGGCGGCTCGCGTCGACCTCGAGGACGAGCTCGCTCGGGTAGAGACTCAATGTCTTGAAGGTCTCGTCGTGATAGGCCTGGAGCCGTCGATGGATCACCTCTTCGCTCATGTCATCGAGCCGGTTCTCGCTCAGGGCACGGGCCTTGAGCCGTTCCACCACCTTGAGCGTATCGAAGATCTTGAGGTGGAAGATCTGGACCACGTCGATGAACCCGGCCAGACGCTCCGCCTGCGCGTGGCTGCGCGGCATGCCGTCGAGCACCAGGGTGTGCTGATCGGGCATGACCAGCTCCTGCATCTCAAGGATATTGAGGTGCCGCTCGAAGATCCGCACGGTGAGGTCGTCGGGGACCAACTGGCCTCGCGAGGTGTATTGCTCGATCTCCTGCCCGAACTTGCCGTTCCGATGGATCCTGCGGAAGACGTCGCCCATCGAGATGTGGACGAAGCTGGGGAGCTGGCCGAGTACAGCCCCCTGGGTCCCCTTGCCGCTACCGGGCATGCCGAATAGGAGAATGGAACGATATCTTTGACGTGCTTCCACGAGAAGATTCCCCTTGAAATGCTGCGGTCGTCCGCGAACGATGCGGGGGCCGGGATCGTCGCATCTCGCCGATCCAGGATCACTGCGCTTCGAGAAAGTGAGTCGAATCGAATCGAGCCGAAGAGGGGTCCGGTGGAGGAGACGAGACGACCCGGGAGACGACGTCGCCCGACCCATTCGCCGCCGGAAGTCCGTTGACTTTGAAATAGAAATTTTACCCAGATCCCCGGGGTTAAGCCAGAGGCGCGCACCCGAGCTTCGGCCCTGGGTGCAAGCTTCGATCCAGGGCCAACCGGAGACGATGAGCACGACCATGCAGGGGACACGGATGATTCTGGCGCGCTACGCCGAGACCTCGGCTCCAACCCAATTCGGAGCGTCGGACCGGACTGGTGAGTCGATGGAGCGAACGCCGAACAGACCTCATCCGAATTGCCATCGACCCTTCCTTGAATTCTATACGACACAGTCGTATAATCCCGAAGCCAGGGAGATCAGACGGGATGGGCGAGTTCGATCCGAGCGAGTGGCCAAGATTCATCGAGCTCCCCGGATTCAGTCGGGCATGGTCGGCCCTGGGACTGGATGACGGTGCCTGACGGCCCTCCAGGCTGCGATTCTCGAAGGACCGGACCGCCATCCGGTCGTCTCGGGTACGGGCGGACTGCGAAAGATCCGCTTCGCCAGACCCGGTGGGGGCCGGGACAAGAGCGGAGGATACCGCGCTTGCTACGCCTGCTATCTGGATGACGGCATCGTGATACTGGCCATGATGTACGGCAAGAACGAGCAGGCTGATCTCACGGCGGCCCAGCGGAAGGACATCGCGGCCGCCCTCCGGGCGATCGGCGAGGGGTTGAAAGGAGAGGTCCGATGACGAACGTGAGCGAGCCGACCCAACGCGGCCAGTCCCGAAAGACCAAGGGGGAGGAGATCGTCGAAGGCCTGCGAGAACTCGTCGCCGCGTTGAAGGCCGGTGAGCCCCTGGAGTCGCGGTTCACCGTGCGCCGTTACAAGATCGCTCCGCCGCCGGAATACCGCGGCGAGGGGGTGCGCCGGGTGCGTGAACTTCTGGCGATGAGCCAGGCCGCCTTCGGGGCTTTCCTCGGCGCAGATCCTTCCACCGTGCGATCGTGGGAGCAGGGCCTTCGGCCTCCGAGTCCGCTGGCGTGCCGCCTCCTATCGGAGATCGAAGCCGACCCGGCCCACTGGCGCAAGCGGCTCGCGGCTTGCCTGGTCGATCCGGAGACGGTCGGCCCCGACATCAAGCCCAAGGCGACGCCCCGCCCCGCCCGGCGCGGCGGACGCAACCTGCCGGGAAAGCGAGATCATGGCGAAACTCATTAACGATGCCACGCCGGGAACACGGATGCTTCTGGCGCGCCACGCCGAGACGTCGGCGCCCGATCGATTCCACGGGGCCGAGTCCGACATCGGCCTGAGCGATTGGGGATTTCATCAAGCCGAGCTCCTCGGCCAATCGCTCAAGGACGCGGGCGCGAAGGCCCTCTACTGCTCGGCCATGCGCCGGGCCGTCGACACGGCGATGCCGATCGGTCGTGCCTGCGGCCTGGAGCCGATCGTCATCGAGGCCCTGCATGAGCGCCGGATCGGCCCCCTGAGCGGGGTGTCGCGCGAAGAGGGCTGGGCGACCTATGCCGAATCCAAGGCGCGATGGATGGCCGGCGACCTCGAATTCACCGATCCCGGCGGCGAATCCTTCGCGGCGATCGGCCGACGCGTCTGCCCCATCTTCGAGGAACTCGGGGCGCGACATCGCGGGGAGACGATCATCGTCGTGGCCCACGGGGTCGTGATCCGCGTGATGCTGACCGGACTCGTCGCCGGGTTCGCGCCGGCCGACTTCGACCGGATCGCGATCGACTTCGCCTCGGTCAACGACCTGTGGTACGACGGCATCTCCTGGACGGCCCGCGCGCTGAACCAGGTCGTCGCTGCTTCGAGCGCCGGGCCGGTGGCGTGAGCCTCAAACTTCCCGCTCGTTCGGCTACGGGACTCTCCTGCAACCCTAGGCCCGAGGGAGGAGCCATTACGAGGCGGAGGCCGATCGGATGGGGGTAGACTCGTCAAGCCGGCCCGAGGAACGTGGCGGGATTCACTCCGAAATACCTGGCGAGGGCCTCGATATGCTGTCGGGTCAGGTCCCTCTTTCCGTGGAGGATGAGCGAGAGGACGGTCTTGCTGATGCCCGAGCCTCGGACGACATCGGCCTGGCTGACGCGTTTCTCATCCATGAGGGACCAAAGCATCTGGGCATCGCTGACCTTTGGCAATTCCACATGCTCATCCTCGTACTTTTCCACGAGGTCGCCCAGCACATCGAGGTAATCGGCCTCGGCCGAGGACAGATCGTGCCTGACGGTCAACGCGTCGATGATCGCGGAGGCCGCGTCCAGTTCGGCATCGGTGCGGATCGGCCGTAGCGGGAAGCGTCGAATCAAGGCCAGGTATTTCTTGTCAACGGCTCTCGAAGTCGCAGGACCGGAACTGGGCGATAGGTCCGGTCTCCGCGCGATTTCGAGTTTCCTGCCTTCCGTCTCGGCCTTAGCGGCAGCCTTGGTCTTCGTCGCCATCGGATCACTCCCGCGTCTGAGTTCAGTCGTCTTTCCACTTGCCTGTGTCATAGTCGGCATGGGTCAGGACGGCCCGCACGTAGACCTTGGACCGGTTGTAATGGATGACCGTGATCAGCCGATACGCGTTCTTCTTGATGTTGAAGACGGTGAATTTCTCCACCGGGTCCGCATGCGGGAAGTCGGCCCGTACCTCATGGATATCATTCCAAAGGGCTTGATCGGCCACGCGATACCATCGCAGCAGCGAAGGGAGGGCATCCGGGTGTTTCCTCCCGGCCTCGACCAGTCGCTTCTTCGAGATGACATGCACCGGAAAGACCTCGACGCGATCGATCTCAGATTTTGAGAATTATTGTTTTCAAAATGAAAACTGTCAAGTGGCGGCAATGGAAAGCCAGCGTCAGGATGTCAAGTCCACTTGCCTGATTGGACCATTCCAAATCATATTGACTTGTATCAGCAAATCCATCCCGATCAGGATGTCAACGTGGGGAGTCGAAGGCTGTGATTCGATGACTTCCAGGCTGAACCAGCGACGCCTCTCGGCGAGACCCACTCCGAGCGCCTCTACGGCTCACGCGGCGGCTTCATCCTTGACCGCCCCGCCGTTCTTGAGGGATTCCCACTCCTCCCAGGAGTAGAGGACCTCGCGGGCGGAGCCGCTCTTGTACTCGCCGACGATGCCGTCCTCGGCCATGAAGTCGATGAGCCGGGCGGCGCGGCCGTAGCCGATCCCCAGGGCGCGCTGGAGCAGCGAGCAGGAGCCTCGGCCCTCGCGGATCACGATCTCGATGGCCGGCTCGTACAGGTCGTCGCGCTCCTTCAGCGCGGCACCGCGCTCCTTGCCCCCGGCGCCCCCGCCCACCTGGAGCTGGAGCAGCTCCCGGCTGAACTCGACGGGGTAGCGCTCGAGGTACTGGCTGATCCTCGTGACCTCGCCGTCGGAGACGTACGTACCCTGGGCGCGGATGATGTGCGAGGTGCCCGGGATGAGGAAGAGCATATCGCCGTTGCCCAGCAGGCGGTCGGCCCCCATCTCGTCGAGCACGACGCGCGAATCGCTGCGGCTGGCCACCTGGAACGCGATCCGCGCCGGCAGGTTCCCCTTGATCAGGCCGGTGACGACGTCCACAGTGGGCTTCTGCGTCGCCAGGATCAGGTGGATCCCCACGGCGCGGGCGAGCTGCGCCAGCCGGACGATGTGGTGCTCGGCTTCCTTCTCCGCCGTCATCATCATCTCGGCGAGCTCGTCCACCACGATGACGATGTACGGCATGCGGGTCGGGATTCGCTGGCGTTCCGCCTCGTCCTCGGGGGCCAGCCGCGTGTAGATCTCCTCCGGGGTCAGCTTGTTGAAGGAGCTGATGTTCCGGACCTCGGCGCGGCGGAGGAACTCGTAGCGCTCGTCCATCTTCTCGCTGCCCCAGGCCAGCAGCGACTCCGCCTTCTTCATGTCGACGACCACGGGGTGCATCAGGTGGGGAATCCGCTTGAACTGGGAGAGCTCGACCTTCTTGGGGTCGATGAGGATCATCTTGACCTCGTCGGGGGTCCGGGTCATGAGGATCGAGAGGATCATCGCGTTGAGGCAGACCGATTTGCCGGTGCCGGTCCGGCCGGCCATGAGCAAGTGGGGCATCTCGGCGAGGTCGAAGACCAGAGGCTGACCCTTGGCATCCTTGCCCAGGAACAGGGGGATGCGCAGCCCCTCGAAGCGCCGCTCCACCCCGGACATCACGTCGCCGAGTCGGACCACGTGCCGGTGGTCGTTGGGCACCTCGATGCCGACGGTCGTCCGGCCGGGGATCGGCGCCACGATGCGGACGCTCGGCACGGCCAGGGCAATCGCCAGGTCGTCGGCCAGGCTGATGATCCGCGACACGCGCAGGCCGGCCTCCAGCTCGATCTCGAACTGGGTGATGACAGGGCCGGTATCGATCTGCACGACGCGGACCTGGTGGCCGAAATCCAGGAGCGTCCGCTCCAGGAGCATCGCGCGGGCGTGGACCTTGGCCTCGTGCTCCTGGATCGGGAAGGCCGCCGGCGGCTCGAGGAGGTCCATCGAGGGGAGCTGGAAGGGGGTGCCGGGCGGCACCGGGGCCGCGGACGGCACCGCCCGCGCAAGGGTCGCCGTCGATGATGCTGGTACCGGACCGTTGGGGCCGGCGATCGCCGCAGGCGTCGGGAACGGCGACGCGACGCCCGAGGCGCTGCCGTTGACCGTGATCGGGGGATGGACGCGCGTCTCCGGCGGCGTCGCCGGATCGTCCAGCAGCACGGGGTTGTCCCAGTCGCCGCCCCTGGCCAGGGCCAGCGTCTGGGCTCCGGCAGGAAAGGCCGCGGTCTTGCCGAGCCGGCCGCGGCCCAGCCGGCTCCGGAACCAAACGCGTGCCTCCTGGACCGGCCAGGCGATCAGTACGTCGTGGCAGAGTGCCAGTCCGAAGAGACCCGTCGACGCCAGGATGAGGAAGAGGCCCGCCCCGCCGAACTGGAGCTCCAGGAAGACCGCGACCAGGGCACCCAGGTAGCCGCCGCTGCCGACCGGAGGGCTGGGCCGGAGCGTCGGCGCCAGCTTGTGGATCGTCCCGGCGGCGACCAGGAGGACCAGGATGAAGCCGATCGAAGGACCGAGCCGGTCCGGGACGGGGCGCCTGCGGACCAGGAGCAGATTGATGACCAGCAGCGCGGGGACCAGCAGCCAGCAGGACCAGCCCAGGCCCGTGAACAGCACATGGGCCATTGCCGCACCGACTGGACCGCACGGGTTGGTCGGCGGCTGATTGGCGGGCTCCGCACCCCGGCCCGGCGGATCCGCGGGGTCGTAGCCGAGAAGGCTCAACCCCAGGAACACGATCGCGATCCCGAATGCGATGAGCGGAGCGGATCGCAAGGCACGCTGGCGCAGCGACATGGAACCCCCTCGCGGTCCTCCCCCCTCCCCCTTGCTGGAGGAGGGTGCCCCGAAGCGGCGGCTGGGGGTGTTCCGAACGCCCCATCCGGCCCTCCAGGCCACCTTCCCCCGCGGCGGGGGAAGGGATTTGAACACCATCCTCCTACAGATCGGCCCGGAAGTCGGAGGGCTTGCGGATTCCTCGGAGTCGTCCCGCGCGAGCGAGGCGGAACTCGATCATTCTCGCGGTTGGGTAAGATCGATGGTCTCGCCGCCCATCTCCAACTCCTCCGTCGGCTCGACCGTCTGGAGCTTGCCCGACAGGTCCAGGTAGATCTTCTCCTGCATGATCTCCTGGATCACGATCGACATCTTGTCGGCGCCCCGCATGTCGACCAGCGGGCGGGCGCCCTGGTTCAGCGCGATCATGCGCTTCTGGATCAGCGTCGAGAGCTTGAAACGGCCCCCGACCTTGTTGACGATTTCCTCTTCCTTCAGCTCATCAATCATGGTCTCTCCTCGCTCCACAACCATCTCGGATCAGGATCCCGGCGAGTTCTTCGACGGCGCGGTCCAGGTCGTCATTGGTCACTTGAACGTCGTATTGCGGGGCCATTTCCAGCTCGCGGCGGGCCGCGGCCAGCCGGCGCTCGATCGTGGCTTCATCGTCGGTCCCCCGGGCCCGCAGCCGGCTCTCGAGCACCTCGAGGCTCGGGACGTGGATGAAGACCAGGAGGGCATCGGGCACTTTCTCACGCACCTGGAACCCGCCCTGGACGTCGATCACCAGCGCCACGCAAAACCCAAGGGCCATCGACCGGCGTACCGGCTCGGCCGGGGTGCCGTAAAAGTTGCCATGCACCGAGGCGAATTCGAGCAATTCGCCTCGGTTTCGCTCGAACTCCTCCGGCGTGAGGAAGTCATAGTCCCGGCCCGACACTTCTCCGGGCCGCGGTTTCCGGGTGGTCGCGGAGATCGAGACCGTCAGGCGCAACTCGGGATGCGCGAGCAGGCGTTTAACCAACGTACTCTTCCCCGCGCCCGACGGGCCGCTGATCACGACCAGTCGGCCGGGTGTTACCGGCCCTGGCTCTGGCGGCCCAGAATTCCCATCTTCCCCATCATTCCACATTTTGAACCAGCTCGCGAATCTTTTCCAGGAGGGCTTTGACGTCGACCACCGCGCGGCTGATCTCGACATCGCTGGCCTTCGAGCCGATCGTGTTGATCTCGCGGCCCATCTCCTGCACGAGGAACTCGAGTTTCCGGCCGCTGCTCTCGGGTTCCTCGATGATCGCGGCATATTGCGACAGGTGGGCGCGGAGTCTGACGATTTCCTCGCTGATGTCGCATCGGTCGGCGAGGATGGCGACCTCGCGGATCAGGTCCTTGGGCTCGACGGTTACCCCCATCTCCTGGACGAGGGCCTGGACCCGATCGGTGATCCGCTTGTGGTACGCCTGGACGACCATCGACGCCCGATCGGCGATCCGTGCCAGGTGATCGCCGATGGCGCGGCCCAGCGTGCTGAGCTCCTCGGCCATGACCCGACCCTCGCGGACGCGTGCGGCTTCCAGGGCGTCGAGGGCTTGCGTGACCACCCGGGCGACCTCGGGCCATTCTTCGTGCGGAGCACGGCCGGTTGTGCGGACCTCCTCGACCACGCCCGGCAACGACAGGAGTTGCGACAGGTCGAAAGGCGCCGTCCCGGCCGCGGAGCCCTGCAAGCTCCGGAGCTGATCCCGGTAACTGGCCAGTGCCACGAGGTTCAGCCGGTAATCCTCGGGACGGCGCGGGCGCTCGATCCGCAGGATCGCCTGGACCGTGCCCCGCTTCACCCGCTCCCGCACCAGGTGTTCCAGCGACGATTCCATCGCGGCAAACTCGTCACTGATCTTGGCGCTGAGCTTGAAGTGCCGATTGTTCACCGTTCGCATCTCGACCAGGACCGTCCACTTCGGGTCCTGGAGCCGAGCCTCGCCAAAACCGGTCATGCTCAATAGCAAGGCAACCTCGATCGTTCGCGGGGTTCTGAGGGTCACTCTCGGAATGTGATCGTAGGGTGCTACGTGAGCACCGATCCCGGGTACTTTGCCGATTGCGGTGCTCACAAAGCACCCTACAGGGTGGCCCCTTACTTCGGCGTCGACGCGGGCTTCGCCGGTGCGGGCGCCGGAGTCGACGGGGCCGGCGCGGGTGCCGAGGTTGCCTTGCCAGGTGTCGCCGGGGCCGACGGGGCCGGTGTCGCCGCCGGGGCCGACTTTTCGGGCATCGGGGCGATCGCCGGGATGTCGGGGACCGGCGGGAGGTCGAACGGGGGAGACGATGCCGGGGTGCCTTTCGCCGGGGTCGGGGTCGGGGGCGGGACTTCGCCGGCTCCCAGGTCCGATGCGCCGGGCTTGGCCTTCGACTTCGGCGCGAGCTCCTTTGTGACGGAGGTCGGGGGTTCGTTCTCGAAGGCGGAGTAATTCCGGCGATTGGTCAGGACCACGAGGATCATGGCCGCCAGGATCCAGCCGGCCGCGACGCCGATGGTGATCTTGGTGAAGACGTCGCCGGCCTTGGTCCCGAAGGCGCTCGAGCCGCCGACGCCGCCGAAGGCGCCCGCCAGGCCGCCACCCTTGCCGCGCTGGATCAGGATGATGCAGATCAGGAAGAGCGAGCCCAGGACGATCAGGATATTCAGGAAGCCAATGATGAAATCCACCACGAGAATGATCCTTTGCGTTAGTGGGGAGTGGGGAGAAAGGAACGGCCCTTACCGGCCGACGCAGGTCGGCGCGGGTCTCCCCGTGATGAGGTCAGTCGTGACTCCTCACTCCCAGGTCACCTCGACCCATGCTTCAGACCGGTCACATCCCGACCCGCGCGGAAGATCGCCAGGAAGTCGTTGGCCTTGAGGCTGGCCCCGCCGATGAGGGCTCCGTCGATATCGGGGCGGGCCAGCAGGTCGGCGGCATTGTCCGGCTTGACGCTCCCTCCGTACTGGACAACGACGCGGGCCGCGGTCGCTTCGCCGAATTGTTCGGCCAGCCGGCCGCGGATGAACGCATGGGCCGACTGGGCCTGTTCCGGGGTCGCCGTCAGGCCGGTGCCGATGGCCCAGACCGGCTCATAGGCCAGCACCGTGCCGGCCATCTGCTCGGGCGAGAGGCCGGCCAGCGAGCCGGTCAACTGGGCCTCGAGGACCGCCTCGGTCCGGTCGCCCTGCCGTTCTTCCTTGGTCTCGCCGATGCAGACGATCGGGATCAGGCGGGCGGCCAGTGCCGCCTTGAGCTTGGCATTGACCTGGGCATCGGTCTCGCCCATGCCGTGCCGGCGCTCGCTGTGTCCGAGGATGACGTGGGTGCAGCCGGCATCGACGAGCATCGCGCCCGAGAGCTCGCCAGTGAACGCCCCGCCGGGCTCCCAGTGCATGTTCTGGGCGGCGAGTCCGATCGGAGATCCTTCGAGGATCCCGTCCACCGCATTGAGATAGACCGAGGGCGGGCAGACGATGGCATGGACGTCGGCCGCCGAGCCGACGCCCACCTTGACCGCCTCGGCCAGGGCGATCGCCTCGGACCGCGTCGGCGGATTCATCTTCCAGTTCCCCGCGATCAGCAAGGTGCGCATGTCGCCGGCTCTCCTGTACAGGAATGGATCGACCTGCCGAGCAGGTCCGCGAGTGGTCGGATGTCGTCCATCAATCGGTCGAACTGGTCGGGCACGAGGGCCTGGGGGCCGTCGGACAGGGCCTTCTCGGGGCAGCTATGCACCTCGATGTGGATGCCGTCGGCGCCCGCGGCGACGGCCGCGCGGGCCATCGGCGGGATCAGGTCGGGCCGTCCGGTGGCGTGGCTCGGGTCGACGATGATGGGCAAGTGGCTCTGCCCCTGGATGTTGGGGACTGACGACAGGTCGAGCGTGTTGCGGGTCGAGTCCTCGAAGGTCCGGACCCCGCGCTCGCAGAGGATCACCTGCCGGTTCCCTTCCGCCAGGATATACTCGGCGGACATGAGGAGGTCCTTGACCGTGGCGCTCAGCCCGCGTTTCAGGAGGACGGGCATCCGCGTCCGGCCGCATTCCTTGAGGAGGTCGAAGTTCTGCATGTTCCGCGCGCCGATCTGGAGGATGTCGGCGTAGCGTTCGACCATCTCAACCTGACGCGGGTCCATGACTTCGGTCACGACCGGCATGCCGAACTGCTCACCGGCGGCCTGGAGGATCTTGAGTCCGTCCTGGCCGAGCCCCTGGAAGCTGTACGGGCTGGTCCGGGGCTTGAACGCCCCACCGCGGAGGATGTTTGCCCCCGCCCGGCGGACCCGATCCGCGATCTCGAACAGGAGGGATTCCCCCTCGATCGCACACGGACCGGCGATCACCGCGAGGTGGCCGCCGCCGATCCTGACCCCCTTGACCGTAAAGATCGACGGCTCGGCGTGGAACTCCCGGCTGGCGAGCTTGAACGGCTTGAGGATGGGCACGACCGTCTCGACGCCCGGGATGGCCTGCAACGGCTGGACTTGCAGCTTGTCCTCGTCGCCGATGACCCCGATGATCGTCCGCGAGACCCCCTGACTGAGGTGGGGCGTCAATCCCAGGGCCGCGATCCGCTCGAGGACGTGCTCGACGACGCCGGGCGCCGGGTGCGGCTTCAGAACGATGATCATGCGGCATCCTCTAGCGGGTAGCGGGAAGTAGACGGCAATCTCGGAATATTGTCAGGGTCAGCGAGCAGTCGAAGCCTTCCGGCCGTTGATGATCGTTCGCCTCGCGGAACGACCGCTCCTTCCGGGGAAGAACATTCCAGTTTAACGTCTTCTGTTTTTTCCGGGAAGCACGATTTTTGGGGTGCGAAACCCATACGCAACGCATGAACACGATCAGAGCCTCGTAGGGTGGGTCGAACGCCGCAAGGCGGCGTGAGGCCCACCGATGGCCTCGGAACAATACTCAACCCATACCTACTCACATTCCCAATCGTCGGTTTCGGGACACGGATTGACCGCTCCCCAGGCCAGGTCATATTCGCCGAGCCGAACGTAGCGGTGAAAGGTCGACCACGGGTAATCCTGAACGCGCTGGACCAGTCCATGCTTGACGGGATTCCAATGAACGTAACTGATACATCGCTCGACCTCGTCCTCGTCCTTGCACGTATGCTCCCAAGATCTCCGCTGCCAGACGGCGCGCTCACGGCGGCCGATCCGTGAGGAATTTCGAAAGCCTTCCGCACCACCGTGGGTCAGGAAGGATCGTGTGAAGGATTCCTTGATCTGCGCCCAGCGCATCGGGTAGTCCGCATCGCCCCGTGGGAGGGTCCAGACTGTATGGAGGTGATCGGGCAAGAGGACGATGGCGACCAAGTCGAAGGGACGTCTCCTTCTCACCTTTCGGATCGCCCGGCGAAGACAGGGCCGGGCGATGGAGCTCGTGAGGAATGGCCGCCGATCATGGGTCACCACCGTGAAAAAGTAATTTCCTCCCGGGATGAAGTACCGTCGATACTGAGACATCGCGAAGGATTCCCATGGCTCTCTCCGGTGGGCCTCACGCCACGTTGCGGCGTTCGACCCACCCTACTGAGGCGAACGGCAGTGATTCCTTGACCCGGGATACCGTCGTTCTCGGCTCGATCGTTGCCTTGTGATTTCCTTACGTCGACCAGCAGGGGACGCCGACGTCCTGAGGCTGTTCGGCCCGCACAATCGATTTGGTCGGCATCATCGTGGCTGGTATCTGGCAAAGTAAGAGAAAGAGAAAGAAACTCTTCAGCTTGGACCAGTGGGGCGCCCCACGAGCCCAAACGGCTCGCAATCCGTGGATGCGCAAATAGACTACTCCATCATAGAGTATGCCTCAGGTTTTGAATTCCGTTGCGCCGATCAGGAATTTCCTGAGTCTGTGTCGGAGGCGGGTCTCCGAGAAGAGAGGACCGGCGGGAAGTGATCGAACGCTGAGACCGTTGTGATCCGCTCCCGCGATCGGGAGACCTCGGTCGTTCGGTAAGCTTGCACTCACCGGTCCCCCAAGAAAAAAGACCCGGGCTGGTCGGCCCGAGTCTCTAACTGAGGGGAACAGCGGCAGCCTTCCGGTTGTCGCGGCTTACCAATGCTTCCAGGAACTGGGAACGAACGACGCCACCGATTCGGGGACGTGTTTGAGCCGATCGGGCAGATGCTTGAGTCGATCGGGCAAGTTCTGTATCGCCTCCGGTGCATACCGTTCGAACCAGCTTGGTTCGCGACGAGACACGAGCAAGGTCACGAACAGACCGAATCCGAACCCGATGCCGAAGCTGGTCAGGACCGTCTTGTAGGGGTTACGTGCGACGAACCCAGCGACCCGGCCCGACTCGTCCGAGCCTTCCTCGTATCCTTGGCCTTCGCGGCGACCGTTGCCGTACTCACCACGTCCCTCGAAATCCCCGGCGGGACCGTCCTCGGGACGCGCTTTGAACGAGCTCTCAACGCGATGGGAGTCATTGCTCCTGGCCATCTGAAGCTCCTTTGCCCTTGGGCGGAAGGGTTGTAATTGAAGGCCATCCATCGCCGTTCCTTCAGTGCAAAGGCCGTGCCAGAGCCTCGCCCGCCCGAAAGACCGCCTTGCGGGGTAAACTGAGACGCTCTAAAGGAATACGACGCGTCTTCGGGGACCTCGATCATCCTCAGACGTCGCGATCGAGCAAGGATCCCGCCGAGCGGGTTCCGCTGAGCACGGCGTCGACGAGCGTGCCCTGGAGGACCGGTCTCCGGGGCGCGGTCCAGGCTGGGAGCATCGTGTCGCTGGGACCCCGGTTCGGGATCGACACCCGTCTTGTCGCCGCGCCGCGTGACGAGTTCCAGTTGATCAGGACCGTGTCCCGCGCCGAATTGTCGACGAGCGGCATCAGGCCCTGGACCGGGATCACGGCAATGTCGCTCGACGGCATGATGAGACGGAACCTGGCCGCAGACTGGGGATCGGTCACGTCGAGCGGTTCGAGGTTGTCGATCGCCTGGATGATCGCGGCGCGACGGGTTGTATCCGACGCTGACGAGATTGCGGCGACGGGATCCGGCTGCTGGCCGTGATCGGACCCGCCAGCGGTCGCGAGGAGCGAATCGAACACGCTGAATACATCGATCGGGCCGGTGTCACTCGCCCCGGTGTTGACCGCCGTCGCATCCTGCAACGGGCCGACGGTCGGCCCCGAGTACGACGTCCCCGGCCCCTGGTAGCTCACCAGGTCGGGCACCAGGAGATTGGCTACCGGCGTCCCCAGCCCGGTCACGAGGTTGTAGCCGGTATCGGCCGAGTAGCCATTGTTCCCGCTGCTGATGACGTGGTAATCGGCCTGGGGCAGGCTGTAGAGGGCCTGCTGGGTCTCGGTCGGGCTGGAGCTGTTCAACGTGGATTCGCCCGTGGCGACTCGTCCCTGGTTGACCAGCGCGACCAGGCCCGCCCAGGCCGGCGACGACAGGCTCGTCCCGCCTACGACCTCGAACGGATCGCTGGGGTTGAGGTTGTACGGGTCGGCGATCCACGCGCCGGTCGCCGGATCGGCGACCATCGACACATCGGGCGTCGTGCGGCTCCCGGTAGACTGGACGCCCTGCTGGAACGACGGCTCGGGCTCGTACAGGCTGATCCCGCCGCCCGAGCCGAGGAACACACCGACGGCATTGGAGTAGTACCCCCATCCCGTCTCGCTGTTATAGGAGTTATCGGCATTGATCGTGAGGCTCGTGCCGCCGACGGCCACCACGTCGGGCGAGAACGCGGGATACTCGGGATCGGCCGCGCCGTAGTCGCCGGTGCTGGCGACGAATGTTACACCCGGCACGTTGAACACGCTGTCGTAGTTCGCCTCATCGGCGGCGAAGACGGACTGTCCTTCGGGGAACCCCCAGCTCATCGACACCACTGACACGCCCGGCTGACTGGCGGCGGTGGCCACGCCGGCCATCAAGTCGGAGAGCGACTGGCTGTTGGCTTCGACGAGGATGATCCGGGCGCCGGGAGCGATCGCATGAGTCCACTCGACGTCGAGCGCTTCCTCCACTTCCCAGTTATCGGTGCCGGGTCCGTTCGGGTCGGTCGAGGGCAGGGACGTGGCCTGGCCGTACTGGTTGAAGACCGTCAGGAATGACGAGGCCGGCCCATACTGGGTGTAGAGCGTCGGTCCGGAGTCGGTCAGGCTGAACTGGGAATCGAAGGCGTCGAGGGCCTGGTCGATGCTCGGGTCGTCGTAGGCGTCGACGATGGCGATGGTCTGGCCGGTGCCGTCCAGGGCCAGGTTGTTGATCCCGTAGGCGTTGCGGATCTGGCTGGGCGAGTAAGAGACCGTCCCGGAGGGTGAATCGAGCGCCACCGTGTTGGACACGCCATTGCCGCTGATCGTCAGCATGTCGACGATGAGGGCGGCGTTGAGCTGGGCGTTGCCGCTCTCGGCGAGCTGGGCCTTCGGAGCGTAAATCGTGCCGGAGATCCCTTGCAGGGCGTTGCCGCTGAAGGTCAGCGCCTTGGCATCGGAGCGGTCCTGGAAGATCAGGATGCCTGCGTACGCCCCCGCGGTGGGTGGGGTCAAGCTGATCGCCCCATTACCGCTCAGGGTGATACTGCCGTAAACTCCGGCGCTGCTCTTGGTATTGTAGACCATCACCCCGGTCCCGCTGACGCTGCCGTTGCCCGAGACCGAGAAGCCGCCGCCCTCGATGATGTAGATGCCGGGATTCATGGTGAGCTTGGCGTTGCCCGAGACGGTGATCTGGCTGTAGATGCCCGGATTGATCGTCGCGGACGAATTGCCGCTCAGGCTCTCGGAACCGATCGGACCGGACGCGCTCGGCGATGCCAGCGACGCGAGTGGGTCGGCAACCGTCGTCGCTCCCGTGCTCGGCGCGGGACTGAAGCTCGCGTTGCCGCTCTTCTGGACGCCGCCATGCACATCGATGACGGAGGCTTTCACCGACGCGTTGCCGCCGGCCGAGAGGGCACTCGAGGAGCTGGAATCCACGTAGACGCCGCCCGCGATGTTGATGCTGGCGCTGCCGGAGAGGCTCAGCGCCCCGCCGGCCGAGGGGTCGAGCACGATGATCGACTGGTTGATCGTGATCGTGCCGGTGCTGGCGCTGCTCGCGAGGAAGTTGCCGGACCCGGAATAGGTGACCTCGATCGAGTTGGAGCCCACCGGCAGGCTGGCGGTGCTCAACGAGGCCTTGCCGCCGGAGAGCGTCACGCTGCCCAGGTCATCGCCGGTCGTCGTATCGAGGAAATCGACGCTGCCGGTGGGCGTGCCGGAGCCCGGTGCATTTGCGGTGACGGTCGCACTGAACGTGACGGCCTGGCCGAACGGGCCGCCCGTAGCCGACGCGGTGACCGTGCTCGCGTCGAGGTTGATCGTTAGCGTGCCGGCCACGTAGTTGATGGTGTAGTCCGGGTCGATGGCGCCGCTGGCAGAGATCGGATAAATGCCCACGGAGCTGAGGGTCGTGGCCGTCGTGGTGACGGCCGGCGGAGTGGTGAGACTGGCCGAGGTATCGCTGTTGACGAAGCCCGCATAGCTGACCGTCAGCGCCGGGTTGGCCTGGCCATAGACCTTGGCCTGGTTGTTCGCCGTGATCGTCAGGGAGGCCGGGGTGATGGTCAAGGTGCCGGGCACATAGGTGATGGCATAGTTGCTGTCCGCCGCCCCGCTGGCGGTGATGCTGTATGGGTTGCCCGCCACGTGGCTGCCGGCCGTCGCGTTCGTTGCCAGGGCCGGCTGGGTGGTCAGGCTGGCACTGGTGTCGCCGTTGACGAAGCCCGTGTACGACACGGTGAGCGCCGGCATAGCGGCGCCATAGACCTTGGTCTTGTTGACGGCGGTGATCGTTAGCGCGGCTGGGGTTACCGTCAGCGTGCCGACCGCGTAGCTGATCGTGTAGTCGAGGTCGACGGCCCCACTGGCAGTGATCAGGTAGGGGCTGCCCGACACGTGGCTGGCAGCGGTGGCGGTGGTGCTCAGGCTTGGCGGCGTGGTCAGACTGCCTGGCGTATCGCCGTTGACCAGCCCGGAATACGAGGCGGTGAAGGCCGGCAACGGCGCGCCGTAGACCTTGCTCGCGTTGTTGGCAGAGATCGTCAGCGGCGCCAGGGTGATGGTCAGGGTGCCGCTGGCGAAAGCGATCGCGTAATCGATCGAGGTCAAGCCGCTGGGGGTGATCGGGTAGCCACCAGCCTGGACGTGGCTGGCCGCTGTGGCGGACGTGGTGAAAATCAGCGTGCCGCCCAGGACGCTCGGGCCCTGCCCTAGAACGAAGCCGCTGTAACTGGCGGAGAAGGTCGGGTTGGACTGGCCGTAGACCTTGGTCGCCGCATTGGCGGTGACCGTCAAAGGGGCGGGATTCACGACCTGTGTCAGGTCGGCCGCGGTGCTCGTCAGGAAGTTGGCGTTGCCGGAATAGACCGCCGTGATCCCGTGGGTGCCCGCGCCGAGGGTCTCGATCGCTCCGCTGATGGCGGAGCCGTTAACAAGCTCGACGGGTGAGCCGAAATCGGCCCCATCGATCTCGAATTGAACCGTGCCCGCGGGCGTGCCCGAGCCCATCGTGGTGGGCGTCACCGTGGCCGTGAACGTCACGCCCTGGCCATAGATCGATGGGCTGGCCGCGGAGGTGACAGTCGTCGTGGTCGTTGAAGTTGTGGCCTGGTTGACCGTCTGAGTCAAGGCACCGAGGCTGAAGGCGAAATCGTTGTCGCCCTCATAATCGGCGGTGATCGCGTGGCTATCCGCGGCCAACGCCGAGGTTGTGAGCGTGGCCACACCCTTTGTGACTGTGGCCGTTCCGAGGTCGGTGCCGGTGGTCGTGTCGACGAAATCGACCATCCCCGTGGGCGTTCCATCGGTGGGATCGACGGCCACGACGGTTGCGGTGAACGTCACCGGCTGGCCAAGGGCCGAGGAAGCCGCCGAGCTGCCGAGGGTTGTCAGGCTGAGGAAAGACGCCGAGAGCAGTGCTCCGTTGAGCTCCAGCGTGTTGCCGATGTCCGGCACGGGGCTGGACGTAGTGTCCTGGATGAACTCGCCCGTGCCGTTGACGTTGAAGGTGTTGCCACCAGGGCTGGCGGCGGTGCCCAGGTCAACGCTGCCACCGGTGATCTCGATGGCCGCCTGGTTGTAAGTGTCCGATTCCTGGACCACTGCGCCGCGGAGGGTCAAGGAGCCTCCGGTGACGAGGATGGTCGGGCTGTCCGTTTCCGTAACGAGGGTGACGCCCGGTCCGATGGTGACATTCCCTCCCTGAACGGTCAGCGCGGGCGAGTTCCCGACGATCGTGATGCTCCCCTGACCCGGCACGCCCTGGACATCCACGTTGCCCCCGGAGGGCTGGAGGTCGTACACGGTCGCGCTGCCGCTGGGACAAACGATCGTGAGGGTCACGCACTCCGGGGCCGACGCCGCGATCGGGATGACGTTCCCCGAACTGTCCTGTTGCTGGTAGACCGTCGTGTCGCCGAGGTCCACCGTGATGAGGCCCGCCGACGAGGGCGGCAGGCTCGCGATCGTCTCGAGAGAACTGGCGAGCGCAGCCGTCGTCGTCGCCGCGAGGACGACCGTGCCGCCCGTGCTCTGAGCCGCCGCAACCGCATTCTGGAGGCCCGTGTTGAGGTCGTCGACTTGCTGGGTCAGTGCGCACGAGGTGCTGGTCACGAAGTCCGCGTCGCCGCTGTAAACGGCCGTGATCGTGTGAGAGCCGACCGCGAGCGCCGAGGTCGTGAACGAGGCGCTTCCGCCGCTGAGCGATTCGGTGGCGAGCGCGGTGTTCCCATCCATGAAGGTGACCACCCCGCTGGGCGTGCCGCCGCTCGAGCCTTCTGGCGCCACCGTCGCGGTGAAGGTCACGGACTGGCCGGCGACGGACGTCGAGGCGGAGCTGATGACGGCGGTCGTGGTGGCGATCGTGGTGGCCGGACTGGCGAGGACGGTCAAGAAGGGACCGCTGAGAAGGCCGACATTCGGGTATTCCGCAAGAATCGGGGCCCCCTGAGCGTCCATCGCCAGGCCTTGTAGCTCGATCTGATTCCCGTTGTAGTCGCTGATCCAGAACGGTGGGAATTGGTAAGAGATCTGGCTTCCGACGGAGCCCTGGCTGGTGATGATGCCGTTGGGAAAAACCTCCTGGATCAGACTCCCCCAGCCCTCACCAACATCTTCGATGAACAGATCCCCTCTTGCATCCACGGCCAGGCCACTGGGGCCGCTCAGCGGAACCTGGGTTGCCGGCTGCCCAGCGTACACGTCAGGCCCAGGCAGGCCGTATGATGGGCCATTGCCGGCGACGACGGCCATGGTGCCATCGGTGAGCAGGCCGTCGGGCCCGGGCTCCTCCTCCCAGACCACCTCGTTGCCCGTGTCAGCGATGAACAAGTCACCCTGCGCGTTCACCGCCAGTCCGCTCGGATCCATAAGAGAGCCCCCGTTTCCTAATGGGTTCAGCGGTGGGACGGCGCTGGCAATGGTCATGATCGTGCCATCGGACAGGCCATCGGGCCCGGGGGTCACCTCACGGACCACGTTGTTGCCCGAGTCGGAAATGAACAGGTCGCCGTGGGAATCCACTGCAAGCCCGGTGGGAAGATTCAGGCTGGCGTCAATAGCCAGTCCCTGATCGCCGGAATAACCGGGGGAGCCAGTACCGGCGATCGTGATGATGGAGCCGTCGGATAGCAATCCGTCCGGGCCAGGCATGACCTCGAGCACCTTGTTATCGCCGGTGTCGGCTATGAACAGATCACCACTCGCATCGATTGCCAGGCCGCTGGGTTGATTCAGCCCTGTGACGACCGTGGTGGTGATTCCAGCGGGTGTGACCTCGTTGACGACGCCGTCGACCTGGTCGGCGACAAACACGTCGCCCTGGGCGTCGACTGCGACGCCGGTTGCATTGTTCAGCCCCGGACCGCCCCCCGCGACGACGGAGAGGGTGCCGTCGGCGAGCTCCCCGTCCGGCCCGGGCTTCAGCTCGCGGATGAGGCCGTTGTTCTGGTCGGCGATGAACAGGTCGCCCGAGCCGTCTAAGGCCAGCCCGGCGGGGTAGTTCAGCCCGGAGGCGACGGTGGTGATCGTGCCCTGCGGATCGACCATCCGGACCACGTCGTTGGCTGCATCGGAGATGAAGACATTACCCTGCGCGTCGACCGCCAGTCCGTTGGGCAAGCCCAGCTCGGCGGAGGTGGCCGGCCCGCCGTCCCCCGAGTCGCCGTACTCACCGAACGAACCGTCGCCGGCAAACGTGGTGATCGTCCCGTCGCTGAGCCCCTCGGGACCAGGAGTGACCTCGCGGACTACGCTGTTGCCATAGTCGGCGATGAACAGGTCGCCCTGCGCATTGACCGCCACAGCGTTGGGGTTATTCAGCTCGGCGGCAGTCGCCGGGCCACTGTCGCCCCAGTAGCCGGCCGTCCCATTGCCAGCCACGGTGGTGATGGTGCCGTCCGAGAGGCCGTCCGGTCCGGGCGTCACCTCGCGGACCACGTTGTTGCCCGAGTCGGCGATGAACAGGTCGCCGTGGGAGTCCACTGCGATGCCGTTGGGATAGTTGAGCATGGCCGAGGTCGCCGGGACACCGTTGCCCGAGTAACCAGCCGTACCATCGCCGGCAACGGTTATGATCGTGCCGTCGCTGAGGCCATCAGGCCCGGGGATCACCTCGCGGACGACGTTGTTGCCGACATCGGCAATGAAGAGGTCACCGTTCGCGTCCATCGCCAGGACTTGTGGAAAGTTCAATTCAGCGTTAGCGGCCGGGCCGCCGTCGCCCGAGTAGCCGGCCGTCCCGGTCCCCACGACGGTGGAGATGACGCCGTCGGGGGTCACCTCATCGACGACGTTGTGGCCCTCGTCGGCGATGAAGAGGTCGCCCGAGCTGTCCACGACCACGCCGTTGGGGCCGGACAGTACCGCATCGAGAGCCGGCATCGTGCTGGCCTGGTACGGTCCATCGCCGAGCGTCCCCACGGTGGTCACCTGGAGGGGGCTGCTGCTCCCGGTCAAGTCGAGTGAGTCGCTGGTGAAGATGGCGGAGATCGGGTGTTGCCCCGGCGCCAGGGAGCTCAGCGTGATCGACGCCTGATCCCCGGCGATCGGCACCGGCGCGCCATAGTCGCTGCCGTCGATCACGAACTGGATCGTGCCGGTGGGAGCGATGCCGCCGACCGCCTGGGGCGACACGGTCGCGGTGAGCTCCACGAGCTGGCCGGCGACGGTCGTGCTCGAAGAGGCGATCACCGAGGTCGTCGTCGTGCTGTAGACCGTTTCCCCGCCCACGAATGTGCCCGTGCTGCCGGCGAAGCTCAGCGAGTTGCTCGTGTAGATCGCCGAGACCGCGTGATTGCCGAGCCCGAGCGAGAGCGGGTTGATCGTCAGGCTCGCGGTGCCCGTGCTGTCCAGCGTCAGCGGCCCGCCCATCTCGGACCCGTCGACCACGAACTGGACCGTGCCGGTGGGCGTCCCGCCCCCGGAACCTTGCGGCGTCACGGTTGCGGTGAAAGTGACGTCCTGACCATCATTCATGGCGATTTGCGCCGTCGAAGCGGAGACGTTCGTCACAGTGGCGGGGGCCGTCGGAACGGTGGCGGGGAGGATCGTGACGATGGCGTTGGGCTCGACCCGTTCGACGACGTTATTATTGGTGTCGGCGATGAAGAGGTCGCCCGAGCTGTCCGTCGCGAGGTCGGACAACGCGCCGTGCGGCCACATGTCCGCCGAATACAGGTCGAGCTCGGCGGCGGCGGCGGGACCACCTGTGGCGGCGTAGCCTTGTGGGCCGGTGCCGGCGACTGTTTCGACGTTAGCGTCCGAATAGAGACCGTCCGGCCCGGGCGTCACGAACTGGACGCTATTCGAGTTGCCGATGAACAAGCCGCCGGCGACAGCCGCCGCCACGCCTCCCGCAGATGTTGTGGGGAGGGTGATCGCCGTGCCGTCCGAGGGGAGTCCGTCCGGGCCGGGCGTCACTTCGACAACGTAGTCGTAGTCGTCGTTGCTGATGAACAGATCGCCCTGGGAATCGAACGCCACGCCGGGCGTGATGTCGCCTGCGGCGGACCCTTCCGGGACCGCGGTCATGGTACCACTCGGGGAGACTTCGAAGACCCCGAGCAATAAGTCGGCGATCAACAGGTAGCGCTGGCCGGCGACCGACTCCACGGCCACGCCGGTCGGAAACGCCAGCCCAGAGGGGCCTGCCACAGTGCTGATGTCGCCGGTCGTGGCGTCCACCTCGCGAATGACACTGTTGCCCGTATCGGCGATGTAGAGGTTTCCCTGCGCGTCCACAGCCAGACCCGTGGGATCGTTCAACTCAGCCTCCGTGGCCGGTTCGCCGTCACCCGAGTAGCTGGCCGTTCCGTTGCCCGCAACGGTGATGATCGTGCCGTCGGGCTTGATCTCGCGAACGACGTTGTTGCCCGAATCGGCGATGAACACGTCTCCGGCGGCGTCCACGGCCACGCCGTTCGGATGATCGAGCTCCGCCGCGGTGGCCGGGCCATTGTCTCCGGAATAGCCGGGTGTCGGGCCGCCGGCGATGGTCGCGATCGTCCCGGAGCTGCTGCCAGCGAATGTCTCCCCGTCGCCGCTGTAAACCGCCGAGATCGTCTGCACTCCCAGGCCCAACGAGGTGGTTGTCAGGGTGGCGATGCCTCCGCTCAGTGACGAGTACCCCAGCACCGTGGACCCGTCGTAGAACGTCACCGTCCCGCCGGTCGGTGTGGCGCCGGAGGGTGAAAGCGCCGACACCGTGGCTGTGAAGGTCACGGCTTGGCCGTACACCAGCGTGCCGGTCGAAGCGGTCACTGAAGTCATCGTCACAACTTGATGGACTGTCTCTATCACGTTGTCCAAGCTGAACATGTAATTGGGATCGCCCCCGTACTCAGCCGCGATGGTGTGATTGCCGGTCGCCAGCGCCGCGGTGGTGAAACTCGCGGTGCCCTGACTCAGGCTCGCGGTCCCCAGTGTCATTCCGGTGGTCGTGTCGACGAATGTGACCGATCCCGTGGGCGTCGTGGAACCCGGTGGGTTGGGACGCACGCTCGCCGTGAATGTGATAGACTGGCCAAAAACCGACGGGTTGGCAATGCTGGCGAGGCTCGTGAAACTGAGCCACGGCGAAGTGAGAGCGACGCCGTTGACCGAGAAGGTGTCGCCCACGGCCGGGACCGTGCTGGAGGTCGTATTGTGGACCAGCTCGCCGGCACCGTTGACATTGATCGTGTTGCCACCGGGGTCGGAGGCAGTGCCCAGGTCGACGGTGCCGCCGGTGATCGAGATGGCGGCCTCGGCATAGCCGCTCGATTCCTGGATCGTGCTGTTCCGGACGATGAGGCTGCCGCCGTTGACCAGGATGGTCGGGGCAGCGGTCGCATTGAGGGCTGTCACGCCCTCGAGGACGACGGTGCCAGAGTCGACGACTAGCGCAGGCGAACCGCCGACGAGTGTGCCGTTGGTGATGACGAGGGTCACCCCGGGCTGGGTATCGACCTGGGTATCGGTGGTATAGGTCCCGCCGTCGAGGTCCAGGGTGATGGTCTCGGGATTACCGGGGTTAGGATTACTGACGCCATTGATGGCCTGTACGGCCGTGGTGACGTCGCTGTTCGAAGTTGTCTGGAGCGTGACCGAGCCGCTCCCTCCCCCCTGCTGTGCGTTATTCAGGGCCGCCTGGAGGTTGGATGCGGTCACCGGGTTGACAACGACGTCCTGGCAGAACTCGGAGGTGTCGCCACCCGGGTCAGTGGCGGTGGCGCTGATCCACTCGCCGGGGCTCGTCGCCGCGAGGTTGGAATCGTCGAAGCTGACATTGCCGGTCGAATCCGTGGTTACGCTCGCCGAGCCGAGCCAGGTCTGGCCCTGGCCATATTCCGAGGGGTCGGGCGCGGCATTGGCGTAGAAGTCGATAGTGAAGGTGGTGTTGGGCGTGCTGTTGAGCGTTCCGAGGACGCTGGTCGCGGAGCCGCCGAACGCCGCCGAAAGCACCGGAAAGTTCTGCCAGTTGTTCGGCCCGGGTTGGCCGGCGTGGGAGTTGTTGAGCGTCACTCCATCGGGGCCGGGATTGGGCTGGTGGTTGTACAGGTCGTAACCCCCGCCCAGATCGATACCCAGGGCGCTATTGCCATAGATCGAGTTTCCGACCACGCGGTTGCCCGTAGTGCCACTGTCGAAAATCCAGACGCCGGGACCTGTATTGTCGGCGATGACATTGGCGGCGCCGGCGGTTGTGCCGCCGACGGTGTTGTTCTGAGCGCCAGAGTCGAGCCCCACTCCCGCCACACCGTTGCCCAGCGGCCGGTCGTCTCGACCGACGCCGATGAAATTACCGGCCACGGTGTTGTTCGTCGATCCCCCATCGAGGATCGCGACCCCGCCCTGAGTGTTGCCCGAGATAATGTTGCGCTCTGAATAATCGGCTGGGCTGTTCGGGTTGAGACCGACCTGATTGTCCTGCGAGTACTGGATCACGATGCCATAAGTATTGGGCTCTGCAACAGTGCCGCTCACATCGGTTCCGATGAAATTCCCGGAGAACACGTTGTTTTCCATCGGGTTGTAATTCAAGATGCCGGCGAAGCCGAAGTTGTCGATCACCAGCCCGCTCACCGTACTATCGTCGGTACTGGGGTTCAGGCCGAATCCGGAGTAGGGACAACAGTAGAGGGATGCGGGGTCCATCGATCCGTCCAGCACTACGCGGAGGATGGCGTCGTCGCCGTTGGCAAGGTTGTTCATCTGCGCCCCGGGCTGGCTGTAGCCGTCGATCACCACGGGATTGGTGATTACCGGCAGATCGTCCGGCGGCTGAATCACCCACCAACTATGGCTCCAGTCCGGGTCCATGTTGCTGATCTGACTGTCGTCGACGGTGGTAGGGGTGATGTCGGCCAGGGTGACACTCCCCGCGATCCCATCGTCGGCGTAATACACGTGGTTCGGATCATTGAGGGGAAGGTCGAACGTGATCGTCGTCGTGTCACCGCTGGGCTGGCTGTTGGCATACAGGATCGCCTGCCGGATCGAGCCCGGCGTCGGGTTGGAATTGTCGCCGTTGTCAACCGTCGTGGTGACGGTGAACGCGGCCAGCAAGGCACGCACCTCCATCTGTTCCACCGCCGGCCGGAAACCTCGACGAGGCACGCGCCGGGGCACGGGGGTGATGGTCGAGCGGAATGAGGTCTGTGGCGAGCGGGCAGATTGCCGGCGCATGGGGGTTTCTCCTAGGTTGAGGGAGCAGATCAAGAATGAAATGGGAAAAATGTCGAGCTGGGCGCGCAAACCGAGCACCGGGACCGTCGGGGGCCTTCGCTCAAGAACCCGGTACATCGCACGAACTGCCGTCGACCTCGCACCTTCAAGAAACGGTGCCGGCTCAAGTTTTCTCGGGCCGGGCTCGGCGATGAGCCCGGCGTTCACGGCTTCGATGATGGCGCGGTGTTCGCCTCCTTCTTGTCGGTTGGTGTCGGGCGATCGGACACGCCCAACAGGGCCGCAGCCTCGGCGTTGAGTTTTCGAAGTTGTTGGTCGTGAGATGGGCGCTGGTTCATCAACTGGAACTCGACAAGGTGCACCAGATCGTCGGCTTCGTCAAGTTGATTGGCAACTCGGTCCTGGTTTATCAGACGAAGGGCCTGAACATAGCATTCGCGGGCTCGGGCCTGATCACCACGCTGCCACTCGGTCATGGCCAGAAGGAACCAAGCCTTGCCGTTCCGTGGATCTGATGAGGTCGCTTCCTGCAAAGCCTTACGGGCGGCCTGCCAATCGTGGGCGCGGTAATGAGCCTCGGCCAGGATAGTCCGATAGTCTCCGGATTCCGGCTGAAGCGCGAC
>JBKQHM010000372.1:0-2511 GCA_052148775.1 Isosphaeraceae bacterium | reverse complement strand
GGCCAGCCGGATTACGGCTCGGTCGGCGCCTCGTGCAACCTCGAGCTGGAGATCGATACCGGTCTGCTGGAGCGCGATCTGGACGGCTTCCACGCCCGGGTCCGCGACGCCTATGTGGCGGTCCACCAGGCCGTCCACGACGAGCTGGCCCGCCTGCATGCGCCGGTCGCGACACCGCACGACTCGCCAGCCTCGCCGATCCGCCATTCGTCGAATGGCCACACATCGAATGGCCACGCCGAGCATCAGCCCGCCGGGCGATCCCGCCCGCGCAAGCCGGCCACGGAGAACCAGGTGCGAGCGATCCGCTCGATCGCCGGCCGGCAGCACGCCGACCTCGACGGGCTGCTCCGCGACCTGGGCGTCCAGCGGCCCGAGGATCTGTCGCTCAGGCAGGCGTCCGAGCTGATCGACATGCTCAAGACGGCCGCCTCGATCTGAGCGGCCCTGGTCTAAAGTCCACGCGCCGTCGCAACAAGAACATCACCCGAGGAGGGATCACCGCATGGCCAATCTGACCGTGGCAGAGAAGTCTCACTGGCGAGATCGCATCCAGGCCAGGATCGATCGCCGGATCGAGGCGATCACGGCCGGGGACCCCGGCCTGATGGACCGGATCCGGCGCGAGGCCCGAGGCCAAGCGCTGGCGTCCCTCGGCCTGGCGGACTTCCAGGCCGAACTCGACCAGATCGTCGAGCAGAAAGATGCGCTCGATAAGCGCGAGCGACAGGCCCGGCGTGCCATGCTCGCCCGCATCCGGGGAGTTGCCGTCGAGGACGTCGAGGCCCGCTACTACGGATCGCTCGACCCCGAGGTCGGCACGGCGATCGGCAAGCGGCAGGTCGTCCACGAGGAGGAGCTCCTGGCCGAGCACGAGCTCGGCCGCCGGGTCCTGGAGCTGCGGGCCCAGAAGGAGAACCTGCTCGATGTCGTCTGGCTGGCGACCTCGCCGGCGCAGGTGCGCGAGCTCTGGACCCGGATCGGGAAACTGCTCGGCGACGAACCGACGGCGCTGGAGCGCGAGGCCCTGGCGATCCCGCCGGCCGGCGAGGAGGTGTGATGAGCCGCCCCTATCCCAATCGTCGCCGCAAGCGACCCGGCCGCCGGCCACCACATCGTTACCGCGGCGGGAGCCTTCCGATCAGGCCCAGAGGATTCCAGGACTTCGGCCTGCGGCACCTCTATGACCTGATCATCCCGGAGATCCGCGGCCGCGATCGCCGGAACTTTTTCAACCGGATGAGCGGGGGTTTCGTCCTGGCGATCGGGCTGACCTATGCGTTCATCGGCCTGAGCGAGTCCGGGCTCGCCGGGGCGATCCTCGGCGGAGTCGCGGCGGCCGCGTTCATGGGCTACTCGCTGAGGAGACATCGTTTCTTCCGACCGTGATCTGATCGCCGCGTGACCGGAGGGCTGGTCCCGGCTCAGGCCGGGGCCGGCCTTCCCTTTTCTTAGCCCTCGGGAACACTGGCGTCGGGGCGAACGGAGGGATCGCGAGGGTTCCGGCGAGGCTGGCGCGGTCGGGGACCATTCCTGTGCTTGTTATTTATCCACCTGGCCCTTGCGCCGGTGCTGACGATCATTCCGAGTCGCCCCGTATCCGCCTTGAAGTCCCGGCATCGACGGCTGCTGATCGACCCATCCCACGTCCCTTGCGGGAGGACAGCGTTGTGGCCGTGCGGTGCGGATACGGACCGGATGGGTGGGGCGTCTGATCCCGCTTCCGCGTCACCGAACTCGGGCCGGGAACCGGGCCCATCGTTACGCTCGGGGCGCCGGACTTTTCGATCGGATACGGGGCAACGCTGTTGCCGGTGATCGATTCCAGGGCCGCATCCACCATGGAACCGGAGACCGGCCCGCTGATCTGGGCCAGATGCGACCCGCTGGGCGGGACCGCGATGCTCGGCGCCCCGGGGATCGCCGCCACGTCTGCCGCCGTGGGAGCCCGACTCACGCCCAGTCCCAGCCCGATATCCATCAGGTCGCTGGCCTGATCGTTGTCCGGCAAGCCGAGCACGTGGCCCAGCTCGTGCTCCAGCACCGTCAGCAGATCGACGTCATCCGCCGCCGGGCTCGATCCGGCGGTCGCGTTCGCGGACCAGTTGTAGCCCGCCGCGGTCTGGTTGATCGTGATGACATTCGCGGCCTCCAGGCCCAGGATGCTCGTGCCCAGGTTCCCGACCGTGACCGACACGCCTTCGAGCTCGCGAACGTCGGCCGCGTCCAGACCCGCCGCCTGCCATGCGGCGATCGCCGCCGGCAGCAAGGATTGCACCTGACCTTGCGTGACCGCGACGGCTTGACCCGCCATCGCCGACGGACCGGCGAACAACTGGAACTGCGGGAAGACCTGCGGTTCCGTCGCGCCGACCGTGTGGTTGTCGGCCGCCACCGTCTCGGTCAGGTCCTTGGTGTTGACCGCCCCGTCGCCGTTGACGTCCGCGTCCAGCAGCGTGCCCGATTGGCCTTCGGCGTGGTAGACGTTGTAAGCGTCGGTGCCCGCGGCGG
>JBKQHM010000371.1:0-26199 GCA_052148775.1 Isosphaeraceae bacterium | reverse complement strand
CCCGACCTGATTGAGGTCCTGACTTGCCGGCGTAGTCGATAATGAGATCGAGGAAGGACTTCGGCGATGACGGTCAGGATTCACCCTGAATTCGTTTGTCCGCAAGGCCACCACTGGCGGATCGATGACCACCCCGCGGACCGGTCCGACGGCGGCAGGCTGCGATGTCCCATCTGCGGCGGCGACGCCCTGCCCGTCGATCGACCGAGCGGAGGAGCCCGGGGAGATGGCCAATCGGAGCCCTCGTCCCGCGACCGATCGGCCCCGAATTCGGCGAATGCGACGGTCCCCGCGATCCCGGGATACGCGATCCTCGGGCTACTGGGATCCGGTCGGGCCGGTCTGGTCTACGAGGCCCGCGACGTGTCGAGGGATCGTCGCGTCGCCCTGGAGGTGATCGAATCGGGGCCGGATGGGGCCAACGCGGCCCATCGCAACGTCCACGTCCACGTCGATGCCGGAGCGACCCGACTGCATCATCCCAACATCGTCTCCATCCTCGCGACCGGTCACCACGACGGGGCCTGGTTCGTGGCCTCCGAGCTGGTGAAAGGCGAGAATCTCACGGAATATCTCAAGGGCGGGCCGCTTCCGGTCCTGACCGCCGCCGAGGTCGTCGAGACGCTCGCCCGGGCCGTCCACGAGGCGCACCGGATGGGCCTCCGCCACGGGGACTTGACCGCCGCTCGGGTGCTGCTCGCGCCCTCGGTCCCCCCCCGATTCGTGGACCCCGAGCTGGGCCATCTCTGCGAGGAGAATGGTCGCGAACTGATCCCCAAAATGACCGGATTCGGCATCGCCGACGCATCGGGAGCGGGGAAAGACTCCGACTCGATGGTCGCGACGGACGTCCTGGGTCTCGGGTCGATCCTGTTCGAGCTGCTTACCGGCCAGTCTCTCCGGGATGCGGAGTCGATCGATCGGGAGGCCGCCGCGCCGAGTGCTCGGAATCCGAAGGTGCCGAAGGACCTCGAGGCGATCTGCCTGGCTTGCCTCGATCCGGACTCCGGTCGCCGCCTCGCCGACGCCGGGCTGCTGGCCGACGCACTCCGCCAGTTCCTCGACACGTTCGTCACCCAGTTCGTGTGCAGCGGGTGCTCCAAGGCGATCAAATCGACGAAGCCGCTCAGGATCGGGACGACGGTCGTCCGTTGCCCCCGATGCGGGGTGCAAACGCTCGTGGAACCCGTGGGGGGAAAGGCCCCCTCGCCATCGGTGACGGAGCGAGCCGAGTCGTCTGAACCGGCCCCGGCCGCACCGGCCCCGGACACGCATCACGATCGCGAGCCGGCTCCGTCGACCTCGCCCGCGCCGGGCCGACGGGGAGGAACCGGGCCTATCGAGCCATCGACCCTCCCCGATCCGGCTCGCGGACGCGATCGAGGCTGGGACAGCACGTTCGCCGTGCCGGAACGACCCTCTTCCGGCGCATCGACCCCTCCGTCTCCGCCCACCCCCCGCACGACCCCTGCCGGAGTCCAGGCCGCGGGGTTGCCGATCGTCGCCGGCTACGTCCTCCTGAGCGAGCTCGGCCGGGGCGGGATGGGGGTGGTCTACAAGGCGAAGCACGAGAAGCTGAAGCGGATCGTCGCCCTGAAGATGGTCTCCATCCAGCCGCAGGGCGACGCGCAAGACCTCGTGCGGTTCCAGGCCGAGGCCGAGGCGGTCGCCCGCCTGCATCATCCGAACATCGTGCAGATCTTCGAGGTTGGCGAGCAGGACGGTTCGCCCTTCCTGGCCCTCGAATTCGTGACGGGTGGGACCCTGAGGAACCGGCTCGATGGCCATCCCCAGCCGATCCGGGCGGCCGTGCAACTGGTCCAGCAAATCGCCCGGGCCATCCACGCGGCGCACCAGCGCGGCATCGTCCACCGAGACCTCAAGCCGGCCAACATCCTCCTCCAGCCGACGCCGCCGACCGAGAACTGGCACGTCGCGTCGCTGGCCGCGATCGAGGCCAACGAGGCCTACGGCGTGCCCAAGGTCAGCGATTTCGGCGTCGCCAAGCGGATCGATGACGACGGGGCCCCGGGCCGATATGGCAACGTCGTCGGCACGCCCCTTTACATGGCTCCGGAGCAGGCCAAGGGGCAGCCCGAGGAGGTCGGGCCGGCCGCCGACATCTACTCGCTGGGCGTGATCCTCTACGAAATGCTGACGGGGCGCCCGCCGTTCATCGCGTCGTCGGCCGTCGAGGTCTTGAGGCAGGTCCTCACCAGTCCCCCGGTCCCGCCCCGCCAGCTCAGGCCCGAGTTGCCCCGCGACCTGGAGGCGATCTGTCGGCGTTGCCTGGAGAAGGACCCTCGCCAGCGCTATCCCACCGCCGGATTACTCGCCGAAGACCTGGGTGCCTTCCTCGAAGGCGAGCCGGTCCGGGCTCGACCGCCGGGGCCTGCCGAGAAGCTCTGGAAGTGGGCGCTCAAGAACCCGGTCCCCTCCACGCTGCTGCTGACCATCTCCGCGGTCCTCCTCTTCGGGCAGTGGAGCCTCCACCGTCTCGCCGATGAGATGGTGGTCTCGACCACGAAGGACAGCGCAGCCCAGCAGACCGAGCTGATCAAGGTCGTCAACTCCCTGTATACCGAGGTGGCCTCCAGGGCCAAGACCGCGGGCGTCGTGGTGACCCACAAATACCCCGAGCTGGAAGGCTCGATCCCCATCCCGGCCAGGTTCACCATCGAGCTGGGCCAGCGGATGCAGAGCCTCGCCGAGAGCGACGATCACGAACACCAGGGGCTGGACCAGAGCTTCATGCAACTGAGGCTCTACAGCGAGCACCCGTTCCGTCGCCGGCCCGATAGTCCCCCGAAAACTCAATTCGGCAAGGACGCCCTGGCCTTCTATCGCGATGCGGCGAACAAGTCTCTCCCCTTCAACCGGATCGAGAAGACGCGCGCCGGCGCACGGGTCCTCCGATACGCCACGCCGCTCATCATGGAGGAGCGCTGCCTGAAATGTCACAACGATCCCAAGCTCTATGAGCTGGACGACCTCCGGAAGGCGGACTGGAACGTCGGCGACATCCGGGGCGTCCTGGAGGTCGTCTGCCCGCTGGAAGATAACACCATCGAGACCCAGAAGTCGCTCTTCAATACCTATTTGCAAGTGGCCGGCACCGGGATCGCGGTGCTGACCCTGTCCTGGGCCGGCTTGATGCTGGGCCGGCGGAGACGCCTCGTCTGATCGGCGCGACGCCCCCGGGATCGAATCCGACGCTCTCGCGAGCCTTCGCGGGCCTGGAAGGGCGCGCCAGGATATCGCCGTGCGGTGGCGGTCGGGTATCCTGAGACGCTGTGGCCGCGGCCACGATGCGTCCGCGCTTGCGAGAAGCGCCTCGCCTTACTCGACATCGAGGGAGCCGGCCGCGCGCCGGGACTGGCGTGAGATACCTGGACAGGGTCTTGGGCAAGATCAGGTTCGCGCGATTCGCGACCAAGTTGATGCAGGCCATCCGCAAGGCCGGCGTGACCGACGAATTGCGCTTCGACGCGGCGGAGAACCGAATCCTCAGGCTGCGCGACGGGAAACTGGCCGGGACATTCAACCTCAATAACCTGTACCGTGCATATCGCGAGCAGTCGCGAGCCCACCGAGCCGAGCATCTGCGATCGCTGGTCCAGGGGCTGCTCACGCCCGAGAAGGGGCTCCCGGACGAGTTCGACGTGGCGCGGCCCGATCTGAGGCCGAGGCTCTGGTCGCGAGCGTCATTCGAGCAGATGCGCCTTCGCAATCTGCTCGACAGCGAGCGCGGGATGCCCGACATCCCGCTCGAACCGATCGGTGAGCATCTGCTGGCGTCCCTCGCCTACGACTGGCCGCAATCCGTGCAGACGATCAATGCCGAAAACCTGTCGGGCTGGGACGTCACTCTCTACGAGGCCATGGAGGTCGCACGCCAGAACCTGGCCGAGTCCACGCTCGGCTACGCCCAGATCGGCGAGAACCTCTACGCCTTCACCTCCGGCGACACCTACGATGCCTCCCGGCTGACGCTGATCGACCGGATTCGCGACCTGGAAGTCGCCGGCAGGACCGTGGCGATGGTCCCCAACCGGAACTCGCTCCTGATCACCGGCTCGGAGGACGAGCTGGGCCTGACGATCATGGCCGGCCTGGCGGAGAAGGCGCTGGAGGAGCCATACCCGCTCAGCGCCATCCCGCTCATCCTCGAAGACGACGCCTGGGAAGACTGGATGCCGGCCGCTGACCACCCGTTGCATCGACGGTTCCGGCAGATCGCAACGAACTGGCTCGGCCCGCTCTACTCCATCCAGAAGGAGCACCTGGACGCGATCCATAATCGGCCCGAGTCGGACTTCGATTCGGAGTTCGGCAGCTTCGTCGCCAGCTTCTCGGCGGTCCGCAAGCCGGACGGCGACATCGTGAGTTACTGCGTCTGGGGCGAAGGCGTGGATTCCTTGTTGCCGGTGACGCAGAAGGTGGTGTTCATGAAGCACGGACACGAGGGCCCGGTCGCCCTCGGTGACTGGCGTCGTGTTGTGGAGGTCGCCAGCGACTTGATGGAGCCGACCGATCATTACCCGGCGCGCTACCGAGTCAGGCAGCACCCGGACGATGCGGCGATCGCGGCGATCGGGCTGGGCGGCATGTAGTGCGGATGGCGATCACGCCGAGTCTCCTGCAACCTTCGAAGCGAGGCCCGGACACTCATCGAAGCCTCGCCCACGAACTCGGGATCGCCAGCGAACCGGTTCCAGCAAGCCCACCAACATTGATCGACGATACCCGAGAGTCGTCCGCCCTAGCGGTATTGCGGACGGTCGTTCTTGGTGCAGAACTCGCCGTTCTCCCCTTGAGAGCGGCCTTCGAGGCCGGGATGAGGGCGGTAGAACGAGTAAGATTTCTCGAGCCCGAGCTTCCGCTCAATATAGACTTCCGCGTCAGGAAAGAGCGACTCCATTCGCTTCCGAGAAAGCACTCGTGTTTCCATGATCATCTCGGTCCAGGCCGGCATCCTCCGATGCCACCGCTGCAGCATGCGTTGCCGCATTTTCTCCGGGAGCGACCAGTAAAAGGGGACTCCCGTGTGTATTTCGAGCGGGAAGCGAGTACTGGGAGTCTGCACCCAGTAGGCTGGCGCCAGTCGGCGGACCTCCTCCGCGAACAGGGACTGCCGGGATTCGTCGCCGACATGCTCGATCGTCGAATTGCTATAAACCGCGTCGTATGACATGTCGTCGAACAGATCGCGCAAGTGACATGCATCGGCGGAGACGGTCGTGAAACGGTCCGGGTCGCTTGGAGCGGGGTTAAAACCCGGCAGGTTAACGAGCGTCACATGATAATCATGGTCCACGAGTTTCCAGACGAACTCGGATCCGCCGAGGTCGATGATTCGGGCCTTGGAGGGTAGCCGGAGTCGCTTGAGCATCTCAAGCATCCGAGTCTGCCGCCACTTATGAACGAAACTCTTTTCGGCATATAGCTTCGTACTGAGAGCTCGTATGTATTCCTGCATGAAAAGTCTATCCAGATGACGATTCGAGGACCACTCATACGATCCCGGCGATCCCCGGAGAGTCAGCAGGATCCGGTCGCAAGTCGGCTCGTCAAAACCTTCCCCTCCCGCGAACGCCGATCCTCACGAGCCATGGCCGTCCGAGCAGCAGACACGCCAAGAGTCCGGGTTCGGCCACTTTAGGAGCTGCCATGAATCCCGGGACGGCCTAAACCGACCCCGGTCATGATCGCTCGCCGATGTTGACCCCGTGACTTCTCCGATGCCACGAGGACTTCACCGAAACCTTGCCCGAACACCATATTTGAGTGGTCGGTTTCCCGCCTATTCGCAGTATCTGCCCGATGTTTAGCTGCAATTCAAGGCGGTTTCCAGGATACGATTGTCCTCTTGAGAATGCAAGAACTTCCCATTTGAACGACGAATCCGCGCGGATTCGTTGGATCACGGAACTGGGCGGATTCCGGCCGAGCCTGATTGGATCCGTCACCTTGAGGCGAGCGATGTTAGCGTGAATGTCAATCCTCTCCGAATGGCCTTGCGAGCCTCGGCGTGGCCGCATAACGCCTCATCGCGATCGTCAGTCGGCCCCCGGCGCCCGGGGCCAGCCTCACCCGGAACGATGTCGCGTGCACGGGGATCGTCCGCCCCTCTGTCGCGACTTGATCGCAAACGTGCTCGCCGTAGCCGCCTCCCTGAACGATCAGGGTCCGCGGTTCCGACGGATCGAGGTTCAGCAGAACGATCGAAGTCGAATCGGACTTGAGCGAGTCGACCAGCGCGGCCACGTCATCGGGGAGCCCGGGGCGGACCCGGGCCGGGTCGAAGTAACGGACCCGGGCCTGGAGGACCTCACCCTGATGCTTGGGGGGCAGTCCGCCCAGCATCAGCCGCACCAGGTTGCCGACGGTCGCCGGATTGAAGGCCATGGGATCATCGGCCAGCCGGGAGTCGGGCGTCGACCGGTCCAGGTGCATGGCCGCCGCTTTCTGCCGGATCGTCTCGAAATCGCCGCGGAGCGCCGCCTCGGGAAAGCCGGGATTATGCCCCTCCAGGAACGCCAGCCAGCCCGATGCGGGCACGCGCAGGCGGTCGTCCTCGCGCATCGACCAGTAGTACAGTTCGAGAACTCCGTGCTCGTAGGGAGCCGGGCGATAGTCGTACCAACCCTCGTCGCCGTGCATGTGCGGATAGAGTGTCCTCCCGCCCTCGACGCGGGCGTGCCCGTTGACGGCCTCGATCTGCCGGCGCCAGGCATCGAGGTAGCGATCGTCGCCGGTCAGGAGGAACGCGTTGCCGAATCCATTGAGCGCGAGGAAGTGATCGTTGCGATGCACCGGGCGCTTCGTCTGCGGATTCATGACTGTGAATCCCCATCCGTAGACGCCGCCGTACCACTTCCCGCCGCAGGCACCGCCGATCGTGCCGTCCAGGCCGATATTACTCGGGATAATCCCGCCGTTGGCCTTCATCCGCTCGCGCCAGGCGTCGACGTACTCGATGATCCACTGCTTGTAACGCGGCTCATGCGTGAGCATGAAGGCATTCAGGGCCAACGTCGTCGCACTGAGGTTCATCGGGCTGTCGCCGACGATGTCGTTATAGTCCTTGAAATGTTCGAGCATCTGCTCGTAGCTCTGTTCGCCGTGTCCGGGGCGGAAGCGGTTGGCGACCTCGATCGGGTCCCCCGCCCAGTCCAGAGCGGTCGCCTTGCGGAGCAGCGGGCCTCGGCTGCCGTTGAACAGGCTGCGGATGATCTTGTGCGCCGGATCATAGTTCGGCGCACCGGGGTCGTCGCCGAGGTAAAAGCCGGCATACCGCGTGACGCGTCCCCGGAACCGATCGTCACGGGGGTCGCAGAGCCCTTCGAGATTGAAGACCGAGAGTCCCTCGCCGTGGTGCAGCCAGTCGAACATCACGGGGAACTCCTTGTAGTACATCCCGTCGCGCGCGAACGGCACCTGGGTCGTCCGCGCCTCGGTGTACTGGCGCAGGTGCCCTTCCCAGGCCTTCTTGAACCCGACGTGTATCGATTCGTCGCCGCCCAGCGCGTACAGGACGGGCCAGTCGTTGACATTCTCGATCGCATCATCGGGCCCGTCGTCGCCGCCCCATCGCGTGACGCATCGTAGGTAGCCCCGTTCGTCGAAGTATCGGTCGAAGAATTCGGCGCAGGCTCGGGCCTGCGCGCGGAGCAGCTCGCGCTCCAGGAGTGCCCAGGCAGGGGGAGCCAGTGGCGTATCGATCCGGACCGTGACAAGGGCCGGTTCTCCGGCAGTCACAGCGCCGACCGCAATCAGGACCACGAGGGCCGGCAGCGCGACCAGCCCGCAATGACGAGCGCAACCCTTCATGACTCCCGTCCTCCGTGTCGCCATCTGGCCTCACCCCCCGGTTGACCAACGGCACGCTGCCGATGCACCTTCCCGGGGCCGCGGATTGCCTGACCCGGATTCGAGGCCGGGCCGCGCCGATCATTATGAGTCGTGCCGGGCCCTCGCGGAAGTCCGGCCATACCGCCAGTTCGATCGTTGGGACTGGGGGAAAGCAGGAACCCGGCTCCATCGCACGGGTCGCCGGACAGCGAGCCGCCCCCCGATGGAACGATCGCCGGGATTGAAAGACTTGCCTCATCTTGCCGATGACAAGCTCCAGGGATGTTCCGGGCGCCCGAACGTCTCGTCACTCACGGGCTGCCCAGCGGACTGCCGCGGCGACGTGTTGCCGACCGAACGCCGTGTCCAGCGACCGCAAGTCGTGGCCCAGCTCGGTGTAGAAGAACCGGCCACCATCGGCCCCGCCCTCGTGGATCCAGGCCGACGGGTGGTCCTTGCCCATCGGCTTTCCGCCCCGCTCCTTGAAGTAAAGACGCACCGGCTCGTAAGTCGATTCGTCGACCCTCATCAGCACCCGGAACCCCGGCCTCCCGGTCACCGATCGGTCGTGATTATGCCAGTCGGCCGAGTACCAGAACGCCTCCCCCTGACCGCTCACGGCCGGGTCGTCTTTCGACGCTGGGTCGACCACCAACCGGGCCCGGGAGAAGTCCGAGTCGCTGTCGAAGTCGGCCCCGCCGAGCTGCGAGAGCCATGGCCAGCCGGTCTGGTGCACCAGGGCGGCGTGCAGCCCGACGATCCCGCCACCATGGCGGGACCATTCCTCGATCGCCTTCTTCTGCCCGTCATCGAGGACCTTGCCGAGTTCGTTCGCGTTATTCAGGACGAGCACGCGGTAGGCCGACAGCCGATCGGCAGTGAGGTCGCCTGGCGTCTCGGTCACGTCCACCTCGAATCCCCTCTCCTGACCCAGCCGCACGAGCCAGCCGTTGGTCCTGGGGATCTCCGGATGGCGATACCATCCCGCGTTGGAGAAGACCAGCACGCGGACCGGCTTGTCCGCCGCTTTCACCTCCTCGGAATTGTCGGCATCGATTGGTAGGGCGGAGGCCACCAGGACCAGCAAGGCGGCCAGACAAGGCGGAACAATCCGATTCAGGATTCGGGTCGATCTCATGGTGGTCCCCTCCGGAGGAATCAGGGCCGTCGAATCTCACCCCTGAAGCCGAAAATCTCTATCCGGGCGAGTTCGACAAAACGTCGAGATTCTACCCGGTCGATTCGATGCCTTCAAATTGCCGTGTGTCTCGTTCCGGCTGATGGGCATCGAGACTGGGGCGCATGGTCGTGTAAGATGATTCCGCAAGGGAGGCCATCTCGCGATGCCTTGGTACGGTGCTCTGTGAGCACCTATCTGGCGTGCCTTTCCTGATTCGGTGCTCGCAGGGTGCCCCGAGAGACGGCCAAGGAGGCTTCCGAGAGAGACGACCGGAGTCGTCGAGCCCCGGGCGCGGCGGGGATTCTGGCCGGGAGACTTCGCCCGGATCTTTTCGGAACCGTTCCATGGAGACCCTCGTCCGTTGGACCGATCCTCCCCGGCGATGCAACTACCGGCCCGACCATATCTGTCGGAGTGAGTACCTGTGCGTATCCGCCTTGTCCGCCGACGAATACATGGCGTACCTGCTCGCCGGCTGGAGGCGGTTCGGATATACGCTCTTCCGACAAAACTGCTCGGGCCCGGACGCCTGCCGCTCGCTCCGGGTGGACGCTGCCCGTTTCCTTCCCAACCGTAGCCAGCGACGTGCTCGCAAGACGAACGAGGGGACGGTCCATCTACGAATCGGCGCCCCGTCGGTCACGCCCGAGAAGCTCGCCCTGTTCGACCGATTCCACGCGGATCGATCCGAGACGCGAGGCTGGCCGCCGGACGAGCCCTACGACGCCCAGGAATACGCCAGAAGTTTCGTCTCGAACCCGTTCCCGACCCAGGAGTGGTGCTATTTCCTCGACGACGCGCTCGTCGGGGTCGGCTACGTGGATCACCTGTGGGGCGGGCTCTCCGCGATCTATTTCGCCCACGACCCGAAATACCGCGACCGGTCGCTTGGAACCTGGAACGTGTTGAGCCTCCTCGAACGGGCCTCGACCCTCGGCCTGCCCCACGTCTACCTCGGCTATCACAACGCCGGTTGCCTCTCGCTGCAATACAAGGCCCGGTTCCGGCCCAACCAGAGCCTCGATCCCGACGGAGTCTGGCGCGGAGGCAGGACGTGAAAGTCGGACATGGCGTTGTCGGCCGACAGTGCCTTGGGCCCATCGGCCGCCTCGCCGACGACCTCCAAGCCCTCGAGGGCGGCCAGCAGGACACAGACCCCGGCGCGGAGCAGGGTATGGTCGTCGGCGATCAGGACGCGGATCGTCTTCCTCGCGATTCTCCCGGCCCTTCCGGCTCGGTGGCCGAACCTGGCACGAATGGTGTATGGGGGAACTCGACCTGGATCTCGGTACCCTCGCCCGGCTCGGACACGAACGCGATCCGACCTCCAATGAGCTCGACGCGTTCCCGCATCCCGGCCAGCCCGAGGCTGGCCCCACTCGAGGTGGCCTCGAGCGCCGCCTCGAGGTCGAACCCGATCCCGTCATCGCGGACGACGAGCTGAAGGCCCACGGAATGCTGGATCAGCTCGACGCTGAAGTCGGTCGCCCTCGCGTGCTTGACCACGTTGGTCAACGTCTCCTGGACGATGCGGAAGCAGGCGGTCTCGATCTCGGGATGGGCGCGGATGTCCTCCGGATCGGCGACGATGCGGCCTTGCAGGCCGGTCCGCTGGATCAGCCGCTCGATATACCAGTTCAGGGCGGCGATCAGCCCGAAGTCGTCGAGCATGGTAGGGCGCAGGTCCAGGGCCATGCCGCGAACCTGCCGGAGGGTCCGGTCGACGATCTCGAGGCTCTCGCCAATCCGCGGATTATCCGCACCGCCGACGGATATCTGAAGGTTGATCTTCACGGCGGTGAGGGCCTGGCCGATCTCGTCGTGGAGCTCGCGAGCGATCCTCCGCCGCTCGTCCTCCTGGGCGCGGAGCAGTTGCCGCGACATCGCCTCCATCCGCAGGGCTAACTCCGCCAGGGCCCCTTCCGCCCGCTTGCGCTCGGTGATGTCCTGACAGGTGCCCACCGCACGAACGGGCCGTCCCTGGCCGTCCAGCAAGGCACGCCACCGTTCCTCCACGATCTTGATCCTCCCGTCGGGGAGCAGGACCCGGTGTTCGATCGAGGGTTCATGTCCTTCTCGGATCGAATCCTGCAAGGCCCGATCGATCGCATCTCGGTCGTCGGAATGCACGAGCGCGAGGAAGGCGCGGTAGGTCGGCCTGAACCTGGCCGGGTCGGTTTCGAAGATCCGGTGAGTCTGCTCCGACCAGGTGATCTCCATCGTGGAGAGGTCCGTCTCCCAACTGCCGACCTTACCGACGGACTGCGCCGCCGTCAATCGCTCCGCCAACTGTTGCTGCTCGAAATGGCTCCGTCGCAGAGCTTCCTCGATGAGCCTGCGTTCGGTGATATTGATGTGCATGACCACCGCGCCCTCCGGACGGTCTTCGTGCAGCGGGGTCGCCATCATTCGGAACCATCGCTCCTCGTCGGGCGAGTGGCAGGGGTATTCGATCACGAAGTTGGGCCGCGTTCCGGCCAGCACTTCGCGCAAGCCCTGGGCGACCAGACGCGCTTCGTCCGAGCATTCCCCCAGGGCGGAATCGCAGACATGGAGGTAATTCCGGCCGATGTAGAAGTCCTCGCTCCGCAGGGCGTTGACCGAGGCGAAACGCCGCCAACTCTCGTTAACCTCGACGATCAGGCCCCGCGGATCCAGCAACGCGACGTGGGCGGGCAGGGCGTTGAGGATCGCGGTCTGGGTCTCCGCCGCTCGCCGTTGCGCGGCCTCGCTCGACCGCAACGCCATCTCGGCCGACTTTCGCTCGGTCACGTCGCGCGCGATCCCGAGGGCGCCGACCACCATTCCGTCATTCAATTCCGCGCTGACCGTGACTTCCGTGGAGATCGGGTCGCCGGCTTGCCTGAGCAGGCGCACTTCGAACAGGGGGAATGTATCCCCCTGCAACGTCCTCCGGAGCGCGTCCCGCGCGACCTGAAGATCCTCATCGCACACCAACTCGAGGAAGGATCGGCCGAGCCAGTCGGTGGTCGATCGGCCGGTGAGCCTCGTGAAGGCCGGGTTCAGGTCGCGGATCATTCCGGCGTCGGAGACCGCGAAGATGATGTCGGCGGCCGTCTCGACGAGATGTCGATAGCGTCCTTCCGACTCGCGAAGCGACCGGCGGTCCCGGGCACGCACCAAGGCGTTGCCCGCCGCGCCACGCAATCGGACGAAGTGCTTGGGACTCTTGACTATGTAATCGTCGAGGCCGTTCTTCATCGCCTCGACCGCGACCTCCTCGGTCCCGGTCCCGGTGAACATGATGACCGGACAGTCCGGCCAGCGCGCCTTGACGGTTTGCAGGATCGCCAGCCCGTCGGTCCAGCCCAGTTGGTAGTCGGTGACGATCAGATCATAGGGCCCGGACTCCAGTGCCTTGGCGAATCCACGGGCCTCGGCGACCTGGGTCACTCGCGCCAGCGGAAACTCCTGGCACAACTCGTGGACGACCAGGAGACGATCACAGGCGTTGTCGTCTATCAGAAGAGCGTGCAGTGGGCTGGGCATGGCACGGGCCCCTTCTCCGGGCTCAGTCGCCGGCGATTTCCGGCCTCTCGTTCAATACGAGCCAGTCATTGCCGACCTGTCGCCTCATCTCCACCAGCGGATCCGGAGCGAACGGCTTGACCAGGTAGGAGTTGACGCCCAGATCGTAAGTCCGGTTCACGTCGGACGACCCATCGACTTCAGGAGACGACCAAGGATTCCCCGATCTGGAAAGGTCGGTCGGTCGGGTCGGTCGATGGGATCACGGCCTCCTTGCCCGAAGCGCTCCCGACGCTCCTCCTGGATTCGCGGTCAAAACGACACGGCGATGCCAGAGCGAAGACCGACCGAGCACCATGCGGGTTTCGCCAACGATCATCCTCCCCGGCGACCGTTCTCCACATTACTGGTTTTGGGATTCATTATGGTAACGCGCAGCCCAACAAAAGTGTCTATAATCGAGGGTGGCGTGGCGTTCGAACGACGTTCGACTTGCGCGAATGATCGAAGAAAGGTGGGTCCATGGATTCCGCATGCAGGCACGTTGAACGTAAAACACGCGGAACAGACTCAGCCTCACCGACCGAGGAACTCGAAAATCCGACGAACGAACCCGGGCTCGATGATCGACGAGCACCAGATCAACGAAGCCATGCCCATGCCATGCCGGTTGCAGGCGGATCGGTTTCCCTGGCGCGCGGCTTGCGTGCAGGCCCGCGTTACTGGAACATGGAATACTTCAATTCCGCAGCCGACCCGAACGATTCAGGGTGAGACTCAAGGATTCTCGAACTCGTTCGCTCGTATGGGCTCATCCCGTTCAAGACCACCATCCGGAAGGCTTGATCATGGCAGGCACCGCCGAGAAGTATCTGAAGCCCGAGGTGATCCGGCAAGTTTCGCGGCTGGATCTGCGAGCCAAGTTCATCGTCGAGGGATTCATCTCCGGTCTGCACGCCAGCCCGTTCCATGGGTTTTCCGTCGAATTCTCCGAGCATCGCAAGTACACCGCGGGCGACAACATCTCGGACATCGACTGGAACGTTTTTGCGAAGACCGACCGGTTTTATATCAAGAAGTTCCAGGCCGAGACCAACCTGACCGGCTATCTGGTGATGGACCTATCCGGTTCGATGGGTTATACTTACAGGCAGGAACTGACGAAGTTCGAGTATAGCATCAGCCTGGCGGCGGCCTTGTGTTACCTGATGATCCATCAACAGGACCCGGTCGGACTGGTGGCCTTCGACCGCAAGATTTCCCAGAGCCTGGCGCCGGGGAGTAAGCGTGCGCAACTCGGCAATATCCTGTCGCTGCTGGCCAGGCTCAAGCCGGAGGGGACGACCGACTTCGAGGCGAGCCTGCACCAGCTCGCCGGCATGCTCCGGCATCGCAGCCTGATCATGCTCTTCAGCGACCTGCTGGGCGATCCGGACGCGATCCTCAGGGCGCTCCACCGGCTCCGGTTCGCCGGACACGACCTGATCATCTTCCACATCCTGGACGAGGCCGAGGCCCGGTTCCCCTTCGAGGGCATGCTCCGGATGGAAGATAATGAGACGCATGAGACGATCGAGGTCGACGCCGATGCGATCAAGGCCGATTACCTCGAGGAAGTCGATCGGTTCCGCGCGAAGTATCGAACCGACTGCGTTCGTGCACGTATGGACTATGTCCCGCTGGACACGGGGATGCCGTTTGACAAGGCGCTGATGAGCTACCTGTTGACGCGGCAAGCCCGCGCTTGATGGATCACGGAGCCACCCGGCCATGGAAATGTCGTTGATGCATGCGGGCCTGGCGGCGGGCGCGGCCCTGGCCGCGTTGCCGGTGATCCTCCACCTGTTCATGCGGCAGACGCCCAAGCACATGATGTTCCCCGCCCTCCGCCTGATCCGCGAGCGGCAGCGCCGATCCAAGAAGCGGATGCGGATCAAGAACTGGCTGCTGCTGCTGGCGCGGATGGCCGTCCTCGCCCTGATGGCCCTGGCCCTGGCGCGGCCGACGATCTACTCGCAGGTCCCCCTGGGCGACCAGTCGGTCCCCACGGCCCTGGGCCTGGTCTTCGATACCAGCCTGTCCATGAAATACAGGGACAAGGACAAGACCCGGCTCGATGAGGCCAAGGAACGTGCCCGGGAGATCGTCGAAAAACTCCCCGACTCGAGCCTGGTGTTCGTCGTCGACTCCTCCGAGCCCGGCGTGACTGGACTGTCGCCGGCCGCGGCCCGCAAGCGGATCGACGGCCTGACCACCCACTCGGTCGGCCGGCAGCTCAACGTCGCGATGGGCGAGGCGTACGAGGCGGTCGCCGCATGCGACCGGCCGGTCCACATGGTCTACGTCCTCACCGACCTGGCGAGGACCGGCTGGAATCCCGACCGGCCGGCCGAGGGGCTGGATAAGGTCGCCAAGATCAAGTCGGCCAAGGCCGCCAAGATGGCCACCTTCGTGATCCGGCTCACACCCCAGGAGATCCACAACGTCTCGGTCGATTCGGCGGAGCTCCCGCAGACACCGACGATCCAGGGCGAATCGGTGGAGATCCGATCCCGGATCCGGTCGCAAGGCCCGGCCACGAACCGGCTGGTCGAATTCTACGTCGACGGCGTGAAGAAGGGCGAGAAGACCGTCCAGATCCCCCCCGATTCGCAGGTCGAGGTCAGCTTCCCCACGCCGCCGATGCTCAAGGAGGGCGAGTTGCACCGCGGCGAGATCGTGCTCAAGGGCACCCCCGACCCCCTCGAAGACGACGACAGGCGTTTCTTCACCTTCAAGGTCCGGCCGCCCCTGAAGGTCCTGATCGTCGCCGACCACCCAGAGGATTCCGAGTTCGTCACCGCCGCCCTCGATTACGATACTTCGCCTTCGAGTCCCAAAACCTTCCTGGTCAAGTCGATCCGCTCCGCCGGCCTGGGCCGTCTCGACCAGGACACGCTCAAGACCTACGCGTGCATCTTCCTCCTCAATATCGCGCGTCTGAGCGACAAGGATTGGGGGGCCCTCAACGGATACGTCCACAACGGGGGCGGCCTCGTGGTTGGGGCCGGAAACGCGTGCGACCCCGCGAACTACGACAACGGGATTCCCCCCCAGTTCCTGCCGGCGCAGCTCGGCGATCGCAAGAACCTCCCCCCCGAGAGCTCCTTCGGCAAGGTCACGGACATCACCCATCCGCTGTTCTCGAGCTACGGCAAGGACTTCGACAGCGAGCTCGGCCAGGTGCCGGTCTACCGATACTGGACGGTCAAGGCCCCGTCCCAACCCATCGAGGGTGCCCGCCCGCTCCTCGTCTTCGCCGACGGCGCGCCCGCCCTGATCGAGCGGGCCTTCAAGGGCCCGAAGCCAGGCCGGGTCCTGCTCTGGACCACCCCGCTATCCAAACGCGCCTATCGCACCGACCCCGACGCCTGGAACGAGTTCCCCAACTTGCAGTTCTGGTCTTTCCCGGTCCTGATGAACCTGACGGTCCCCTACATGGCGGGGACCTCGACCGAACAGCTCAACTTCGAGGCCGGCGAGCCCGTACTCTTGAAGCTGGACCCGAACGCCCACCTCACCAGCTTCGCGGTCAAGGGCCCGGACGGGAAGACCGCCGACGTCCGGCCCCCATCCGGGCACGAGTTCCTGGAGGTCGCCTCGGCGCAAACCCCGGGCCAGTGGGATATCAAGGCGACCTCCGACGATAAGCGAACCTCCACCCTGGGCTTCAGCATGAACCCGCCCCGTGCTGAGAGTCAGTTCACGCTCCTCCAGAAGCAAGACCTCGACACGATCTTCGGCAAGGACGGCTATGTCCTGGCCGAGGACGCGCAGGCATTGAAAAAAGAGGAGGGCCTCGCAAGGTTCGGCTACGAGGCGTTCCCCACTCTGATGATCCTCATCCTGATCGTGGTGACCCTGGAGAATTTCCTGGCCAATACCTTCTACAAAGAGGCCCCGAAGCCGAACGCGGCGGGGGCCGTATCGTGAGCGGCCGGGGCCGCCGCCACCTATCGCATCCACACGGCCGGCCGTCGCCGATCATCAGGGAGAGTGCACCATGATCCCGGGATTCAGCGTCAGCGTCAGTCCCATCGTCCCCTGGCCCCTCCTGATCGCGGTGATCTTGAGCGTGACGGGTTTGACCCTATGGGCCTACCGTCGTCGGCTCCAGGGCAGCAGCGGTCGCTGGCGTTGGTTCGCGCTCTCGCTCCGGCTGTTGGCGATCCTCCTCTGCTTGCTGGCGGCCTTGCGCGTCTCGGTCGCGTTCCCGGAAAAGACGAAAACGCTGAAGTCGCTGGCCTTCCTCTTGGACTTCAGCACGAGCATGAACATGAGCGACGAGGTGGGCGGGAAGTCGCGATCGGCGGTGGGCAACGAGACCATCGAGCAGGCGAGGGCGGTGGCCAAGGCCCTCGAGCCGGACATCGACGCGCGATTCTATCGCTTCGACGCGACGCTCGACGAGCCCAAGGCGGAGGACTTCTCCGCCAAGGCCGAGCCCAAGGGCCGCTCGACGGCGCTGGGCTCGGCCATGCTGGAGGCTCAGAAGCGGCAGGAAGGGACGAACCGAAAGCTCGCCCGGATGATCGTCATCTCGGATTTCGCCTCGAATAGCGGCATCAATCCCCTGGTGGCCGCCCGCCAGATGAAGAACAAGGACATCCCGGTGGTCACCGTCGGCCTGGGCAAAGAGAACGCCGGCGATGGTTCGCGCGACATCAACTTGCGCGAGATGTATGCCAGCCCGGTGATGTTCGTCAAGAATTCGACGGAGATCAAGGGCAACCTCACCGCCCGCGGGTTCGCCAACCAGACCCTCGACGTCGAGTTGTTCAGCGAGGACCGGCCGGACCCCGTGGCCAAGACCCGGGTGAAGGTGCCGGACGGAGCCGACGTCATCCCGATCACCGGCTTGCAGTACAAGCCCCAGACGCCCGGCGACAAGATGCTCACGCTCAAGGTCGCCGTCCACGACGGGGAGCTCGTGAAGTCCAACAACCAGATCAGCACGTTCGTCACGGTCCTGGCCGGCGGCCTCAACGTCCTGTTCCTCCAGGGATCGAACTGGTCCTGGGATTACAAGTACATGATGCGCTCGCTCAACGGATCGCCCGACATCCAGGTCGAGGGCATCCTGATCCGGGCGCCCGCGAAGGGCCAGACCGGCGAAGTCCCCGACGCCGAGTTCGCGCCGGGGCGATACAACGTCTTCGTCCTGAGCGACCTCCCCGCCGATTATCTGACCACGGCGCAGCATCGCCTGCTGGTCGAGGCCGTACGCAAGGGAGCCGGCCTCATCATGCTCGGCGGACATTCCAGCTTCGGCTCCGGCGGCTGGGCCGACACGCCCCTGACGGACGTCCTCCCCTCCCTGATCCACCCTGGCGACGGCCAGCTCGAGCCCGAGGGCGGCCTCAAATTCGTCCCAAATACCAAGGGGCTTAATAGCTACATCCTCCAGGTCGGCGCCAGCAAGACCGAGACCGCGCGGATCTGGGACGCGATGAAGCCGATCCTGGGGACCAACCGCTTCGGCCCGGTGAAGGAGGCCGCCGACATCATCGCCGAGACCCCGGGCCCCAACCCCGAGCCGCTCATGCTGAGCATGGATGTCGGCAAGGGACGGACCATCGCCTACGGCGGCGACACCTGGGTCTGGTACCGCTCCTCGGAGGAGAGCCGGCTCGCCCATCGTAAATTCTGGCGGCAGATCGTCTTCTGGCTCTCGCACAAGGAGAACGAAGGGGACAACAAGGTCAAGTTGACCCTCGACCGCCGCCGCGTCGCCCCGGGCGAGAAGATCGACATGACGGTCACCGCCCGCGACGCCAAGGGGGCGTCCATCCCCAACGTCCGCTACGAGGCCAAGGTCGACCGCGAGAAGGCCGATCCGCCGGTCTCGAAGTCGGAGGAGATCTACAACCAGGGGGAGGAAGGCAAAGGCGCGATCTACGCGGTCGACACGATCGGCGAGCCCGGCACCTACACCGTGACCGTGGTCGCCAAGCGGGATGGCCAGGAGCTCGGCCGCGACACCGGCCGGTTCCTCGTCTATCAGGACGATCGGGAGCTCGAGAACCCCTCCGCCGACCTCGCCCTGGCACGGCAGATCGCCGCCATTACCGAAGGCGAGGCCATCACCCCCGAACGGCTCACGACATACCTCAAGGGCCTCGACCGCTCCGCCTATTCGGAATACGTCAGTACCTCGGAACACCGAGTCTGGGATAACTGGCCCTTCCTCCTGATCTTCGCCACCCTCCTGACCCTCGAATGGTGGCTGCGGAAGCGCCATGGGTGGGTGTAAGGAACAGGCCAGGAATAACTTCCTGATCTTGCGAACGTCCGTAGAACGGAATTCATTCCGTTCTACGAAATCCATCCGAGCAAGGCGGGAATTCATTGCCGGCCTGTTCGTAAAGGGGGGCACTCTTTCCTCAATCCTCAGGTCGAAAAAGTCGCCGCGGCTCGGTTGGCGATGCCTATAATGCAAGAAGGGAGGTCCCCCGTTCCTTTCTCCAGACGACCCAGGGGGTGGCTCATGTCAACGGCCATGCATCACGACCTGGTCTCTCCTCGCATCGAGGAGCGGCTCCGGCGGGGTCAATTGAACGACCAGCAGGTCGACGCGTTCCGCGAGTTCCTCGACGGCGTGGAGCGCGACCTGCTGCACCATCGCATTATCCGGGAGAACGTCTATACGCGATGGTTCCGCGAGGGGCAGGCGACTCACGCCGAGCTCGCCCACTTCGTCCGGCAGTTTTCGGTCTTTTCGAATCAATTCCTGGTCGCGGCCCTGCTGCGGGTGATCAACGCCCCGACTTTGCGGCAGGCGCGGGCGGCCAAGGAGATCCTGATGAACGAGCTCGGCGTGATCTACCGGCGGACCGACGGTCCGTCGGCCCCGGTCCGGGCCGTCCTGCTGGACGATGATTCAAAGGACCAGGAGGGCGATCCCGAGCTGGTCAGCACCGAGGGGACCGTCGACGGCGGCCTCTTCCGATTCCGTGCCGCGCACTTCGAGTGGCTCCTGGCCGTCGGCGAGGCCCTCGGCCTCGGATTCGACGACCTGGGCACGCGTCGCCATGGGCGGAGCTATACCCTGCACTTCTGCGACGAGCTCCAGCGATTATACGGCAGCGAGGATGACCGGATCGCCGAAGGGGCCAGCTTCGCCGTCGAGAACTGGGCCGCGGCCGGATTCTGGCAGGATCTGGAGGACGGCCTGCTCTTCATCAAGTCGACTCGGCTCCCCGGGCTGAAAGTGGCGTTCTTCACCTGGCACAACCGCGTCGAGGCCCAGCACGCCAGCCACACCATGGAAGAGCTGGAGGACGTCTTCTTCGATCCGTGCTTCGACGAGGCCAAATTCTTTCGAGGCGCCCACGAAGTGCTCGACGCGATCGCCATGTTCTGGGACGGCCTGAATGCCGACCGGGCCTACGGGGTCCTCGACTGAAATCCATCAACCGGAGTCCACGTCCATGGCCACCGACCCCCTGGCACTGAAGCGGATCGACCACGTGCGGATGTTCGTCGGCAACGCGCGCCAATCCGCGTACTTCTATCGGAATGCCTTCGGCTTCGAGGTCGTCGCTTATGCCGGCCTCGAGACGGGAGTCCGGCATGAGGCCTGCTACGTACTGCGCCAGGGGCACATCACGTTCGTCCTGGCCTCTCCCCTCCGGGGCGATCATCCCGACGCCCATCGGCTGGTCAAGCACGGCGACGGCGTGCAGTCGATCGCCCTCGAGGTTGACGACGTGCCCGCGGCGTTCGAGTCCGCCGTCGCGCGGGGGGCGGGGCCGGCCGCGCCGCCGCGCACGCTCGAGGACGAACACGGACGCTATGACTATGCCGAGATCCATGCCTATGGGGACACCACTCATGCCTTCGTGAACCGATCGCAGTATGGAGGTGTCTTCGCGCCGGGATTCAAGGCGATCGAGCCGGACCGATACAATCCCCGCACCTTCCACCCGGTCGGGCTCAAGGCGATCGACCATATCGTCGCCAACGTCGAGGAGGGCAAGATGGGCGAGTGGGTCGATTACTACAGCAAGGTCATGGGCTTCTCGCTGCTCGCCAGCTTCGACGACAAGGACATCAGCACCGACTACTCGGCGCTGATGTCGAAGGTGGTGGCCGACGGCCGGGGTCGGATCAAGTTCCCGATCAACGAGCCGGCCCACGGCCGTCGCCGGTCGCAGATCGAGGAGTTCCTGGATTACTACGGCGGGCCGGGCGTCCAGCACATCGCGATGGCCACCGGCGATATCATCGCCAGCGTCCGCGCCATGGCCGCCAACGACGTCTCGTTCCTGAAGGTGCCGCCGGCTTACTATGAATTCTTGCCGGAGCGCGTCGGCACGATCCGCGAAGACCTGAACGAGCTCGCCGAGCTGGGCATCCTCGTCGACCGCGACGAGGAGGGCTACCTGCTCCAGATCTTCACCAAGCCGGTCGAGGACCGGCCCACGCTGTTCTTCGAGATCATCCAGCGCCGCGGGGCGAAGAGCTTCGGCAAGGGGAACTTCAAGGCCCTGTTCGAGGCCATCGAGCGCGAGCAGGCGCGTCGGGGAACGCTCTGATCAGGCTGTGTGCCCACGGCTCGCGTCATCGATTATTCCGAGGCCCGCGATGAGACGTCCGATCCCCCCGATCGCCAGCATCCGCGATTTCTACGCATTCGAGCAGCATGTCGCGACCTGTCGACGCCAGCGCGGCCTCGACATGGTGCCTCAGTGGTACCAGGTGCCGGTCTTCTATTTCTCCAACCCGTCGGGCGTGATCGGGCACGAGGCCGAGGTCTGGGCGCCCCTCGGTAGCGAGGCGCTGGATTACGAGCTGGAGCTGGCCTGCGTCATCGGCCGAGAGGCCCGCGATCTGCCCGAGGACGACCGGGCGCTCGACGCCGTCGCCGGCTGGACGATCATGAACGACTGGAGCGCGCGCGACTTACAGCGCATCGAGATGGCCGTCGGACTGGGGCCGAGCAAGGGGAAGGACTTCGCGACGTCCCTCGGCCCCGAACTTGTGACGACCGACGAGCTGGCCGACCGCTATCGCGAAGGCCGCTTCCACCTGGAGATGACGGCCGAGGTCAACGGCCGCTTGCTGTCCCGGGGCAACTCGGGCACGATGTACTGGACGTGGCCCCAGTTGCTCGCGCACGCCAGCCGGGACGCGACGCTCCGGCCCGGCGACGTGATCGGCTCGGGGACCGTCGGCACCGGCTGCATCCTCGAGCTGACGCCCGAGGAGGCCGGGGGTTGGCTCAAGCCCGGGGACGTCGTCGAGCTGTCGATCGAGCGACTGGGGACCTTGAAGAACCGGGTCGTGTCGCATCCGTGATTGGCACCGTGCCCGAGGAGACAAGACATCATGCCGCCCTACCTGCGACTCGGCTCGATCCCGCGCAAGCGGCACATCGCCCACCCGCAGCAGCCGGGCTTCCGCGGCGAGGGGATCTACTATGAAGAGGTCCTCACGCTCGCCGGATTCTCGCGCGCCTACAGCCTGGTCTATCACCTCCGACCGCCGACGCGCGTCGTTCGGATCGAGCCGGCCGGCAAGGTTGCGCTGGATCTCGGCGACGAGCCGACGCTCCGCCATCACCACCTCAAGACCGGGTCCATCCCCCGGGCCGGCGACCCGATCACCGGCCGCATCCCCCTGCTCGCCAACGACGACGTCATCCTCGCACGTTGCCGGCCGGAGATTCCGCAGGCGGAGCTGTTCCGCAACGCCGACGCCGACGAGATCGTCTTCGTTCACTCCGGATCGGGCACGCTCCACACCTTGTTCGGCCCGCTGCCGTTCCGCGAGCTCGACTATATCGTCATCCCCCGATGTACGACCTATCGGCTGGATTTCGACCAGGACTCCGCGCCCGACCTGCTCGTCATCGAGGCGACGGGCAACGTATCGATCCCCGCCCGGTACCTCAACGCGGACGGCCAGGTCCGTCTCGGGGCCCCCTACAGCGAGCGAGACCTCCACGGCCCTCGCGAGCTGGGCGTCGTCGACCGTGAGGAAGAGACGGCGGTGCTGATCAAGGACGGCTCTCGGCTGAGCCGATACATCCTGGCGAGCCACCCCTTCGACGTCGTCGGCTGGGACGGGATGGTCTACCCCTACACGTTCAACGCGATGGATTTCGAGCCGATCACCGGGACCGTCCACCAGCCGCCGCCGGTCCAGCAGACCTTCGACGCGCCGGGGTTCGTCGTCTGCACCTTCGCCCCGCGGATGCTCGACACCCACCCCGAGGCGATCAAGGTGCCGTATGCCCATTCGAACGTCCAGGCCGACGAGGTACTCTATTATGTCCGAGGCCGGTTCGGCAGCCGTCGGGGCGTCGAGGAGGCATCGCTCACGCTCCACCCCCGCGGCATCCCCCACGGCCCGCACCCCGGCACCATCGCCGCCAGTCGCGACGCCGTCCGCACCGACGAGCTGGCCGTGATGGTCGATACCGTCCGGCCGCTCCGCCTGACGCGACAGGCCATGACCCGCGACGATCACACCTATCCCCTGAGCTGGATGGATTCATGATTATCGATGTTTCCTCCGCAGACGTCGTGACGGTCTATCAGGCACTCGTCGGGATCGTCACCCCGCGGCCGATCGCGTGGGTGACCACGATCGACGACAAGGGCCGCGTCAACCTGGCTCCGTTCAGCTTCTTCAACGTATTCGGCGCCAACCCTCCGGTCGTGGTCTTCTCGCCGACCCTCCGGCGCGACGGCTCCCGGAAGGATTCCTTGATGAACCTGGAGTGCGTACCCGAGTTCGTCCTGAACGCGGTCGTGGAAGACGTCGCCGAGAAGATGAACGCGACCGCTAAGGAGTTGCCCCGCGGCCGGAATGAGGCCGAATATGCGGGCTTGACCTTGCAGCCCTCGACCAGGGTCCGCCCACCTCGCGTGGCGGAGTCGCCCGTCCACATGGAATGCCGGATGCGTCAAATCATGTCGATCGGCGATGGCCCGATCGCCACCAACCTCGTCATCGGCGAAGTGGTCCTGATCGACATCGATGACTCGGTACTTGACACCTCCGGCCGCATCGACCCCCATAAGCTCAAGACGATCGCCCGACTCGGCGGCGAATTCTATTGCCGGAGTACGGACCTCTTCGAGATGCAACGGCCGTGAAATCTCACCGCGTCCGACGTTCCAGCGTCTGGCGGGGTAGCTCGCCGAACAGCCTCCGATAATCGGCGGCAAGTGCTCCCGGGTGATCGAAGCCCCAGGTTCGGGCGAGCTGATGGACCGACTGCTCGCGGGGATCGGCCGTCTTGAGATCCTGCCGGAGCCGATTGAGTTTCAGGCTCTTGAGGTAGGCTTTCGGCGACAGGCCGATCCGTTCGCGGAAGGCGTAGATGAGCGTCCGCTCGCTGACTCCCAGGACTTCGCAGATCTCCAGGAGAGTCATGGGCCGGTCGAGGTAGGTGGACATGTAATCCTCCGCCTCGCGCACGACCCAAGCCCTGCGCTGCGGCCCCAGGGATGGGGATTCGCGATCGCCATCCGGCAGCAGATTGCCGAGGACGGCTGACAACCATTCGACGAGGGATTCCTCGACATCGCGGGCCCGAACCTCGGAGTCCTCACGAGGCTCCAGCCGAATCAATGCCGATCGGAGCGATCGGTCGAGTGTGGCGCAACGCTGGGGATCGATCGTCGCGACCGACCTCCGCAGGATGGACTCGGCGTCGACGCCATGGAGCGAGGCCGCCACACGATGGACCAGCTCGGCGTCCGCGATCAAGCCGGTGGTGCGATAATCCTCCGAACCTCGATGATCCATCGGCTCGCCGGGCCTCCGGATGTTGATCATCCCCGGGCGGAGGGTTCGGCCACGCCAGAGCGACCGCGCATTCCGTTCCTGTACAGGAGTTAATGCATAGGCGTGAGGAGGACTCGACCCGCGCGCGAGGATGGCGCGGTTCCCCTCGGCTTCGAAGAGCTGGAACCGCCCGATCTGGGCAAGAACGAAACGGCCCCGGAACGGGCCGCCGCCGATCTGGATAAAGCGTTGGTCCCATCCGGGGAATCCCGAGGCGATCTCGTCGAAATCGGTCGTTTGCAGCGACACGAACCGGCTCGGTGGCACCCTTTTTGCACATGGTTCAGGGAGTAGGGTGGCGGATCGAGTCATCGTCATCCATCGCGAATCCGATTCCCTCAACAGGACGACCGAACGATGTCCTGAGTTGAGACGGTATTGGGACGCCACCGATAGTGTACCCGGTCATGAGATCGGCCGGAATCGAGCGGTCCGCGCATCGGACCGTGTCTTTCCCCCGATCGCTGTGTCGCGACCCGTTGGAGAGGTGGATGGTGGGAGTATGTTGTTCAACGATTTGTCTCGAACTTCAATCAGGAGTGTTACCATGATGATCTCTCGCCGCAATTCGGTCCGGTTCCTGTTATTCTCGGCCGTCGCCGCCCTATCCGGCCTCGCAATCGCGGGGGCCCAGGATCCGCAGCCGCCCGACGCGTCCTCGAAATCAACCGTGAAGGAGAAGCTCGATTCGGCGGTGGAATCTGTCAAGAAGGGCGCACAGAACGCCGCCGATGCGGTCAAGGAGCAATACCACCGCGCCACCGAATCCGTGCACGGCCTCGGCGAGCAGGGCCGGATCTACGCTCGTTTCCACTGGGATAAGCACCTCCAGCAGGCCGATATCGACATCGACGTCAAAGGAACCACCGCGACCCTGAGCGGTACGGTCCCGACCGCCAAGGCCAAGGCCAAGGCCATCGAACTCGCCGAAGACACCGTCGGTATCGAGAAGGTCATCGATCACCTGACCGTCACCGCGCCCGCGCCGGTGTCAACCAAGTCCTGACCTGAGAGGCTGTGAAAGAATCGATTCCAGATAACACGTTCCAGATTCCAGATGGATATTAAGCCCAGCAAAACCAATGGTTTAGACTTCTGGAATTTGGAATCCGGAATCTGCAATCCGATTCTTTCACGAGCTCTGCGGAAAAGCAACGGCCCTCGTGTCTCCTCGAATCCTCGACGGAGCTGCGAGGGTCGAACAAGCATGGGGTTTGTTCGCCCCCGGCTGGCTGCAGTCCGGAGCGGTCTACGTCGCGTCCGGTCGACACCCAGTCCCTGATCCAGCATTCTGGGACGAGTTACTTGAGTTCGACAACCACCGAGTCGATCTGTCCGTCGAACCGGAACGGTGCGCGATCGAAGTAGTCGAGCGACACCGGCGAGCCGAGGTCGACACCGACGTCGAACGTCTCGCTCGCGGTGAACGCCCCGGGGACGGTGCGCTTGACCGTCAGATGCGAGCATTCCTTGCCGTCGACCTTGAGGATGACGTCGGCCGAGGCGCCGGGCCTGGCGATCGTTTCATCGACCTCGATCTTGTGCTTGCCGGGTGTGAGCTGGACTTCACTTTTCGCCCGGGTCCGCTCGATGATGAGCATGTTGTACTCGTAGACGAGGTGCCCCTTGTCCAGGTAGAGGGTGACCCCGCCGCTCGCGCCGCCGAGGGCATAGAGGACCCCTGACGCCTCCGGGCCGACCTCGACGTCGATCGCGACGTGGTTGCTCCGCTTTCCGACGGCCGGGGCCGTGAACTCCGGCATGCGCGTGGTTGTCGCGTCGAAACGCCAGGAGTGATAGGGGCTCGAGATGACGTCCTCCGGATGGAACCGCGTCCA
>JBKQHM010000370.1:0-19190 GCA_052148775.1 Isosphaeraceae bacterium | reverse complement strand
GTGGTTATCGCCCACGTGCAAGGGCATGTGTAAGTCCTCGATCAGGTGGATGAGGAAGCGGAGAGCGAGCCGCCGTTCCTCGACCGGCCGGTTCTTGTCCTTGAGCGTGGCCCGGAACTCGCGGATCTTGGGCACGATGTAACCTTTTTCGGGCTCTGGACCCGAGAAACGGTCATCGTACCGGTCCTGATCGAGTGGGACGTCGACGTAATGCCAGGGTCCGCTACCCTTGACGTCGCGACGGTGGTCGTCGGCCCAGAGCGACGCTTCCGCGAGCGACTCATCCGGCTCCAGGAGCGCCAGGACGGCGGCCTTGGCCTTGGGGTTGAGGTGCCGCTCGGCGAGGCGGCCGGTGAGGCGATGGCCCAGCGGTCCCCAGGCCGAGGCGGTCGTCGCGGCGTGGAACAGGATGATCAGGGTCATCGGAGCGGATAGTCGTCGCATGGGTTGTCCCTTCGGGGCTGTGGAATCGTCGACGGAATGGAGCCCAGCCTACCGGATCGAGCCTGTCATTGCACCGTCATCATGACGCCGGCGATGGTGAGCGAACCGCTTCAACAGTCGAGCTCTCATGGATCAGGCATTGGCGGCGGTGGGCCGGTCGGCCGCATCGACGACCGCTCGATAGAGCTCGACCAGGCGGTCTGCCTCGACATCGGGGTCGAAATCGGTCCGGATCCGTTCTCGGGCATTCCATCCCAGTCGTCGAGCCTCTTCCGGGTGGTCGAGGAGATCGACCATGGCTCTTTCCAGGGCGTCGGGGTCGTCGGGAGGGATGATGAGCCCGCTCGAACCGGATTCGAGGAGTCCGCGGAGGCCGTCGACGCTGGTGGCGATGGACGGGACCGCATGGGCCATCGCCTGGAGGAGGGTAACGCCCGCGCTCGGAACGATCGAGGGCTGGCAATAGATATCCAGGACGGGCCAATATCCGGCGCCGATCGAAGGGAATTCGGCGACCGTGACGCGCTCGCCGATCCGCAACTGCTGGGAACTCCGTCGCAGGTCGATGTGGTTCGCCCCCTGACCGGCGATGAGGAACTCGACATCGCGACCGGCATCCAGCACGCGACGCGCCGCCTCGAGGAAGACCATGAGCCCCGAGCCTTCTTCGAGAGGGCCGCCCATCCCGATGACCGGGACTCGCCCCGAACCGGTCAGGCGCAGTGGTTCCTCGGGCGGGCTGATTCCCGGAGGGATGATGCGGACGCGATCCTCGGGGACGCCGAGAACATCGATCAACTGTCCCGCGAGATCCGGGCCGGTCGCCACCAGTTGACGACACCACCGGCGGCTAAGGCGTAGTCCTCGATCGACCGTACGGAAGTTGGCAACGGTCTGGATGTACGGGAGCCGCGACGACTCGGACAGGGTCAAAGCGGTATCCATCATCTCATCGTGAACGACATGTACGAGGTCGGGCCGCTCCAGGCGGTTGTCGGCCCAGATCGAGCGCGCGGCGAATCCCTTCAGCCAAGAATTGCCCAGCGCCGGATACTCGAAGACTCTCGGGTCGCCGGACAGGACGATGCCCTTGGATGGGCAGAGGACCTGGAGTCGACAATCGCGACGCTCCAAACGGTCCAGCCATGGTGCCAGCGGAGAGCGCGCGTCATATCGGCCGAGCCGCCCTGCCAGTATCAGGATCTTCAGCACACGACCTGCCATGAATTCTCGCCGTGCCGGCGACCAGGCCATCCCGCGGATTTGCCATTGACGGACGCCCGATCCCCCATCGTGACCTCCCAAAGATCGGGCATCTGCAATCCGCCCGCGGAAATGCCCGTCCGATCGCGGCGTCGAGCCGCCCGGAACTCAAGGGATTATCCAAGAAGTTCTTGCTGCCCCTCCGGCCGTTGGAATCGATGCGTCGTTGGACTATACTGATTCTCTCGGCAACCGATGTCTGGTCAAACGCACTGTAGCCTGAGTGAACGCATGAATGTAACGACGACAGAGTCCGCCGCCACGTCTCTTGAAGAGCTCCTCACGCTTTGCAACCGGCTGATGGAAAACATCGGCCTCGTCGTCCTGGGCAAACCGGACGTCATCCGGCTCGCCGTCGTTGCCCTGCTGGCCGAGGGCCATGTTTTGATCGAGGATGTGCCCGGAGTGGGAAAGACGCTACTGGCGCGGGCACTGGCTGCCAGTATCGACTGTTCGTTCCGGAGAATCCAGTTCACTCCCGACCTGTTGCCATCGGATGTCCTGGGATCGAGCATCTACCACTCGCCGTCGGGAGAGTTCGTCTTCAAGCCCGGTCCGTTGTTTGCCAACGTGATCCTCGCCGACGAGATCAACCGCACGACGCCGAGGACTCAGAGCGCCCTGCTGGAGGCCATGAGCGATTGCCAGGTCTCGGTCGAAGGGAAGACCTATCCCCTCTCGCCGCCATTCATCGTCCTCGCGACGCAGAATCCCTACGAATTCGAGGGCACTTACATCCTGCCGGAAAGCCAGCTCGACCGGTTCATGATCCGGCTTCGCATGGGTTACCCGATCCGGTCGGAGGAACGCAAAGTCTTCCTCAGCCATCGCGACGGCGAACCGGTCGAGTCGCTGGGCGCGGTGCTCACCGCCGAGGACATCCTGATCCTCCAGCGCGGCGTGAGGACGGTGCAGGTCGATGACTCGATCAGCGACTACCTGCTCGATATCATTCATGCGACTCGCCGGAGCGAGGATCTCCACGTCGGCGTCAGTACCCGAGGGGCCCTCACGCTGTACCGTGCCGCTCAGAGTCTTGCCATGGTCTCCGGTCGGAATTACGTCGTCCCCGACGACATCAAGACCCTGGTGGTACCCGTGCTGGCACATCGGGTCGTCGGGAAATCTTTCCTTCAGGCGGGCGAATTCGGCGCGGCCGAGGCGATCATCCGCGATATCGTGGATCGCATCCGGGTTCCCGCCTGAACCAATAACCGCAGAACAACCTGGAGATCGAGGGCCTTTTACGCGGCGGGGAGTGGAGATCGATGAACGCCGAGGACAAATCTCGCCAACGCATCAGGCGTCGTCGGTTTCGGCGATTCGCCAAGGGGCTGCTGGGGGCCCTGGGTCCATCGGAGCGATCGATCCTGACCCGTGAGGGGTTCGTTTACTTCATCGTCAGCCTGGCGCTCCTCGTGGCGGGGTTGATCCAGCAGGTGAACTTGATCCTCCTCGTCTTCACGCTGGCGGCCGGCCCGTTCCTGGCATCGATCTTCGGAGGCCGCTCGATGTTGCGGCGGCTGACCGTCCAGCGTCGCGTCCCGGCCTATGTCTTCTCAGGCGATCCGCTGGTGCTCGACTATGCGCTGGAGAACGGGCGTCGGTGGTATGCCGCGCTGGCCGTGTTCATCGACGATTCGGTGGTCCCCGTGGACCGATCGGTCTCGGGTGCAGTCGCGCTGGCCCCTCGGGTTTTCTTCGCGCGGATTCGCGGGCGAGAGCGGGCGCGGATTCATTGGCGTTGCCCGACGCCAAAACGCGGGAGATACCGCTTTCGAGACCTCGATGTCGGTAGCCGGGCGCCGTTCGGAATCGTCGAGCATCGCGTGACGATCTCGCTGCCGGATCAGATTGTCGTCTATCCGAGGATCGGCCAGTTGTCCCGGCGCTGGTTCTTGATCCAGCGGCAGGCCACCGAGAACCGTCGCGGGCAGCGGCACGATCAATCGGCCCAGCAGATGGAGTATCACGGCCTCCGCGATTACCGGCCGGGGGATAGTCCGCGATGGATCCACTGGCGGACCTCGGCGAAGCGCGGCGAGTTGATGGTCAAGGAATTTGAGCAGCAGAACGAACAGGACATGGCAATCCTGGTCGACCCCTGGCTGCCGCGGACGAAGGCGACGGCCGAGCAGCGTGAGGCGGTCGAGCAATCGATCTCATTCGCTGCGACGGTCTGCCTGGAGACCTGCCGTCACCAGGGCCGTCGGCTCATCCTGGGCTGGACGGGCCCGGCGCCGGGCGTCCGACACGGTCCGGCCTCGGTGAAGCTGCTCCACGAACTGCTCGAGCAACTGGCGATCCTGCGGCCGGCCAGCGAGGGGGGGCTCGCGGAATTGCTGGATGTGCTGCCACCGGTCGTGCTCCGCGAGGCGATCCTGATCATCATCTCGACGCGACCGCTGAATCTCCTCGAAGAGGCCGAGCGCAGCTCGCGGCTCTCCGGCACCGCCGCGCGGAGCCTGATGGGCCGGGTGATCCTGCTCAACGCCACCCAGGGCGATCTGATTCCCCTGTTCCAGACCGGCGAGGCCACTACCCAGAATATCCTCCAGCACCGCCTCAGCAGCGCGATCCAGGAGCGGCGCTCGAGCCAGGACCAACGGCGGCGCGGCGGCGAGTCGGAGGATGACGAGGAATCGGGCGACCGTCCGATACCGACCCAGGAGGGAGAGATCGGGCCGTGAACAGCTATTTGATTTATCGCGCGAGCTTCTACCTGATGATGTCGGTCGCCACCATGGCCTTGAGCGGCGACACGACCGAGGCACGGCCCTTCCAGTTCTACCCGCTGCTGGTCGGGGTCGCGGGGGTCATCGCCTTCCTCACGGTCGATCGCCACTCGCTGTGGGCGCTGGCGCGACCCGTGGCCAACGTCCTGGCCGCGATGACCGTCGTCGTGCTCTACTTCGAATATCGTTTCGATGACACCCAGTTGATCCGCGCCCTCGGCCACTGGCTGATCTACCTCCAGTTGATCAAGTATTTCCTGCCGAAGTCCCCCATGGACGACTGGTTCCTGTTCTTGCTCGGCCTTATGCAGGTCCTCATCGGTTCGGTCGTCAGCCAGAGCGACCGGATCGGGTTGTGGCTATTCGTCTGGGCAATGCTGGCGATCTGGGTGTTGGGTCAGTTCTTCCTCCAGCGCGAGGCGTGTCGGTTCCTGGGCTCCGGCGACGGGACCGACTCCGAGCCGATCATCCTCCGACCGAGGGCCGTCGACCCCTACGCCGGCCTGATGGACTTGCCTTACGTCTTCGCGACGGCCCGCGTCCTGGCGTCGACCCTGGCGCTCGGCGGCCTGATCTTCCTGACCCTCCCGCGACAAGTGGGGGCGACCCGTTCGCAGCCCGGCGCCCCGATGGCCCGCCACCTGACCGGCTTCGACGAGGAAGTGGCACTCGGCCAGTTCGGCGAGATCCTCGAGAATGACACGGTGGTGATGACCGTGGAATTCACCGACACGGACGGCAAGACGATCAATCCGCCCGTCGAGCCACTCTGGCGCGGAGTCACGCTGGTGCGATATGAAACGGGTCGATGGCGGCGTCAGTCCCACAAGGTCTCCCAGATGTATGTCGGCTTTCCGGGGCGTGTTCGACCCCAGAAACTGCTCAAGCAGAAGATCAAGCTTGAGGCGAACGACTCGGAGACCCTGTTCGCCATCAGGCCGATCCGTGATGCGGCCTCGGGGGTCCGCGCCCCGCCTTATCTGAACCCGATGGACGGAACCCTGCTCCGCGCGGATGCCCGGGGAGGCGCCTATGATTATGAAGTTTACTCCGATCCCGTCCCCGGCGGCACGCAACCCGGCGAGGAGGATCCGAGTTCGAGCCTGGCCCACACCGAGCTGCTGCTCTCGATCCCCGAACAGCTCAAGGTACGGCTTCGGAATCTCGCCGAGCCGATCGTGGCGTCTATCAAGGGAGAAGGACTGGAAGTCAAGATCCCGCGTGGCGTCGAGTTGAGCGATGAGGAACGCGAGAAGCTGGAGCTTTCCCGGAGGAAGGTGACCGAGGCCCGCGCCCACGCCCTTGATAATTACTTGCGCGACTCGGGGCAGTACAGTTACACGCTCCAGATGGGCGTGGACGATTCCAACCTCGATCCGGTCGAAGACTTCCTCATCAACCGCAAGAGGGGGCATTGCGAATACTTCGCCAGCGCCCTGGCGCTTCTGCTCCGATCGATCGACATCCCCGCCCGGGTGGTCAACGGGTTCAGAGGCGGCGACTGGAACGACCTGACGCAGACCATGAACGTGCGGCAAAAGCACGCGCATAGCTGGGTCGAGGCGTATGTCGGCGCCGAGGCGGACCGACGGCCCGTGTGGATCACCCTCGACCCCACGCCCTCGAACGAGCGCGCGGAGTCGATCGCGCATGTCGGAGGGATCGCAGGGAACTTCCGGCCGCTGACCGACTTGATCCGGCATATCTGGGTCTTCTACATCGTCGGCTATGACCGCGAGCGGCAGAATCGGCTCCTCTACGCGCCGATGCTCCAGATGGCCGGTTGGGTGCGGCAGAATTACAACAAAATGGTCGCCCTGGCCAAGCAGGGGTTCGCCCTTCTCTTTCGATTCGAAGACATCAGCTCCTTCATCAGTTGGCGGGGAGGCATCGTCACTTTCCTGGGGCTACTCCTGGCGACAGGCCTGGTCTTCGCGCTGTATCAGCTCGGTCAATGGGCGCTCCGATGGGTCCGCGGCCCGGCCGTCGACTCGACGTCGCTGACCGCCGGCACGCTCTTCTACCGGCGATTGACCCAGCTCCTCGCCCAGCTCGAGCTGGAGCGCACGCCATTCGAAACCCAGGGCGAATTCGCCTTGCGTGCCGCCAGATTCCTGGCCGGCCAGGGGCATTCGCCGCAATCGGTGGTCGACGTCCCCGCAGAAGTGGTCGACGCGTTCTATCGCGTGCGATTCGGCCACCTGGATCTCGAGCCTGCTTCGCTCGAGGAACTCGACGCCAGGCTCGATGAGCTCGAGGCCAGCATGAAGCACGATTGACAATCCTCAGTTTATCACCCGGAACGATCAGGCTTGCGGCCGAAGTACGAGCATTGCCGGTCCGGCAAATGGGGTCGGTGACCCGAGTCACGCGAGAGGAGGGGCGGATGCGCGTTGGGATCGTCGGCTTCGCTGGGAGCGGGAAGAGCACGCTGTTTCAACTCCTGACCGGGGCGCGTCCCGATCCCGGGAAGATCCACTCCGGACAACTCGGCGTCGCGATCCTGTCCGACCCACGGCTGGACTACTTGACGGCGCTGCATCAACCCAAGAAGGTCACGCCGGCGACGGTCGAGTTCCTCGATACGCCGGGATTGATGGCCGGGTCGCACGCCGATAATCCTCAGCGGCTGGCCCTGATAAGGGAAGGTGATGCCCTGCTGATCGTCCTGAATGGAATCGGCGGCGGCGACCCCGTCGCCGAACTATCCCGGTTCCGCGAGGAGATGCTGTTCGCCGACCTCGGAGTCGTCACCAATCGGGTCGAACGCCTGGAGGCCAGCGTCAAGAAACCGCGGCCGGACCGTGAAGCGCTAGCCAAGGAGCTCGAGATGGTCAAGATCGTCCAGGCCGCCCTCGAAGAGGGCAAGAGCGTCGCCATGATGGGCCTTTCCGCGGACGACAAGAAGCCTCTGCGCTCGTTCGGCCTGGTGACCGACAAGCCCCAGGTGGCAGTCCTGAACGCACCCCAGGGTCAAGGCGTACCCGACTCACTGCGGGCCCTTGCCCCCGAGGCCCTGGCCATCGACGCGAAGCTCGAACTCGAGCTCTATCAGCTCGAACCGGACGAACGCGCGGCCTTCATGACCGACCTTGGAATGACTGAGCTGGGCCGGGATCGAATCATCCGGCAGGCGTATGACGCAGTCGGAATCATCACCTTCTTCACCGCCGGCGAACCCGAAGTCCGCGGGTGGAACCTCGAGCGTGGCGGGACTGCCGTGGACGCGGCCGGCAAGATCCACACCGACCTGGCCAAGGGATTTATCCGCGCCGAGGTGACCGCCTACGACGACCTCCACCAGGCCGGCTCGGTCAAGGAGGCCAAGGCCAAGCACCTCCAGCGGCTCGAAGGCAAGGATTACATCGTCAAGGACGGCGATGTCATCTACTTCCGAAGCGCGCTCTGATACTCCGGGCGATCATTCACCTTCGCTCGCGTCGCGGATTATCGATCACTCGGCGGTCTCTCTTCGGACTCCTTGGGGTGGACCAGGGACCAGGTCTGGGGATCGGGCCGGATCGATTCCTTCGATGCGACCTTGACGGCCGGTCGCGATGGATCGACCCGGCGTGCCGCCGATACGGGACGAGGCGATCGTGATTCGGTCCGTCCCATCGCGGGGGCCTTGGCGACCGGTCTCTCGGGAATGGCCGCGATTCGCCGACTCGAATCAGCCGGAGTCGCGTTTGGCGGTGGGTTCTTGATCGTCCCCGCGATATTGGTCGACGCGACCTTCTCATTCGAACTGTTGGCAGCCGTCTTGGGCGACGAAGGAGGGTTGTCGACCGTATCCGCCGAGTATCGGGCGATCGGCTCCGGGCGTGGTGTGTTCGGCTCAGCCGGTTTCGAACCCGGACGACCGGCAAGTATCGGCCCGGCGATCGGGTTGCGCGGCGTGGCGGCGGTCGTCCTGGCGGAGTCGCGAGGGAATAAGACCACGGCGAAGAAAGCCACGATCAGGAAGCTGAGAACGATGCTCGGCCCGGCTTGTCGGTTCATGGTCGTTCATCGATTTTGGGTTTATCGTGGATGCGAAACTTGGTGCTGTATTCGTCGACATCGGCCGGGACCGCCTGGAACTTGAGCTTCCGGACATCGATTTCCGGGCGAGAAGATTGGTCAAATGGTATCGGAAGAACCGAAGAAAACGCCTAGTCGGCGTAGGCGACTTGACCTACTTCCTCCGTTAACATGCGGATCTCGGAATCGCGGGAGCGATCAAGGCGAGGCTGAGGGTCGTAAGAACTCATGAGGGACCTTCGAGGAAGCGGTACAAACCCGTCGGATATCTCGGCTGCCCTTGTCGGCGGGCCGGTGCCAGGTTAGGATGACAATGATGAAGCCGGCCTTTTTTGAACGAAGCAATTCGCTATCAGATCAGGAACACAACCCCATGCCCCGGATAGCCTTCCGTCCGTTGGTGCTGATCGCGGTCCTGGCGTTGATGGCCGTGATCATCGGAGCCCAGGCCCCGGTCCCCCAGCCCGATGATCAAGAGATTGCTCGGGAAGTGGTCGAGCTGGTCGAACGCAACCACATGGCTCGTCCGGTCATCGATGACGAGATTGCCGTCAAATGGTGCGACAATTTCATTAAGGACCTGGATCCTCAGAAGTACTACTTCTTGAAGGCCGACGTTGAAGAGTTCAAGAAGGACGCGACCAAACTCGACGATCAAATTCGCGATGGGAACATCGACTTCGCCCGGAAGGTCTTCGAGCGGTTCCTCCAGCGCAACGATGAGCGGTTCAAGACGGCCATGGAACTGCTCAAGCAGAAATTCGACTTCTCGAAGGATGAGTACCTCACCGACGACGCCGACAAGATCGACTATCCGGTCGACAAGGCCGAGGCCGATGCCCGGTGGCGCAAGAAGGTCAAGCTCGACCTGCTGATCAGCAAGGTGGTGGAAGAGCTTGACGACGCCGAGTCCGTCCGCAAATGGACGATCCGCTACCGCGATCGCAACCGGATGTCCCATCAGATCGACTCGAACGAGCTGCTCGAAATCTATTTGACCAGCCTGACGAAGACCTTCGACCCTCACTCCTCCTACCTCGGGGCCAAGAATCTGGAGGACATGCTCAATCAGTCGCTCCATCTCTCGCTCGAGGGGATCGGCGCATCGCTCCGGTCGGAGGACGGCTATGCCGTGGTCCAGGAAGTCGTGCCGGGGATGGCGGCCGATAAGGACGGCCGGCTCCAGCCCGAGGACAAGATCATCGGTATCCAGAAGGAGAACGGCGAAGAAGTCGATCTCGTCGAGAAGAAGCTCAACGATGTCGTTCGATACATTCGCGGCCCGCGTGGGACCAAGGTTCGCCTGATTGTGCAGCCTGATGGTACCAAGGAACGGCGCATCTACGAGTTGACACGTGAAAAGATCGAGCTCAAGGAACAACATGCCAAGGGCAAGATCCTCGAGGCGAAGGCGGCCGATGGCAAGAACCTCAAGATCGGGATCATCAATCTCCCCGCTTTCTACGGCGACACCGTTGCCATCCTCCGGGGTGATCAGGATGCCGTCAGCGCCACCATCGATTGCCGCAAGATCCTGGAAGACTTCAAGAAGAACGGCGTCGAGGCGGTCGTCATGGACCTCCGAGGCAACGGCGGTGGCCTGCTGGAAGAGGCCAAGACGCTCTCCGGACTCTTCATCGATACTGGCCCGGTCGTTCAGGTCAAGGAGGTCTTCGGGGTCAAGCACCTGGACGACGACGAGGAAGGGACGGCCTGGGATGGCCCGCTCGTCCTGCTGATCGACAAGGCCAGCGCCAGTGCCTCCGAGATCTTCGCGGGCGTGATCAAGGACTATAGCCGAGGGCTGATCATCGGTGACACCAGTACGTTCGGCAAGGGAACCGTCCAGAGTATCGTCCCGATCCAGAACCATTCGCGACGCCGTGGCAATCCCAACCGCGGTGCCCTGAAGCTCACCATCCAGCAGTTCTTCCGGGCGAACGGCGACAGCACCCAGATTAATGGAGTTGCTCCTCACATCCATATTCCCTCGATGAACGATCATCGCGAATTCGGCGAAGGGAAAATGGATAACGCCGTCAAGTTCGAGAAGGTTGCCCCCCTGGTTCATGATCTCTACCACCGCGTTCCGCCCGAACTTGTCGCGCAGTTGAATGAGCGGTCGGCGGATCGGAGAAAGTCCGATCCGAAGTTCCAGAAGCTCGACGACCAGATCAAGAAGTATCTCGAACGGAAGGCCCGCCATTCGATCTCGCTCAACGAGGCGAAGTTCAAGGCCGAGTACGTCCCCGAGGATCCCGAGGAGAAGGCGGCCGACGAGAAGGCCAAGAAGGATCGCAAGAAGAAGAAATACGTCGAACGCGAGATCTGGGCGTCGGATTTCTATAATGACGAGGTGATCCACATCGTCACCGATTACCTGACGCTGGGATCCAAGATCCTTGCCGCGGCACCCGAGCGTGCCAAGATCGTCGGTCAATAAGAGAGCCACGATCGCAAGAGTTCATTCCATCGCATCGAACCAGAAAGCCGGACGCGAGTCCGGCTTTCTGCGTCGACCGAGGATCTGGCAAGTTCGATACCCCCGGGGAAGCCTCCTGTCACCCGCGACTTTGCCGATGGCTTTCCGGATCGAGGCGCGGGAACTCAGTTTTGTCAGGGCTTCAAGCCCAGGAGTTTCGTGGCGTTTCCTCGTTCGATCTTGACTCGAACATCGAGAGGCAGCTCGAAACTCGCCAGCAATTCGAACTGGGGCACCTTCTGGCCGAGCTTGAGGTAGTCGGTCCCGAACAAGAGTCGGTCGGCGCGTCGAAGAAGGAATTCGCGCCCGAACTCGCGATCGCGCGACAGGGCCCCCGCACCCGATCCCGCGGAGAGATCGGCCCAGAGGTTGGGGTAGGCCTGGAGCAGACGGTCCAGCGCACCACCCGGCTCGACCGGACCATGTGGATATCCCCCCAGGTCGCGAGCCGACACGCGGGCGGAAATCGAGGCCCAGAATCCGGGGCCGTGTCCGATGAACGGCACGTTCGGGAACGCCTTCAGGACGCGTTCGAGGCCGGGAAGGCCGGGCTCATCCATCCCGCGCTGATCGTCCATATGGAACAGGACGGGGAGGTGCAGTTCGTCGCAGACCTCATAGAGATTCCGCATTTTCGGATGATCGATGGGGAGACCGGCCTTGTGTTCGCCGAATCCCTTCGCTCCCTCATCGACGTATTGCTTGACCATGCCCCGTAGCCCGGCCCGGCCACCCCCATAAGAGGTTCGTGGATCGATGCAGCAAAACGGAACGAGCCGGTCCGGAAACTGCTTCACCGCGGCAAGGGCCTGCTCCGTCAGGTTCAGGTAGCTCGAAGATTCGGGAGAGACCAGCGGCAAGACGACCGCCCTGGCGACATTGTGCTCGTCCATCCAGCGCACCAGGGCATCGGCCGTGAGCGCCGGGTCACTATTCCACGTCCGCCCGACATGGGTGTGGATGTCGAAATAGGGGCCCCGAGCGGCTGCTGCCGTACCGGCAAATGCTGACCGCGCGCTCGATCGACGGCCCATGATCGCGACGGCTGCCGCCGTGGAACTCGTGAGGAAATGCCTTCGGGTGCAAGCTTGTCGCGCCATGGCTGGGAGTCCTACGATTTGGCGATCGGACCGAATCGGTGCGAGGCTCCCGTCGAGCGAAATCACTCGCACCGACTCCACCGAGGGCCGGCGGTTCTCGAAGATCATCCCTGGATTGCATTCGTCCGCCCCAGGGCGATGTCGAAGTCGCTCACAGCCGGGACCAGCATGGCGAGGATGGCAAAGCCATAGACGCCGGCGCTGACCAGGAATGCCGCCATGAGGTCGCCGTTGACCAGGCTGATGATGCAGTAAAACGTCCAGAATGGCGTCAGCAGCGAGACCAGGGCGATGGCATTCGAGGGGTTCTTGGTCCCCAACGAGCCGAACAAGGCCACACTACCGGCCCCGATGAAGATCATGAAGCTGAGCAATTGGCGGCCGAATTCGCGGTCGGAGAGGACAATCAGGAACGAGCAGAGCAGGATTCCGACCATCAGGAAGAAGATGGTCCCCAGACTGTTGGCCACGGCCGTTCGACTGCTCGTATACGTGATGGCCGCGTGGAGGCCGAGCATCGCGGCGAAATGGCAGAGCAGGAGGAAATCCAGGAGGAAGAAGACCAGATTCTCCCCCGACAACATGCCCATCACCGCCATTCCGATCGCCGTGAAGACCGGCAGGGCGATCATCTCCTTGCTGTTATACAAGGCCCCGTAGAGTTTGCCGTAGATGAATTCCTTGGGGCTCAGCTCCGTGACGAGGAGCAGATCAAGTGCCCCGGTGTCGCGTTCACTCGTCAGGGCCGTGACGCCCTGGGCGTTGACCAGGACCAGGCTGAGGATGGTCAGGCCGACCGGGATCATGGACAGCGGGGACGCCATGGGGTTTTCCATCCCCTCTCCGAGCTGGAAGAACAGGCCCATTCCCAGGGCGAAGAGTAGGATGTAGCATCCCTTGACGATGAGGGGCCGCGTCCCGTAAGCCCGAGTCATCAGCTCGCGCCAGAGGATCGGGTTGGCCCAGGCGTGACGATAGGGCTTCTGGGTGGCCCCGATCCGCCGATGCGTCCGTCTCGGGACGTGCAAGCCCGTGGTTGGGACCCGCTCGCCGGGCGGCCTCGCATGCCCGTTGTTCGCGAGTGCGACGCCAACGCCCTTCTGGCCGGGCGAGTGGGCGACCTCGGTCCGACCCTCCCGGAGTCTGGCCGATCCGGTTGAAGACATTGCCGCCGAGCCCACGGCGACGGGTACCTCGGCCGATTCTTCCTCGACCTCAATCAGTGTCTCGATGACCTCAACCTCGCCTTCCTCCCTCAGCTCTCGCGGCTCGTTCTTGCCAGGGTTCCATTTCCGGAGCTTCCAGGTCCCGAAGGCTACCAGGAGCGCCGCGAATGTGAGGCGGCAGGCGATGTAGACCACACTCGCGGCCCGTAACGTGCCGGTCAGCTCGCCGGATCGGGGATAAAGCACGGCCAGCATCGCACGATAGGGGTTCAAGACCTCGACCAGCGGCACGCCCAGGAACTCGACGTTCGGGAAGAAGATCGTGTAGACCTCGACGCCGGTCACCGAGAAAACGACCATCAGGATGGTCAGCGAGATCGACTGGAACGTTCGATCGCGCCAGAGGGCGACGAGGAGTCCCAGGGCACCACCCGCCACGCCCGACGCGGCCGTCACGGCGAAGAGGTTCGCCACTTGCCCGAATGAGATCCCGCCCAGGAGCGTGCAGAGGAACAGGAGTCCCACGCTGGCCGAGAGGATCGTCAGCACGTTCAATAAGCCCGCGACCAGCTTCCCGAGCACGATCTCTAGGTCGCTCAGGTCGGTCATGAGCAGAAGGGTGAATGTCCGGCGATCTTTCTCGTAGGAGACCGTGGCCGCCGTGAATAACGGGGCGAAGAATAGCATCAGGGTCAACTGGAGCATGGCGAACATCCAGTAGAGAATTCCGCCGAATCGCGCCACGACCCCCATCTCGGTGACGGTCTGCCAGCCGATGATCGATTGCCAGGCCGTCCACATGATGATGAACAGGAAGCACGAGAATGACGAACGTCCGAGGTAATATCGAGCCGGCCGGGGGGCCGTCAGTACCTCGCGCGCGATGATGGGTCCAGCAAACAAGGACGAACCTCCAGGAGCGGCAGTCGCCAGGGTGGGATGCGAGGGATTCGGGATCGACGCGGACAAGGACGGCCACGCAGATCGGCCGGGAGGGCGCGATTCACGAGCCTTTTATCCTCGGTCAATTCCGAGATGATCGGCAAAGCCTTCAGCCGACGTACGTTCTCGGGGGGAGGATTGTTCGCGACTTCCTCGATTCATGCCGATCTCGAGTTTACCAGACAGCCGAGTGAGTCACCAAGATCGGCTCCCTGTCCTTTGCGTCTTCGAGAACGACATCCCGATCCGAGGGGACCTTCGCTCATCCTGAGAAAACCCGAATCGCGAGTGATATCATGGGTGTTTCGCCCCGCCGCACTCCAAGGGGACGGAGATACCGGTGCGCCGGGGGCTTGATTTGAGGGAGCATTGACAACATTTGGCGGCGGATCATAGGATCAAACGATCCCTTCTCGTGCGGCGCAGTCGACCACAGGAGCAACCCGGGCGTGTCCCCATCCGGACGAAAATCCCCCAGCGATCGGACCGTCATCGCTCCTTCATGGAGTCCGACGGCGACGATCGTCACGCGTCCGGACCTTGTCCATCCCCCCTGCCCCGAATTCGCCGGATCGGCCCCTTTCGGGTACAATATGCTCGTACTCGACCGACACCTCCCGGAGCGATGCGTTCGACCCGCCGAGAGAATCCGCCCGGGCATTCGGGTGACCATTCCGTCGTGCGAACGGATCGCCCGGCGATCGAGCCCGATGCTCGAGCCGCCCCGGTTCGCACGGAGGAGGAAGGCCGGGACGTGCGATTGAACGATGGCCAGGACCGAAGATTCCGCCGAGACGCTGATCGTGACCCCGCGGTCCATCAGGGTCTCCCTCCAGCATAAACCGGATTGTTGCCCGTTGATTTGATCGTCGTTTTTCTGGCCCGACGGGAATCAGTCTGTCCGTAACGGAGAGCGCGACCATGACCGTGCAGGTGAATCCGATGCGGGATCGCAGGGGACGGGTCTACACGCCGGCCGTCGGCCCGCGATTGCGGCCCCTCCTCTGGATCATCCTCATCAGCTTCGCGCTGCTGGGCGCCAACGGCTTCTACCTCGCCAGCGTCACGCTCGTGACGTGGTATCTCGGCACGACGCAGCAAACCTTCTTTTACATGCTCATGATCGCCCTGCACCTGCTGCTGGGCTTCCTGCTGATCGTGCCGTTCCTGATCTTCGGGTTTGCCCACCTGGCGACGTCGTGGAAGCGGCCGAACCGTGGGGCGGTGCGTTACGGGCTGGCACTCCTGGCGGTCGGGTTGATCCTGCTCATCTCGGGAGTCGTGCTGTTGCGGATCGGCGCCTTCGAGGTGCGCGATCCCCGCGTGCGTGCCGTCGGCTACTGGTTGCACGTCCTGACGCCCCTGATGGCGATCGCGTTGTACGTGAAGCATCGCCTGGCGGGCCCAATGATTCGATGGCATTGGGCGCGTCGGTTCGGCGTGGCGGTCGTCGGGTTCGTCGTCGTGATGGGACTCTTGCACCGCGAGGATCCCCGCGCCTTCGGCGTCAAGGGACCCAAGGAAGGGAAGGCTTACTTCTATCCGTCGGAAGCGATCACGGCCAACGGGAAATTCATCCCTGCCCGGACCATGATGATGGACGACTACTGCCTGAAGTGTCACAAGGACGCCTACGACGGGTGGTTCCATTCGGCGCACCATTTCAGTTCCTTCAACAACAAGGCGTACCTGTCCAGCGTCCGGGAGACCCGCAAGGTCTCGATGGAGCGCGACGGCTCGACCCAGGCGGCGCGCTGGTGCGCGGGATGTCACGACCCCGTGCCGTTCTTCTCCGGCGAGTTCGACGACCCGAAGTATGACGATGTAAACAATCCAACGGGCCAGGCGGGGATCACTTGCACCACCTGCCACTCCATCACCAACGTGAACAATACCCGCGGGAATGCCGCCTACACCATCGAGGAGCCGGAGCACTATCCGTTCGCGACCAGCACCAACCCGGTCTTGCAGTGGATCAACAACACACTGGTCAAGGCCAAGCCGGAGATGCACAAGAAGACGTTCTTCAAGCCGGTGATCAAGAGCGTTGAATTCTGCTCGACTTGCCACAAGGTGGGTTTGCCCTACGCGCTGAACCATTACAAGGATTTTGTCCGCGGTCAGAACCATCACGATCCGTTCCTGCTCTCGGGCGTCTCGGGCCATGGGGCCAGGAGCTTCTACTACCCGCCGGTGGCGAAGACGGACTGCGTCGAATGCCACATGGAGCTGAAGCCCTCGACCGACTTCGGCGCCCGCGATTTCGACGGCCGAGGAGAACGTGAGATCCACGACCATCTCTTCATCGGTGCGAATACCGGACTGGCCGCGATCCGCGGCGATCAGGAAACGGTCGAGAAGCAGGCCCGATTCCTCGCCGACAAGAAGGTCCGGATCGACATCTTCGCCCTGCGCGAGGGGGGCGTCGTGGATGGCAAGCTGCTAGGTCCCCTCCGCCCCGACGTCCCCAAGGTCGAGCCCGGCGGAAAATACCTGGTCGAGACCGTGGTCCGGACACTGGGAGTCGGCCACCTCTTCAGCCAGGGGACGGCCGACTCGAACGAGATCTGGGTCGAGCTGATCGCCCGATCGGGCGACCGGGTCATCGGCCATTCCGGCGGCCTCGGCCCGGACGACGCGGTCGATCCTTACTCGCATTTCATCAACATCTACATGCTCGATCGCGACGGTAACCGGATCGACCGTCGTAATGCGGAGGATATCTTCGTCCCGCTCTACAACAAGCAGATACCCCCAGGCGCCGGACAGATGGTCCACTTCGGGCTAGAGGTTCCCAAGGACGAGAAAGGCCCCATCACGCTCGAAGCTCGGGTCAACTACCGGAAGTTCGACCGGACTTACCTGAATTACATCTACGGCAAAGGGAAAGGTCCGAAGCTGCCGATCGTTCGGATGGCGAGCGACCTCGTCCAGCTTCCAGTCGCCGGGGGTAATCCGGCGAAGAATGAACCCTCGCCGATCGAACCGGTCTGGCAGCGGTGGAACGATTACGGCATCGGCTTGCTCCTGGAAGGCGGTACGAAGGGGGGCCAGAAGGGCGAGCTGAAGCAGGCCGAGGAGATCTTCCGTAAAGTGGCCGACCTGGGACCGGCCGATGGTTGGGTCAACCTGGCACGTGTGTACCAGAAAGAGGGGCGCATCCCCGAGGCACTGGCCGCCCTGGAATCCGCCGCTCGTCACAAGGAACCGGCCGCGCCCTGGGTGATCAACTGGCTCACCGGCCAGATCAACGCCCGCAACGGCCTGGTCGACGAGGCGATCGAGAACTTCGAGTCGGTGCTGGCGACCAAAGTCCCCGAGCGCAAATTCGACTTCAGCATCGATTATGAGGTCATCAACGAGCTCGGGGCGGCCCGATACGCCCGTGCGCGGATCGAGCCGATCAAGAGCGTCGAGCGTCGTGACCTTCTCCAGAAGACGATTGCAACCTACCGTCGCACGATCGCTATCGATTCTGAGGATGTGGGGGCGCATTACGGCCTCGGTCTGGCCTATGGCGATCCGGCCTGGAAGGCGGCAGCACCGGATGGATCTCCGCCGACAACGAAGCTGACTGAGGCCGACGATGCGAAGCCGGTCGACCCGGACGATCTGCTGAAACTGGCCGCTTCCATCGCCGATCCCGGGGCGTCCGCCGCCGATCGACGGTCCGGGGCCTTACAACTGGCCCGGCATGTCGATCGATTCATGGAAGGACCGAGGCCGCGGTTCCAGTCGCGCCTGGGACCCCACCACGACCTGGGCGAGATCCTGGGGCCGGCCGGGGAGACCGCGACCAATCCCTCGGTGATCGCGGCCATGGCGAGGCCGCTGGAACGGGCGCACAAGTACCTCCACGAGCGGCTCAAGCCCGACGAGACGGCCGAGGGCCGGGCTTTTGCCATCGCCAGACAGAGAGACCCGGCGGCCAACCAGAATGTCCAGTCCATCGTGATCCACTCGCTTCATCGGCCCGGGGCGCCGGGGATCGACGGGCCCACGGCCATCCCCGCATCCCGACCGACGACCACGGGTCCCACGACCGCCTCGACAGCAGCATCCGAACCGGAGAATGGCCAATGACACTCGATCGCATGAAGTCTTCCTCGAGGAACGTGGTCCTGGCCGGATTGCTGCTCGGATTGGCCGGCTGCGAGACTGCGGCGTCCAAGCCGACGATCGTGAAGGCGGTGGCACCGGTCCGGCCGCCCCAGGTCGAACCGGCGGTCTTGCCCGGCGTGAAGTTCGTGGACGTGACCAAGGATTCCGGTATCCATTTCACTCATTACAACGGCGCGGGGGGTGAGAAGCTCCTGCCCGAGACGATGGGCGCGGGCGTCGCGTTCCTCGACTATGACCTCGACGGCGATCCTGACCTGTTCTTCGTGAACTCCTCGGCCTGGCCGGGCCACGTCGGTCCCAACCCGGCACCGACTCAGGCGCTCTACTGCAACGACGGCAAGGGGCACTTCGAAGACGTCTCGAAATCGGCAGGGCTGGACAAGACGTTCTACGGCCAGGGGGTCGCGGTCGGCGATTACGACAACGATGGCGATCCCGACCTCTACGTCACCGCCATGGGCGGCGGCCACCTGTTCCGCAACGACGGCAAGGGACATTTCGAGGATGTGACCGAGGCGACCAATACCAAGGGGCCCAACGGATGGCTCACCGGGGCCGCGTTCCTCGACATCGATAATGATGGCGACCTGGATCTGTTCATCGCCAATTACATCACCTGGACGCCCGAGATCGACAAGGTCCAGGGTTTCCAGCTCACCGGCCTCGGCCGCGCCTACGGTCCGCCGACTTCGTTCAACGGCTCGTTCTGCGCGCTCTTGCGCAACGACGGGGGCAAGTTCACGGACATCAGCGAATCTTCGGGGATTCAGGTCCGCACGCCGGACCTCAAGGTCCCCGTTTCCAAATCGCTGGGCGTGGCACCCTACGACGTCGACGGAGACGGACTGGTCGACATCGCCGTGGCCAACGACACCGTCCAGAATTTTCTGTTCCACAATAAGGGGGGCGGGAA
>JBKQHM010000369.1:0-14630 GCA_052148775.1 Isosphaeraceae bacterium | reverse complement strand
TGCTCACTACAGTCTAATACAATTAAGACAACTCACATGATATTGCAGTATATATTGAAGAAAACCCCGAAAAAACCAGGGAAAACGCCGTGCGCTGGCCCTGGGGGAGAACTTATGTCATTCTGGGAGGCAGTTTCCGGTCAGACCTATCGCTGGAATCAGATGAAGGTTGAGACGAAGGACGAAAATCTCAAGCAGTTGAGGGCCTACATCGAACGAAAAGTTGGCGAGCTTGGCGAGGCCGCCAGAGCCGATTTCACCCGATTGAGCAGGCTAGTCTATACCAGCCCTCTTGGAGGAGCGCCATATGAATCGAGAGTCATGGATGACGCAAGTCGTCCTGGCATCTCGACTTTCACTCATCCACGGTTGAGCTGATCGGGCATCATTGCCCACCTTGACGACTTTTCGGGGATTTCGAAAGAACCGGGAATCTCAAGTCCTTTGGGCCAGCAGACTTTCGGAACGTATGACGTGACTCCAAAAGGGATGGTTTCACCCACCCTACAAAGACCGGTGGGTTTCAACCCACCCTACGAAGACCGGTGGGTTTCACCCACCCTACAAAGACTAACTTTAAGCCGTAATCATGAAACACACCGCCTGCCTGCTGATCGCACTGTCCCTCATCTCGGGAACCAGCGCCCGGGCCCAATCCCCTTCGCGGCCCGATCGCGTGAGCTTCCGCCGACAGGTGGCACCGATCCTGGTGAAACGTTGCCTGGCTTGCCACGACGATCGGAAGGCCTCGGGGGGCCTGAGCATGGCCACTTTCGCGGCGCTCGAGCGCGGCGGCAAGGCGGCGGGGGAGGCGATCCTCGACCCGGGCGACCCGGAGAGCAGTTACCTGATCACCTCGATCCGCCGCGGTGCGCCGATCCGGATGCCCTACAAGCAGCCGTCGTTGAAGGATGACGAGGTCGCCCTCCTGACGCGTTGGGTCAAGGAGGGTACGGCATTCGATGGCCCGTCCGCCGCCGAGACCCCGCTGGCCGCGCTGGTCGACGTGACGGCCGATCTTCCCAAGGTGACACTCACGGTCCCGGCCGCTGATGGGGTCGCATCGCTGGCCTTCAGCCCGGACGGCCGGCTGCTGGCCGCCGCGGTTGGCCGGCAGGTCGTGCTTTACGACGCGGGCACGGGCAAGCTCGCCGCCACGCTGGGCGACCATCCGGGCCCCGTCACCTCGGTGCGGTTCACGCCCGACGGCGGGTCGCTGGTCGCGGCCGGCGGGCGTCCGGGACTGTTCGGGTCGGTCGTGGTCTGGGACGTGAGCAAGCGGCACAAGCGGCTCGATCTGGCGGGCCATTCCGACGCGATCCTCGCCGCCGAGGTTGCCCCGGGCCACAAGATGCTGGCGACCGCCGGCTATGACAAGCAAGTCTTGATCTGGGACCTCGTCACGGGCCAGGTCGTCCGCCGGCTGAAGGACCATAGCGATTCGGTCCATGGCCTGGCCTTCTCGCCCGACGGCAAGACGCTGGCTTCGTGCGCCGCGGATCGCACCGTCAAGCTCTGGGACTGGGCCACGGGCCGGCGCACCGTCACGCTCTCGGAGTCGACCGGCGAGCTCTATGCCGTGGCATTCACGCCCGACGGGTCCCACGTCCTGGCGGCGGGCGTGGATCGTTCGATCCGGATGTGGCGGGTTGAGGGTCATGGCGAGGTCGCGCGGCTCGAACGGTCGGCATTCGCCCACGACGCGCCGGTCCTCCGGCTGGCCGTCTCCGCCGACGGGAAGCGTCTGGCCTCCAGCGCCGAGGATCGGACGGTCCGGATCTGGGAGCTCGATGCACTGACCCCTTCATCCCGAGATTCGATCCCCGCACAGGCCGACTGGGTCGAGTCCCTGGCGTTCAGCCCGGACGGACGGCGGTTGGCACTGGGGCGATACGACGGTTCGCTCGTTCTGTCGATGGGGTCGGGAGACCCGCGGCGGGCGCCCGCGGCGGATGTGGTACTGCGAGAGCCGCCCAGGCCGAAGACGTCCCGACCGCCCGAGCTGTTCCGCAACGCCGCGCTCAACCCGCCCCAGCCGCGCGGCGGGATGCGGGGCAGCCGGGTCAAGCTGACCCTGACGGGCGTCGGCGTCGGACGGGCGACGGCCGTCATCATCCCCGAGCCGGGGCTCGCGGCCACGATCCTGCCGGCGGCGAAGCCCGACCCGAATCGCGCCGAGATCGAGCTCGCCATCGCCCGGGACGCGCGCATCGGCCTGCATACCCTGGGTGTCGCCACGCCGATGGGCGTACCGAGCTTCCAGACATTCGCGGTCGTCGCCGGCCCCGAGCTCAACGAGCGGGAGCCGGACGACCGTCTCGATCAGGTCGGGGGCCCCACGATCACGCTGCCCGCGACCCTGCTCGGCACGATCGAGCGGCCGGGCGACGTGGACGTCTTCCGGATCGCGGTCAAGGCCGGGCAGCGTCTCGTCTTCCAGGTCATGGCGCGATCGATCGGTTCCCAGTTGCGACCGGTCCTGAGCCTTGTACCGCCGGGCGAAGAACTCGCCCAGGCCAACGTGAACGCGCCCGGCCTCGAGCCGATTCTCACCTATACGGCCCGCAACGATGGAGTCATCGCGCTCCAGGTCGCCGACGCCGATTTCGGCGGCTCCGGGGGCCATTTCTACCGGATCCTGGTCGGAGAGGATCCGTACGTTCATTCGGTCTTCCCGCTGGGCGTCGAGCGGGGCACGACCGCGCGGATCGAGGTCGCCGGATCGAATCTCGGAAACGTCCGGGAGGTCTCGCTCCCCGTCGCGGCGGGCGTGGAGCCGGGTACCATCCTGGGCGTGCCCGTCGCCTTGCCGGGCGGTCGTCGGCCCTTCGCAACGCGGAACGTGGTCGCGGCCGACGGCCCTCAGGTCGTCGAGCGAGAGACCAACGACGACCGGTCGCAGGCCCAGGAACTGACCGTCCCGGGCGGGGCATCGGGTCGCATCGGCCACGACGGGGATGTCGACTTCTATCGGTTCCGGGCCAGGAAGGGCGAGACCCTCATCATCGAAGTCTTCGGCCGACGACTCGGCTCGCCGGTCGACTCGGCCATCCGGATTCTCGACGCCCAGGGCAAACCGATCCCCCGAGCGGTGCTCCGACCCGTCGATCAGACCGAGACCGCCTTCCGGGATCACCAGGCCACCAGTCCCGCGATTCGCCTGACCCACTGGGACAACCTGGCGGTCAATGACTACCTGCTGGTCGGCCGCGAGTTGATGCGAATCCAGGCACTCCCGCGCAACCTCGACGATGACTGCGTCTTCTGGGGCCAGCAGGGCCAGCGCCTGGGGTGGCTCGAGACGACGCCCGAGCAACATCCGCAGGGCCAGCCGATGTACAAGGTCGAGATCCATCCGCCCGGGACTGTCATCCCGCCGAGCGGGGTTCCGACGACCACGCTCCATTACGAGAACGACGACGGAGGACCGGGATTCTCCAAGGACTCGCGCGTGACGTTCCAGGCCCCGGCCGACGGCGAGTACCTGGTTCGGCTCGAGGACGTCCGCGGATTGGGCGGCGACGAAGTGATGTATCACCTGATCCTTCGTCGGCCCCGACCCTCGTTCCAGGTCGCGCTGGGTACCGAGAATCCGAATGTCTCACGCGGCGGGACGGAGTTGGTGAACCTCACCCTGATCCGCCGCGATGGCTTCGACGCGGCGGTCGAGGTCGTCGCCGAGGGCTTGCCGACGGGGATCACCGCCACCCCGGCCAGGATCGAGGGCCAGGAACTGGGCGGTATCCTGGCGCTCTCCGCGGACGCCTCGGCCCCGGCCTTCTCGCCCCCGACCTGGCGCGTCGTGGCACGCGAGGTCGTCGGCACAGGGTCGGTGTCCCATGGGGGTCCGCCACAGCGTCGGGAGATCGACCCGGGCGGACCGGCTGGCGGCTGGATCACCGTCACGGCGCCGGCTAACCTGAAGGTCTCGGCGCGGCCGGGTCGTGTCGTGATCCGGCCCGGCGAGCGCGTCTCCATGACCCTGGCCGTCGAGCGGGCGCCGGGATTTGCCGGCCGCGTGCCGATCGACGTGAAGAACCTACCGCAAGGGGTCCGTGTGCTGGATATCGGTCTGAACGGCGTGCTGGTCACGGAGACCCAGGCCGAGCGGAGCATGTTCCTGCTGGCGGAACCCTGGGTCCGGCCGATGGTCAGGCCGTTCTACGCGGTTGCCAAGGCCGAATCCGTCGGGACCGAGGACAGCTCGCCGCCGATCGAATTGATCATCACACCGTCGTCACTAAGCAAGTAGAGCGACTAACCGAGGGATCTCCGACGGTTCATACGAGCCCGCAGCGCCAGCGGGTGGATCGAGGGTCCCCGTCGGGGTTCACTCGCTGGCGCGTCAGGCTCGTATCGATTCGATGCGGTCAACCTGTCAGCCACTTCGGCCCGGCGGAATCCGCCGAGGTTACTTGGCCTGGGCCTCGGCGAAGGCGGAGTCGAACAGCCGGCCGGCGGACTTGAATCCCATCTTGTCCTTGACGAATTTGGCCGCCTCGGCGGCGCCGTATTCGCGGTCCATGCCGCAGTCTTCCCACTCGACCGAGAGCGGGCCTTCATAGCCGGCATCGTTCAGCGCCCGCGCGATCTCCTCGAAGTTGACCTGTCCCCGGCCGGGCGATCGGAAGTCCCAGCCGCGGCGGGGGTCGCCGAAATTCAGGTGCGAGGCCAGGATCCCCGACTTGCCGTCGAGGGTCCGGGCGGCGTCCTTGACGTGCACGTGGTAGATCCGGTCGGGGAACGTCCGGATGAACTGCACGGAGTCGACCATCTGCCAGTGGAGGTGGCTCGGGTCGAAATTGAAGCCGAACTCGGGCCGGTTATCGACGGCCTTGAGGGCCCGTTCGGCCGTATAAATGTCGAAGGCGATCTCGGTCGGGTGGACCTCCAGCGCGAACTTGACGCCGCATTCCTTGAACACGTCCAGGATGGGATTCCAACGTTCGGCGAACAGCTTGAAGCCATCCTCGATGGTGGCATCCGAGACCGGCGGGAAGGAGTAGAGCAAGTGCCAGATCGACGAGCCGGTGAAGCCGTTGACCACCTTGACGCCCAGCTTCTGGGCGGCACGGGCCGTGTCCTTCATCTCCTGGATGGCCCATTCCGTCTTCTTCTTGGCATCGCCGCGGACGTGGGGGGGCACCCAGTCGTCGGTCCGGGAGTCGTTGTGATCCAGCACCAACTGCCCGGTCAGGTGATTGGAGATCGCCCAGCATTTCAGCCCGTACTTGCCGAGCAGGTCGTGACGGCCCTGGCAATAACCCGGTTCGTTCAGGGCCTTCTGCACGTTGAAATGGTCGCCCCAGCACGGTAGTTCGATGCCGTCATAGCCCCACTTGCTGGCCTTCTCGCAGATGACTTCGAGCGTCAGGTCGGCCCACTGGCCGGTAAAGAGCGTCACGGGTCGTGCCATGATGCGTTCTCCCGATGGATTCGATGAGTCTGTCGTGTCGTCTGGATTCGATTCGATGCGATTCAATGCGATGCGTGGCTGGTCTCGTCTCGCGTTCTCGCATTTGACGGTCGACGAAGGATCGACGATAATAGCAAGTTCACGCTCCCGGTTCCACCGATTGGATGAATTACCACAAGCGATGCCTGTGAAAGCCGTTCTCTTCGATTTCGATGGTGTGATGGCGGCAACCGAGAACCATCACGTCGCCGCCTGGCAGCGTACCCTCAGTGCGATGGGGTGGCAGATTCCGGACGAAATCGCGGCGCGTGCCGCCGAGGTGGACGACCGGGAGTTCCTGTCGGACCTATTCACCTTGCGCGGCGTGCCGGTCGACAAGGTCGACGACTGGGTCCGCCGCAAGCAGTTGCTCACGGTGCAATTGCTGAGGGCCTCGCCGCGAGTGTATCCGGGGGTGGTCGAACTGGTCCGGGCGCTCCGGGGCCAGGTGAGGCTGGCGGTGGTCTCCGGCACCTGGCGCGAGAACATCGAAGCCGTGCTCGAGGCCGCGGGCCTGACCGACGCTTTCGAGACGATCGTGGGCAAGGAGGACGTGACGGCGAGGAAGCCGGCGCCCGAGGCTTATGAACTGGCGTTGAAGCGGTTACGACTCTCCGCCCGCTCGGCGGTCGCGCTCGAGGACTCGGCCACCGGGATGGCCTCGGCCCGCGCGGCGGGGCTCCGCGTGATCGCCGTCGGCCATCGCCGCCCCTTCGGCGACTGGGTGGGCGACTCGGCGTATATCTCGGGCTTCGAACCCATCGAGGGGCTGCTCGAGCATCTGAAATTGTCGAGTGGCGGCCGGTGACGGGCGGCGGCCGAAAGGCCCTTTATCCTCGCGACCACCGGGGCGGGCGCTTCTGGAGGAAGGCCGTGATGCCCTCCTGGGCGTCGTGGCAAAGCGCGTTCTCGGTCATGATCGGCACGGCCCGGTCGTAGGCATCGGGCTCGTCCAGTCCCTGGATCTCGTAGAACGCCCGTTTTCCCGTCCGAATGACCAGGGGGCTCATGGCGATGATGGTGCCGGTCAGTGCCTCGATCGTGGGATCGAGTTCCGCGGCCGGCACGACGCGATTGACCAGCCCAAGCTCGAAGGCCCGACGGGCCGAGATCGGCGCGCCGGTAAGGAGCATCTCTATCGCGGGCTTGGCCGGGATGGCCCGCACGAGGGGGACCATGGGCGTGGTGCAGAAGAGTCCGATCTTCACCCCGGGCGTGGCGAACGTTGCCTCCTCCGCGGCGATGGCCAGGTCGCAAGCCGCGACGAGCTGGCAGCCGGCGGCCGTCGCGACGCCTTGCACCCGGGCGATCACCGGCTGGGGCAGCCGTCGCAAGCCCATCATCAATCGAGAACAGAGGGCGAACAGCTCCCGATAATCCTCTTCCGATCTCCCGACCATCTCGCCCAGGTCGTGTCCCGCGCAGAAGACCGGCCCGCGCGAGCCCAGCACGACCACCCGCGCTGAGGGGTCCGACGCGATGCCCTCGATCGCCCCTTCCAGACCCTTCAAGAGCTCGAAGGAGAGCGCATTCCGCCTCTCGGGCCGGTTGAGCGTCAACCGGACCACGCCTCCCCCCGACTCCACGACCAGGCAATCGGTCACGGCTTGGCCCCCGTCGCGATCATCTCGTCGGGCACCCCCAGTCCGCGGAGCACGCCGATGGCCATCAGCGCATCGCCGAGCGGCTTCATGTGGACCCCGTCCGACGTCAGCCATTGCTCCTTGTTCCGGACGTCCGCGGGACGCTTGTCGATGACCGTCAGGAACATCTGGTGCAAGTCGACCAGGGTGCACTTCCGCTCGCGGGCGATCTGCTTTTCGGCCTCGACATAGATCCTCAGCCGCTTGTTCTCTCCTCGCTCCCGATCCTCGTGGATGACCGTGGGGGTCAGCAGGATGACGCGAATCCCGGCATGCTCGGCCATCTCGACCATCCTGGCGACGTTCGCCCAGTAGTCGGCCAGCACATGAGGGTCGTGCGGCTGGCCGGCGCGGTGCCAGACGTCGTTGATGCCGATGCTGAGCGTCAACACGGCCGGCTTGCGGTCGATCACGTCCTTCTGGAAGCGTTTGACCAGGTCCTCGGCCTTCTGTCCGCTGATGCCGACGTTCACGATGGGCGGGATCTTCAGCTCCGGATACTTCGCGGCCAGCACGGCATCGACGTCCTTCAGATACCCGCCTGCCTGCGTGATCGAATCGCCGATCGCGACGATCCGATCGCCCGGCTTGATGATCAGCCCTTTCGGCATGTTGAGGTTCGGCTCCCCGCCGGGTGCCGGGCCGAGCAGGGACAGCAGCATGGCATACATCTTCATCAGATCGAGTTGCATCACGTGCTCCATAGCGGTTCGCGGCGGCCAGTCATCAGGGCGTGGGTGTGTACGGCCTGCCTCATCATCGCGTCAACGACTTGTACCGGATGCGATGCGGCTGGTCGGCGTCGATGCCGAGGCGTTCCTTGCGCTGGGCCTCGTAGGTCTGATAATTGCCGTCGCACCAGACGACCTGACTGTCCCCTTCGAACGCCAGGATATGGGTGGCGATCCGGTCGAGGAACCATCGGTCGTGGCTGATGACCACGGCGCAGCCGCCGAAGTCGATCAGGGCCTCTTCCAGGGCCCGGAGCATCTCGACGTCCAGGTCGTTGGTCGGCTCGTCGAGGAGCAGGAGGTTGCCGCCGCTCTTGAGGAGCTTGGCGAGATGAACGCGGTTCCGCTCGCCGCCGGAGAGCAGCCCCACCTTCTTCTCCTGGTCGGATCCCTTGAAGTTGAACGAGGCGACGTAGGCCCGAGCCGGCACCTTGCGCTTGCCCAGCGAGATCTGATCCTGGCCGCCGGTGATCTCCTGGAACGTGGTGTTCTCGGGAGACAGTGCGTCTCGGTTCTGGTCGACGTAGGAGATCACGACAGAGTCGCCGACCCGGAGGTCTCCGCGGTCGGGCTTCTCCTCGCCGACGATCATACGGAACAGGGTGGTCTTGCCGGCGCCGTTGGGCCCGATGACGCCGACGATCCCGCCGGGCGGGAGGCGGAAGCTCATGCCTTCGAACAAAAGCCGGTCACCGTAGCCCTTGGCGACGTCCGCGGACTCGACGACCAGGGTACCCAGGTGGGGGCCGGGCGGGATCTGGAGGACGACGGCCTCCTCGCGCTTGTCGGCTTCCTGGCTGGCCATCTGCTCGTAGCGCTGGAGCCGCGCCCGGTTCTTGGCCACTCGGGCGCGGGGGGACATGCGGACCCACTCCAGCTCGCGGGTGAGCTGCTTGCGACGGCTGCTCTCCTGCTTCTCCTCCAGGGCGAGCCGCGCCTGCTTCTGCTCGAGCCAGGAGGAGTAGTTCCCCTCCCAGGGGATTCCCTGCCCGCGGTCGAGCTCGAGGATCCACTTAGCGACGTTGTCGAGGAAATAGCGGTCGTGGGTGACGCTCACGACGGTCCCGGGGTAATCCTCCAGGTGGCGTTCGAGCCAGGCGACGCTCTCGGCGTCGAGGTGATTGGTGGGCTCGTCGAGCAGCAGGAGATCGGGGCGTTCCAGCAGGATCTTGCACAGGGCGACGCGCCGGCGCTCGCCCCCGGAGAGGGTGCTGACGTCGGCGTCGCCGGGCGGGAGGCGCATGGCGTCCATGGCGATCTCTACGCGACGGTCGAGGTCCCACCCTTCGGAGGCCTCGATTGCATCCTGGACTCTGGCCTGTTCTTCCAGGAGTGCGTCCATCTCGTCGGGATCGGGCCCTTCGCCGAGCCGGGCGTTGATCTCGTCGAACCGGGCGAGATGCGCGCGGATCGGCGCGACGGCGACCTCGACGTTGCCGCGGACGTCGAGCGTCGGGTCGAGCATCGGCTCCTGGGGCACGTAGCCGATGGAGATCCCTGACGCCGGCGTCGCCGAGCCGTGGAAGTCGGTCTCGAGGCCGGCCATGATCTTCAGGAGCGTGCTCTTGCCCGACCCGTTGCTCCCGATCACGCCGATCTTGGCACCCGGGTAGAACGACAGCCAGATGTTCTTGAGCACTTCTTTCTTGCCGTAAGCTTTGGACAGGCTTTCGATTCGGAAGATATATTGCGCGGCCATTCGTCCGGTTGTCCTTTGTCCATTGTTCGTTGTCCGTCGTCCCGCGGCCGTTGCTCGTGATTCATTGGTGGACGACGGACTCAATGAGAGTAGAATCGATCCCGAGACCGTTGAGAAGGGCGATCGCACGAGGATCGGGCCGCCTTGCAGTCGGTGGAGCCATCTGGTAGTTTAAACTGGTCGAAGGGAATCATCTCGCGATGGATAGCGCGAGGCTATTCTTTTGTGCGCCGGGGTAGCTCAGCTGGTTAGAGCGGCGGTCTCATAATCCGCAGGTCAGGCGTTCGAGTCGCCTCCCCGGTATTCACGACAGTAGCCGGCAGAATCCGCCTAGAGCCGACGTAGCAAAGGGGTTAGGGCAAGGCGGTAGCCCCGGTCAAGTCCGCCAGCATGCGGCAGTAAACGACCCTGTCCGTCCCTCGACTGCTACCGGGTTGCGACCAACCGACCCGGGCTTGGCGACAGTCATCGACGCCTGGGATCGACTGCCCGAGGCGGTTCGCGCCGGAATTGTTGCGATGGTCAAGGCCGCCTCGAAGGAGGGTGGCCGATGAGCCTCAACCCGATCGATAGAGCGGGCCGTGCGTCCATGCTCTTGTTCTGCGAACGCGCCGATAGCGTCATAGGGACGAAGGATGGCGGACACGCTCATCGAGAACCCGATCCTCAACTCGCCCTATCGGGAGCCGACCCGGCACTTCCGGTTCGGCGACGAGGGGATCACCAACGAGATCGATGAGACTCGCCGGTCGAGCGCCTACTTCGTCCCGATCCCCCCGCCCAAGAAGAAGGGCAAGCAACTCGTCTTCGACACCGAATGGACCCAGGACCGTATCGAGCTGAACGAGCAAGTCAACCGGATCCGGGAACGGGTCAAGCACTGGCGGGAAGGCGACTATCAGGGAGTTACCCACGTCACGCGCTCCCTGTTGCGGCACTGGACCAACCCCGACCGCGAAAACAAGCTCTTCTTCTGTCAGGTTGAGGCCCTCGAGACGCTCGTCTATCTCACCGAATCCGCGCGGAAAGTCGGCGACAACTGGATTGAGAACTGGCTCCGCGACGCCAACGATTCATCGAACCCGGCATCCGGGCAATTTACGACCTATCGGCGACCCCGTTCTTTCTCTGCGGTTCAGGCTACCGAGAAGGGACGCTCTTTCCCTGGGTCGTCTCCGACTTCTCGCTGATCGACGCCATCGAGTCGGGAATCGTCAAGATCCCCCGGGTTCCCGTCGCCGATGACTCGATGATGGGCGATCAACCGACCTATCGCAATCTCTGGCCACGGATCCGTGAGGAGCTACCTCGTAAGGGTCGGAAGACCGAAGCCATCGGAGGCGAGCCGAAGCTACCGGTCGAGCTTCAGGGAGCTCTCCATAGCCTCTATGGCAACGTTGCCTTCCGGCTCGCCAAGCTGATCCTCGAGAAATACTACCGGGACGACGTGGGACACGATAAGCCCTGGCTCTTTCCGCAACTCCTGACGATCACCCGGCGCTGGCTCGACGAATGCCTACGCTGCAAGGGCGGGACGTTCCCGCAACTGCCCATGTTCGTCCGGTTCGCCCATGAAGCCGCCGACCGGATTTACCGCTCGATCGTCCAATCCACCGCGGGGACGACGACGCTCAAGCCGATCCTTCGCCCTTACGAGACCGTCGGGACGAGTCGCTACGTCGATTTCCACACGATCCGGGCGACCTACAAGACCCGGGCCGACAAGTGCCATGTCTCGCACGTCGCGCTTGACAGCGACTGGGAAGCCAAGCTCGCTCATAACCTCGAAGAGATGGTCGAAGTCGTCGCCTACGTCAAGAATCAGAGCCTCGGGTTCTCGATCCCCTACACGATCAACGGCGTCGAGCGGCAGTATTACCCCGACTTCCTCATCCGGATCGACGATGGAGGCGGAAGGGACCGAGCCCTCAACCTGATCCTCGAAGTGACCGGCGAGCGGAAGAAGGACAAGGACGCCAAGACGGCGACGGCACGCACGCTCTGGATTCCGGCCGTGAACAATCACGGCGGCTTCGGACGCTGGGTTTTCCTGGAAGTCACCGACCCGTATGATGATGTGGTGGAGTCAATCCGTGCCGTCACGAACCGAGACACCCCTTCAAACTCCCCGGGAGTCCGATCATGAGCATCGGTCACGATCATCCGGAACTGGCCATGCATCTACCGCTGGAGCGCATTCACGAACTGAGTCGTCGGTACGGAGTCTCGGAGCTTTCCGTTTGCGGATTGGACCGCCAAGAGTCGCCCGGAGCCGACGATGAGATCCTGTTCCTCGTGATGTTCGAGGGTGACGACTACGGGCCGTGGGGGTCCAAGCTCGACGACCTTGAGAACGACCTCTCCGGGGTGATGCATCGCAAGGTCCACGTGGCTTCCCGGCGGGGCCTCGAGCAGAGTGCGAACCAGATCCGCAAGGCCCAGGTATTCGGCTCGGCCAAGAGAATCCTATGAATCCCGACCTGGGGTATGTCGCGCGGATTCGCGAGGCCGCCGTGGCCCTCGTGGAGCATATCCGCGGCCATTCCCAAGCCTCATTCGAGGCCGATCGGAAAACCCGGTCCGCCGTGCTCTATGAGATCGTGGTCATTGGTGAGGGAGCGAAGCGGCTCTCACCCGAGTTCCGGGCTCGTCATCCCGGAGTGCCTTGGAGGCAAATTACCGGGATGCGTGATCGTGTCGCCCACTCCTTCGACGAGGTCGATTTCCAGTTGATCTGGGCGGTGGCGCAGGTTCATGCCCCTCGTTTGATCCTGGACCTCGGCCAGATCGAAGCCCAGGAACAGGAGCCGAAACCCTGATGGCACGCAAGAAGAAAGAGCCAACGCCCACGCTCCCCGAGCTCGACGCCATCCGGCACAAAGAGACCCGCAAGAACATCCCGACCGAGGAGCTTCGCGACTTCGACGCCGCCGACGAGACGACCCCGCCGAAGATGCTCTATCCCCGCGATCCGTCGCTCGATCCGCAACTCGTCTGGAAGGACAAAGACGAGCAAGACCGGGAACCGCTCGAAGTCGATGTCGTCCCGATCTATATCCAGGAAGTCATCGAGCCCCGCGTCATCATCGACGCCGTCGAGGCGCGGAAGACGACGAAGCCCGACAACGGCGGCTTCCTTCCCGGGTTCTTCGACGACTTCGAGGCGATGGAATTTGACCACAAAGTCGAGTTCTACCAGCACGATCAGCACTGGGCGAACCGCATGATCCTGGGCAATTTGCTTCAGGTCATGACGAGCCTTGCCGAGAAAGAGGGGCTCAAGGGCAAGGTTCAGATGATCTACATCGACCCCGTCCTATGGAATCAAGTATGGGTCGAACTGGCAGGTCTCGACGCGCAAGCGAGACGTGAAGGACGGGAAGCTTGAGGATACCTCGCGGCAGCCGGAGCAGATCCGTGCGTTCCGGGACACCTGGAAGATTGGGATTCATTCCTACCTGGCTTATCTTCGGGACCGACTCGTTGCGGCTCGGGAGTTACTGACAGACACGGGTTGCATATTCGTACGGATCGGGGACGAAAACGTACATCTGGTCCGTTGCATCCTGGATGAAACATTCGGCAGCGACAATATTATTTCATTGATATCCTTTTCCAAGACGGCATCAACGACCGGTCGGTACCTCCCCAACACATCAGACTACGTAATTTGGTATGCCAAAGATGCTGATCGGATGAAATACCGCCCGCTTTACCTGGAGAAGGCAATCAGAGGCGGGGGAGCCGGCAAGTACGATCAAGTAGAACTTCTCGACAATTCCCGACGTCCGTTGCTCCCCAGCGAGCGTCAAGATCCGACGAGTCTGCCCAAGGGGGCCAGACCTTTCAGATTGGACAACCTGACCTCCCCTCGAATCCGAGAAGCCCGGACCGGTTATTATCCGGTAAACGTGAGGGATCGGTCATTCCTCCCTCAGCAGGGAGAGTGGAAGACCCACCGCGAAGGAATGAACAGATTGATCGTCGCAGGGCGGGTTCAGGTCACGGGCAATTCACTGAGTTACGTTCGATTCTTGGATGATTTTCCCGCATTCGGTCTTGCGAACACATGGATAGACGTCGGGGGTATCCAGAGTCGAGCAGATCCCAAGATCTATGCCGTTCAGACGGCGACTTCAGTGGTTTCCCGATGCCTGCTCATGACCACCGATCCTGGCGACCTCGTTCTCGATCCGACATGCGGATCGGGAACCACTGCTTACGTCGCGGAACAGTGGGGCCGGCGTTGGATCACGATCGACACGAGCCGGGTTGCCCTGGCTCTGGCCCGAACCCGGTTGATGGCCGCCAAGTTCCCCTATTACCTTCTCGCCGACTCTCCCGAGGGGCTCAAGAAGGAAGCCGAACTGACCGGGCAAGAGCCGCCGAGCTACTCGACCGCCCGGGACATCCGCAAGGGATTTGTCTACAAGCGCGTCCCTCACGTCACTCTCAAGTCGATCGCCAACAACCCCGAAATCCGGGAAGGGATGAACCGCGGCGAGATCGACGCCGCCATCCGCCGCCATGCCGGGTCCGAGACACTCTTTGACCAGCCCTACGAAGACAAGAACCAGATCCGGGTCAGCGGGCCGTTCACGGTCGAGAGCCTGTCTCCCGACCGGATCGTCTCGACCGACGACGAACGCCCGGAATCCGAGCGGATCGGCCAGAAGCAACCCGGCCGGGCCGACTTCGCGACGATGATCCTCGACAATCTCCGGAAGGCCGGGGTTCAGAACACGTTCAAAAACGAGCGGCTCACGTTCGACCGCCTGGAGCCGCATGCCGGGTCCTGGATTCACGCCACGGGCGAGTACACCAACGGCGACGGCAAGACCCGGCGCGTCGCCGTGACGATCGGGCCGGAGTACGGCACCGTCACGTCCCAGCAAGTCAAGGAAGCCGCCAAGGAAGCCGTCTCCGGCATCGGCTTCGACATCCTGATCGTTTGCGGCTTCGCCTTCGACCCGCATGTCTCGGAGGAAGCCAAGCGCTACGGCAAGCTCACGGTTCTTCCGGCTCGAATGAACCCCGACCTCCTGATCGGCGACACCCTCAAGAACACCGGCGCCGGCAACCTGTTCATGATCTTCGGCGAG
>JBKQHM010000368.1:0-18678 GCA_052148775.1 Isosphaeraceae bacterium | reverse complement strand
GGTCCCCGACGGCACCGAGCCGGGCAAGAAGGCGCTGCGCTGCCAGGCGGGTTTCATGATCTGCAACGACAAGAGTTGCAGCCCGCCCGGCCAGTGGACCGCCCCCGACGCCGAACTGACGGTACTCTCCGCCTCGGGAGGCGCCGCCCAGACCGCCCCGACGCCAGCCGCAGCCGCAACGGGTTCTCAGAAAGAAATCCCCGCAACGGGGACCTCCTTCACCGTTGCGTCTTCCTCCCATTCGGGATCGCCAAAGACCTCGGTGGCCCCGGACTCCTCATCCTCGTCCCAGGTTCAGAGCGAGATCGCGCAGAAGGCCCAGCAGGGCTTGATTCCCTTCCTGGTCGCCTCGGCGCTCGGCGGCCTGTTCGCCTTGTTGATGCCCTGCGTCTGGCCGATGATCCCGATCACGGTCAATTTCTTCGTCAAGCAAGGGCACGGCAAGTCGGGGCGGGTCAAGACGACGGGACTGGCCATCACCTACTGCCTGTCGATCATCGGGGTGTTCACGGCGGTCGGCGTCCTCTTCTCGTTCTTCTTCTCGGCGTCGGCCCTCCAGACCCTGGCGAACAGCCCTTGGATCAACCTCTTCGTCGCGGGCCTCTTCGTGATGTTCGGGCTGAGCCTGCTGGGATTGTTCGAGATCCGACTGCCGAGCTTCCTCCTGAACGCGTCCGCCCAGGGGGAAGGTCGCGGCGGGTTGATCGGCGTCGTCTTCATGGCGATGACCTTGACGATCACCTCGTTCACCTGCACGTTCCCGGTCGTCGGCGGCCTGCTGGTGATGGCCGCCGGCGGCAATTTCTTCTATCCGATCATCGGGTTAGCGACATTCGCCACGGTCGTGGCGCTCCCGTTCTTCCTGCTTGCCCTGTCGCCAAGCCTGATCTCCCAGATGCCCCGCAGCGGCGACTGGATGAACGCGATCAAGGTCGTCGGCGGCCTGGTCGAGATCGGCGCATCGCTGAAGTTCCTCAACACGGCCGAGCTGGCGTTCGTCACGCCGGAGAACGCCTGGTTCAATGCCCACGTCGTCCTGACGAGCTGGATCGCCCTCTCGTTGGTGTGCGGCTTCTACCTCCTGGGGCTGTTCCGGACGGACCACGACCACGATGAGGTCAAGGTCGGCCCGGGCCGCCTCATCTTCGGCGCCGCGTTCCTGGGATTGGCCCTGTTCCTGGCCCCGGCCCTGTTCGGCCACGTGCCCCAGAGCAAGGTCTGGACCCGGCTCATCGTCGGCCTGCTCCCGCCGGACTCCAGCTCCTTCAACGCGCCGATCCAGATGGCCGGCGGGGGCGGCGAGTCTCTACATGAGTCGAAAGCCACCTCCGCGGACCCGGCCCAGGCCGAGCGCGAGCAGAAGAGCTTACACGGGGTGCTCTGGGGGATGAGCTTCGACCAGGCCCGCGAGCAGGCCGCCGCCGAGAAGAAGCCGATCCTGATCGATTTCACCGGCGTCAACTGCGCCAACTGCCGTCAGATGGAGCAAGGCGTCTTCCCGCGATCCGACGTCGCCCAGCTCCTTCGGAAGTTCGTGCCCGTGCAGCTTTACACCGACTATGTCCCGATCGGATCGATCCCCCCGGAGCAAATGAAGAAGCGAGCCGAGCTCAATCAGGAGCGCCAGCTCGACCTCGTCCAGGAAGCCACGAGTCCGTTCTATGTCGTGCTCTCTCCCGACGGCGCGGTGATCGACAAGATCGGGGGCTACAATGAGCCGGGCGCGTTCACCGAGTTCCTGAACAAGGCCCTGGAGAAGCTCCCCGTGACGGTCAAGGTCACCCAGGCGGATTCTCCCGCGAAGCCGTCGCGAGAAAACATCGAATCCGGCCCCAGGTAGACCGGCGACCGCCTCGGGGAGCTTCGAGAGGGGCGCCGAACTCCTCATCTCGGCTCACGCGCTAGAGCGGCTCCTCGCCCGATTGCGGCCGGACATACTCAGGGTCAGGCCACCGAGCCGATGGCTGGTCGACTCGTCTCGTCTCGCGCCCATGCGGGTTCAAGATCGAGATACAAGACGTCCGGGTCGATATCGGCACCGTTGGGCCATGAAGAGGGCCTCATCCTCGGCGTATTCCGCGTGAAAATGCGGCGGCGCATGATCGTTATAATACATGCAGATCGAGATTCCATAAAATCGGCTGATGCGCGGCATCTGTCGCAACCTGTCTACCAAAAATGAATTACGCTATCTGCATCCTTGGAGGTTAGTCACAAATCTCGGCGGCGATTCCACGGGAAACGTTCACCGGCTCCTGCGATACAGTGGCTCCTTGCCCAACTGCTGCCGGATGTGCTCGACCTGGATGGGGTCATTGACCGGGTAGCTGGGGACGACCCCGCGCAGGACGCCGATGACCTCCTGGGCGATCGTGACGGCCATGGTCCGGAGCGCCTCCGCGGTCTGCGCGGCGCTATGGGGGGTCAGCAGGACGTCGGGGCGTCCGATCAGCGGATGGCCGGGCGGGGGCGGCTCGACGGTGTAAACGTCCGCGCCGTATCCCCAGAGCCTTCCGGCGTCGAGGGCCTCGGCAACCGCCGGCTCGTCCACTACCGGGCCGCGGCTGGTGTTGATCAGGATCGCGTCCGGGCGCATGATCGCCAGGGTCTCGGGATTGATCAGGCCCCGTGTGCTGGCGTCGAGCGGCACGTGGAGCGTCACGTAATCGGAGGTCGCGAGCACCTCGCGCAGGCCCAATCGCCGCGCGTCACATCGGCGTTCCACCTCCTCGGGCGCCGCGACGATGTCGTTGTAGAGGACCTTCATCCCGAATCCCTGGTGGGCGATCTCGCCCACGCGGCGGCCGATCCGGCCGAAGCCGACGATCCCGAGAGTCTTGCCGGCGATCTCACGGCCCGTCATGCTGGTCCGTGCGTTGTAGTTGCCGGCGATCAGCGCCGCCGTCATCTTCGTGAAGTGCTTCGACAGACCGATCATCAGCGCAAAGACATGCTCGGCGACGCTTTGCGTGTTGGCACCCGGAGTATACACGACCTGGATGCCGCGGGCCGTCGCCGCCTCGACGTCGATCTGGTCATAGCCGACGCCGTGACGTCCGACGACCTTGAGGTCCTTGCCCCGGTCGAGCAGCGCGGCGTCGATCACTCCGGCCGTGCGGATGACCAGCGCATCGGCCCCCTCGACTTCGCGCTGGAGCGTGGCCGGATCGAGCGCACTCGCCCGGCGGAGCTCTCCCGCTTCCCGGAGGAGTTGCAATCCCTCTTCATGCATGCCCGTCAAAGAGAGGATATTCGGACGGCGTTCCATGGCGTTTCTCGCTGGCTGTCCTTGTCGGATGGATCTCGTGGGAGGATTATACATCCTCGAGGTCAATCTCGGCGCTAACGGCCCGCCTGTTGGGCGCGGGTCTGCTGACCGCTACCGTGAACATCTTCCCTCCGACGGCACTCCTGGGGGCGATACCGTTGAATCAGTCATAAGCTGAAGGCAGTGGAAGGTTTGAACTCGTTCCCACGCTCCGCGTGGGAATGCCGTCTTCGACGCTCTGCGTCGTGGTGGCCCGGATCGCGCTGCGAATCGGTCGGGACGCGGAGCGTCCGGGACGGCATTCCCACGCGGAGCGTAGGAACGAGTTGACTCAAGTCGCAGCAGATTCAATCGTTAACGCGGTCGAGCCCGAAGGGCGAAGCCCCCAGGAGACCCGCTCCGAACAAACACTCAGCACCCCCCAGCCCGTAGAAACCCCATGATACTCCGACGCCTCGTCTCTCACCCACTTTGGGCGATCATCCTGCTGGCGCTCTCGCTGAGGGCGGCCGTGATGCTCCGAGGCTCCGGTGCCTTCGACGACCCGGACAATTACCTCCCGATGGCCCGATCGCTGGCGTCCGGAGAGGGGTTTGCCTTCAAGGGACGACCGACCGCCTATCGCCCGCCCCTTTACCCGCTCGTCCTGGCGCCGATGGTCGCCGCCGGGGACCATTTCGCTCGATGGGGGATCGTGCTGCTGCACCTCGGGCTGGGGGCCGGCACGGTTGGGTTGACCGCCGCCGCGGCGGAGCGGCTCGGCCTCTCGAAGACCCGGGCGATGCTGGCCGCCTTCGTCGTGGCGTGCGATCCGGTCTTGATCTGGCAGAGCCGGTCGGTCATGACGGAGACGCCCGCCGCCTTCCTGATCGCCGCGACCCTGGCCGCGCTGGCCCTTGGCGGTATCCGGGGAGCCGTCTGGGGTGGCGTGGGGTTCGGTCTCGCGGCGTTGTGCCGGCCCAGCATCCTGGCCGCGACCGTGCTGACGATCCTGGCCAGCATGGCCGTCAAGCCGGGCGACATGAGGCATCGCCTGATCCGCACCAGCTTGCTGACCCTGACGGTCGGCCTCGTGCTCCTACCCTGGATGATCCGCAACCTCCTGGCCATCGGCGAGCCCGTCTGGACGACCACTCACGGCGGCTACACCCTGGCGCTGGCGAACAACCCGGTCTATTACCGGGACGTCCTCGACGGACCCCCAGGGCGCGTCTGGACGGGCGAAGACCAGTGGCTCTGGTGGGATTCGATCAACCGACAGACGAAGGGTATGACCGAGCCCCAGGCCGACCGATACTTGCAGGCGATGGTCTGGCGCCTGGCACGAGAACGACCGCGCGATTTCGCCCGGGCCAGCCTGGCCCGACTCGGCCGATTCTGGGGCGTCGCCCCAGCCGCCTCCGTCTACGCGTCGGGCGTGCGATGGGCCTCGTTCGCCTGGACGATCCCGCTCTGGATTGCCCTTTTACTCGGCTTATCGCAACGATCGCTCTGGCATTGGCCAAGGATCGCGGCGCCGATGATGGTGCTCGGGCTGACGCTCGTCCACGCCGTCTTCTGGACCGACCTGCGGATGCGTGCCCCCATCGTGCCGGCGATCGCCCTGATCGCGGCCGGAGCCGGACGGCCCGGAGTCAGGCCGGCGCGAGAAGACGATCCAGCGCGACATTGAAAAGCTGATCCCCGTCGCCGCGACGATGCCGACGACGGCCGCGGCCAGTCGGTGACGTCCGAAGAAGGCGATCTTCGTCGGAAGATACAGCCGTAGCGAGAAATTCAGCGCGATCGCCAGCGCGTTGCTCAAGGCATAGGTCAGGAACTGCGGGAGCCAGGCCCCCTTCATGGCGTCGTTGAAGGTCAGACGCCGGTTCAGGCTGAAGTTCCAGAGCAAGGCGATCCCGATCGATAACGCCGCGGCGATGGCCAGATGCCAGGAGAATCCCAGGCCCGCTTTCCGGGAAACCAGCCAGGTGTACGAGAGCAGCCACTGGAACAGCGCGTAAAACGTCAGGTCAACGACCATCCCCGAGGCGCCCACGGCGCAGAACTGGATCAGTCGGGAGAAATTGCCATAGCGGCCATCGAGCACGTGCTTCAACGGGCGAACGTCCTTGAGCCCCAGGCGTGGCGATCGAAACCGCGGGTCGACCGGGACGGGCACGTCGACGGCACGAGCCGGCCGTCGCAGCAGCAACTCGAGGACCAGGCTGGAACCGCTCGCCGAGATGGTCCGTCCCCCCTGCTCCCACAAGGATCGCCGGATCGCGAACAGCCCCGAGAACACGTCGGAAGATCCGAGCAACAAGCGGCTCAGCAAGCCGAGCCCGGCCCGCGGTTGCCACCATCGCCCCGCGCGTCCGTGGCCTCCGATCGGCACCGCGACTGCAAGGTCGCACGCACCCTCCCATACCGGGCTGACCACCCGATGCAGGGATTCCGGCGGATATTGCCGTTCGACATCGAGGACGACGAGGTGATCGCCGGTCGCCGCGTTCAGCCCCGCGCGCGCCGAAACGCTCCAGTCGCTCCCATCTGTATTGATGTGCAGGGAGTCGCCCAGGCCCTGACCATCAGGCCCCGGGTCTGCTCCGCTCACGTCCCTGATGCCGACGGTGACGATCTCGATCGAGCCGAAACCCCGGCCTTGTTCGAAGATGCGTCGATATTCGGCGATCGCTTCTCCGCTGAGGGCCCGTCCCTGGGCTAACGGCAGGATGAGACTGAGTCTCTCTGCGGAGGCCAGGGCCTCGGAACGCTCGCTGATCCGCATCTGGGACGAATCTCCTTCGACACACCGGCCCGCCCGATGCGGGTAGCCGTTCGGGGATAACGGGGAAAGTCGATTCAGGAAGAGGTTTCCTTCGACATCCGTGTCGGGGCGATCTGAGCCTGAGCTGATCGATCGAGGAGGACAATCTCACAGGAGGGCGCAGCCCGACCCCGTCAATCGAGTTGGCCCATTCGCATGGCCTCCGGCGTCGTGCCGGAACGGCGTCGGACTCGTATGACCGAATGACTCGAAGAGTCGAGACTGTAGCATAGTAACCGGGCCGGATGTTCGTCGCTCATACCAACCCGAAGCGTCAGCGAGGTGATGATCCGCCGCCTCAGCCGCCGATCACCTCGCTGACGCTTCGGGTTGGTATTCGTAGCGAACGAAGGCCCTGGCCGGCCCCAAGCGCCTACCACCGTCCCGGCGTCCTTGCTACAGACTCGAGAGTATGTTAGTTCAAATCGCCCGAACGGGCAAGGCTGGCTGGATGCAAATGGCCGATCCGCCGATCCGGGTCGATCCAGGAAAAGAACCGAATCGCCACGCGGGCGGATCGTCGCCGAACGGCCCCGGACCCAGCCGCGATTGCCAAGAAACCGGGCGGGATTGTATGGTGAGTGCGGATACTTCGGCATCGGTTCACCGAGGCATCGACCCAGGACTTCGATCGAACGTCAGGAGCGCACACCTTGATCACGGTCATCACCGGCGGCGCGGGATTCATCGGGTCGCACCTTTGTGAGCGGTTCCTCAGTGATGGCCACGACGTGATCTGCGTCGACAACCTCCTGACCGGGAGCTCCAAGAACATCCAGCACCTGCTCGACCAACCCCGGTTCCGGTTCGTCGATCATAATGTCTCCGAGCCCATCGAGATCGACGGCCCGGTGGATAACGTCCTGCATTTCGCCTCCCCGGCCAGCCCCGTCGATTACCTGACGCATCCGATCCCCACGCTCAAGGTCGGCTCGCTGGGCACACACAACGCCCTCGGCCTGGCCAAGGCCAAGGACGCTCGCTTCCTGCTGGCCAGCACGTCGGAGGTCTACGGCGATCCCGAGATCCACCCCCAGCGCGAGGATTACTGGGGTCACGTCAACCCGATCGGCCCCCGGGGCTGTTACGACGAGGCCAAGCGGTTCGCCGAGGCGATCACCATGGCCTATCATCGCTTCCACGGGGTGAAGACCCGGATCGTCCGCATCTTCAACACCTACGGCCCGCGCATGCGGCTCAACGACGGCCGCGTCCTGCCCAACTTCATGGGTCAGGCCCTCCGCGGCGAGCCGATCACCGTCTACGGCCAGGGCCAGCAGACCCGCAGCTTCTGCTACGTCACCGACCTCGTCGAGGGGATCGTCCGGCTGCTCAACACCGACTTCTCCGAGCCGGTGAACCTCGGCAACCCGGCCGAGATCACGGTCTTGCAGCTCGCCCAGGAGATCATCGCCCTGGTCGAAGGAACGAAAAGTACGATCATCTACGAAGACCTCCCCCAGGACGACCCGAAACGCCGCAAGCCCGACATCACCCGCGCCCAGAAGTTGCTGGGATGGGAGCCCACCGTCGATCGCTCCGAGGGCCTGAAGCGATCCCTCGAGTACTTCCGGCAGGTCGTCTGAAGCGAGGGCTCGCAAAGGGGGCTCGCAAAGGAGACATTCGTAATTGCCACGGTTGGCTGCATAATCTGGAGAGACTCGACTTATCCAAAATCCCCAGTCTGCGCCGGAATTCAAGAATATCCTCTAGTATGTAGTCAATTTTATTATTTGCATTGTTATCAAGCTTCCTAAGCTTGAATCTAGAGAGAATATCAGGCACGAAGGGCGAGCTCGGCCCTCATCGGGACTGGTCGGCCACCGGCGTTCTGCTCGGGATCGCCTTGACAAGCCAGGATCGCGAGGCGAAGAATGAGGGTGTACCCGCTTACTCGCGACGGGTAAGACGGCCTGGGTTATGTCGGCCCTGATATGTGGATTCCGCATATCGGGGTTTTTTATTGCGCCAATGCGGGGGCCGTGGCTAACGGCCCATCAGGCCGTCATGAAGGCTGTCCGCTTGCCCATCCGAGCCGAGGGGATTGGCGTGCCCTGGGCCTGACGAGATGGAGCAAGCCAGCGGGAAGCAAGCATCCTTGATCACACCTGCTGCTATTGGAGGACTATCATGAGGCATGCGCTGTTGACCTTGGTGATCTCAAGTCTGGCGGCCACCCTCTGCCTGGCGCAAGGGGATGACGATTCCGCGAAGAAGCGTCGCCCCGACGCCGCGCACCAGCCTGGCCTGAAACAGGCTTACCTCGGTGTGGAGATCGAATCGCTCCCTCCGGCACTGTCCAGTCATCTGCAAGGAGTCGTTCCGAACGGACAGGGGCTTCTCATCACGCACGTGCCCAAGGACTCCCCGGCCGCGAAAGCCGGCCTGCAACCCTACGACATTCTGCTGAGCTATGGTGACCACAAGCTCCACTCTCCCCAGCAACTGATCGAGCTGGTGCACGGCGACACTCCGGGGCACGACGTGACGATGGGATTGGTGCGGAGTGGCAAGCCCGTGACCTGCAAGATCACGCTGGGCGAGCGCGTGTCTCACTCGCTGCGGGAGAGGCCGCGCGTATTCCGATTCCATCCGGACGAACGGTTGCGAGAGTTCTTTGAAGAATCCGAGTCAACAGGCGAGGGACCCGCGTGGGAATCCTTCGACTCACTGAAACTGACCCGTCTCGACGGCAAGCGATGGCGCGCCGAGATCGAGTATCGCTCCCGGGAGGACAAGGCGGTCCATAAGACCTTCGAAGGGACGCACCAGGAGATCCGCAAAGATATCCAGGCGGAGAAAGACTTGCCGGACAACGAGCGTGCCCACCTGTTGCGGGCCCTCAATCTTCACGAGCCAATCTTCGAGTTCCATTTTCCCCCCTTCGGCCCGATGACTCCCCATGCCTCGGAGCATCCGTGATTTGAACTTCGGCTGCGTTCAACAGAGGATTCCCGACCCCCGGTCTCTCCGGGATCAGGGGTCGGGCCTCATGGCCAATCGCTGTTCACTCGCTTTACCTGAATGGACGGGCTCGCCGGGCGACCGCTGGTCCACGGCATCCCTCCGCCATCAATTCCAATGGACAGTGAGCATGCCGTCATCCTGGAGCATGACTTGCACGCCGCGGCCGACGCCCGAGCGCTTCAGGAGGTTGCACATCCAGGCGGAGTCATCTCGACCGGCCCGGTTCAGCCGCATGTGCTGGATCCGCATCGGCGCCAGCCTCAGCTCCATCAGTGCGCCGGTGCCCGCTTCGACCGTGGGGAAAAACATCAGCGCCAGGTCGGGCCGGTACCATTCTCGGCCGCCAATGCCCTCGTAATCGTTCAAGAAGTCCCCACAGCCATAGAGGATCAACCGACCCTTGTAGACTTCCAGCCCCTTGACGTGATGGGACGAATGGCCATGCACGATATGCACCCCGGCCTGGTCGATCAGGTCGTGGGCGAAATCGATCTGCTCCTGAGCGATGCTATAGCCCCAGTTACCGCCCCAATGGATCGAGACGATGACGATGTCGCCATCTCGAGCATGGGACTCGACCGTAGCCGCGACCTCCCGCATGGCCGTGCCCGAGAGCTCGGGGAGGAAGTTGACGCCGGGCCTATCCGGCGTGGCCGCCCACTCGGGCGGCACGCCGCTCGTCGGCGATCCGTAGGCGAAGACGAGGACACGGGCTCCCTCGCCGGCCTCCAGCGCGACCGGCTGCGCAGCCTGCTTGGCATTCCTCCCGGCGCCGGCGGTGCGGATGCCGGCACCTTTCAGCGTCAGGAGTGTCTCGAGGAGCCCCGCGTAGCCCCAGTCCAGGACGTGGTTGTTCGCCAGGACGCAACAGTTGATGCCGGCACTCGTGAGGCATGGGATATTCGACGGGTGCATCCGGTAGTGGATCCCCTTACCCTCCCAATGGTCGTCGCTGGTGGTGACGCTGGTCTCGAGGTTGATCAGCCGGATGGACGACCCGGCCTGCTCGAGCGCCTCCAGCGCATCGCCCCAGATGTAATCGAAGGCGACCGGAGCCGCGATGGGGCCGGACCCCTCCTCAGCAAGCCTGACGTAACCCCTGGCATCCCGGATGGACGCCTCGTAGAGGATCGGATCGACAGGGTGTAGCAGGATCTGATCGATCCCGCGTCCTGTCATCACGTCTCCGCACAAGAAGATCTTGATCGCCATGATTGTCATCCTGCCGCCTCGTCCTGCCCGATCCTCCGGAGCGGAATTGTCAGTCCGCAACGAGGTGGGCCGGACCGCCGACAAACCGGCCGGTCCGACCCGTTCGGGTCGAACAAAGGGGTCGAACAAAGGGGACATTCGGGGTCGAACAAAGGTCGAACAAAGGGGACATTCGTAATTGCCACGGGGTCGAACAAAGGGGACATTCGTAATTGCCACGGTTGACTGCACAATCTGGAGAGACTCGACTTATCCAAAATCCCCAGTCTTCGCCGGGATTTAAGAATGTCCCCTTTTTGCTCTCCCTTTTTGCTCTCTTTTTGCTCTGTCCCCTTTTTGCTCTCTTTTTGCTCGCTTGATGGCCACCTCCTCCCCAGGGCGTTGCCCTGGGCTCGACTGTTTCAGCCCCTACCTTCCAGACATATGTCCGACCGCTCCTTGGCACGCCAAAAAGTCCGGTCGGACCTATGTTTCGGAAGGCTGATCCGGATCATATGTTGTCCAGCGGCACGACATATGTCCGGATCTTCGGGGCGAGACCGAAGAGCGCAAGCCTCGGAGTTTGTGGTGTATGCAACCCAATCGTTCGGCGCTCTAGGTCAAGCCGTCTTCGTGCCACGGTATTCCGAAGAATAACCGGGAATCTTGGATGCAGCGACCCGGCGCCGGCTGGCTCGTGACCGCGGCCCTCAACTTGGCGGCCGGCGGCTTTTGTGGCACAATCGCTGGCCGGCGCACCGCGGCCTGAAGGCAAGCCCGATGCGCCGGGAGGGGGGCGTGCCATGGCCGACCACGACCAACGGTTCAAGTCGCTGTTGAAGGCGTTCTTCGCCGAATTCTTCCAGGTCTTCTTCCCCGCCTGGGCCGATCGCTTCGACTTCGCGCGCGTCGATTGGCTGGAGCAGGAGGTCTTCACAGACCCGCCCCGAGGGGAGCGCCGCTCCCTCGACCTGGTCGCCCGTCTGCCATTGCGCCCCGGCGTACCGCCTCCGGCGACGGCGCCGGACGAGCCGGCCGACCGGTTGCTGACCCTGATCCACGTCGAGATCGAATCCCAGGACACGGTGGCTCCGCTCCGGCCCCGGATGCTCTCCTATTACGAGCAGCTCCGCCGCCGGCACGGCCTACCAGTCTTGCCCATCGCGCTGTATCTGCGGGTGGGCCTGGACGGGATCGGCTGGGATGTCTACGAGGAGTCGTACTGGGACCATCGGCTGGTCTCCTTCTCGTATGCCTACGTGGGGCTGCCGGCCCTCGACGGCGAGCGGTATGTGGCCGGTGAGCACCTCCTGGGTGTGGCGCTGACGGCCCTGATGCGAGTGCCGCGGGCACGGCGCGCGGAGGTGCATGCCGAGGCGTTGCGTCGGCTGGCCGAGGCGCGAGAGAATGACTATCGGCGGTACCTGCTCTTGGACTGTCTGGAGGCATATGCGACGCTCGACGAGGTGCAAGCGCGCGAATTGGGGGCGCTGCTCCGCACCGAGCCGTATCAGGAGGCCCGGGCCATGGCGATGACGACATTCGAGAAGGGCGTGCAACAAGGTCTGCAACAAGGTCTGCAACAAGGTCTGCAACAAGGCTGGCGGACGGCGCTCCAGATGCAGCTCGAGGCCCGGTTCGGCCCGTTGAGCCTCGGTGCCCGGCGGCGCCTGGACACCCTGAGCCCCGAGCGGCTCGAGGCGCTGTTCCTGGAACTCCTCAAGGCTCGGTCGCTCCAAGAATTGGGCCTGGAGGATTGAGCACCGGCGCGGCTCGCTCGCCTCCTTGCGAGCCGAAACCCGTCCGGGCCGGGACTGAGAGCAGGCGCTGAGGCTTGTCCCCGGCGACCCGTCGGCACGCGAGGAGCTAAGGCGAGTCGTCCAGCAAACGAATCATCACCGGAGGCAATGATCCGGGGACTCTGATCGATTCGATCACGGAGAGGAGCAAAGCCGGCGACGTCAAAGCCGATCAATGGGGGTCGGCTGCGCGCACGCCGAAATTTTTTTGGGAATTCGTATCTGCCGTCGTGGTCAAGAGTTAGGGACGCCTTCGGCCTGATTCCGCGCGGGATGCGTTCATGAAATTGCAAAACGGCGCCATCCTAATATTAGGTAGGCTCGACAAGTCCGCAATCGCTTCCAGCAGGGGCAGGGACCCGTGACCAGCCGCGCGTCAGGAAACCCATCGGTGCGATCGGAGTCATCACCGGCCAAGGTCCGCGACGAGAGGGGCCGTACCGCCGGCACACTGGCCGGTCCGACCCGTTTGCGGAGTCGCCGCCATGTCATTCCCAGACCGGCAGATAGGGGATGGCGACCCGCCGAAATGTTGCACTCGAGTGCAAACCAGTGCAATGAGCTTCGGTGGATACCTTCCCTGCCGAAGGACCGGACGCCCTCGACACTACTTGCCGCCCTCGCCCTCGCCTTCGACCGTGACGGCGACGACCAGCGGGGCGGACTCGTCGTTGCCCTTGATCAACTCGATGCGATCGATCGTGTCTTTCTTCTTGGGATGCACGGCGAGGTAGCGGAGCTGCTGGCCGCGGAGGTTGAAGGCGAGCTTCGAGCCGGGAACCTCCACGACGCGGATGTAGTCGGCGAAGTGGACGCCGTTCTGCAACGGATGATCCTCGACCGAGCCGTCGACGTAATGGAGCCGGACGATCATCGAGACCGAGCCCTTCTGTCCATACGGGAATCCCCAGCCGCTGACGCCGCTGAGGAAGTGGATGGCCTTCGCCGGTGCGTGGCAAGGCAGCTCCACGGCCTTGGGCATCCGCGGCGGGAACTCGCCCATGGGGCCGTTGAGCAGGACGACGTTCCGGACGCGATCGCCTTGCGGGTCCACGAGCAGGAACGGGACGCCCTCAAAGGTCTTGGGCGACCAGTCGCGGAAGATCAGGCGCTCGGCGGGGGAGTTGGCGTCGTAGAACATGCCCTTGGTGCTGACGATCGTGGCCGCCTTGCGGAGGTCCAGCGGCAGGTACTTGCCGCGTCGGGTCAGGAACGCCAGGAGGTCATTCAACTGGGCCGGGGTGATCTGCTTCTCGAACCCCTCGGGCATCAGCGACTTCTTCGAGGCGGCCATCTCGTCGATGTCCTCGCGGAGGATGACCTGGCGCTTGCCCTCGGCGTCGAGCAGGTCGACGGTCGTCCTGGTCTCGGCGGCCAGGAGCCCGCCGATCATCCGGCCGTCGGTGGTGGCGACCATGTACTGGACGAAATTGCCCTCCACGGATCGGCTCGGGTCGAGGATATGGATCAGCAACTCGTCGCGGGGCAGGGCGGCGACGCCCGAGAGGTCGGGTCCGACCTGGCCGCCCTCATTGCCGTATCGGTGGCACTTGGCGCACTGCTGCGCGAAGACAAGCTTGCCCGCCGCGGGGTCTCCGCCTTGCTTGACCTGGGACGTGATGAGGTCGATCACCTTCTGGCGGTCGGGATCGGGGAGACCGCCGCCGGCCTGGAGCAGGCGTCGCGCGCGCCGGGCGATCGCGGTGTTGCGGTGCGCGGCCAGGGCTTGCTTCTGGTCCAGCACCAGCTCGGAGACGCGGAGCTGATTCTGCTCCAGGGCGTCCATCAGGGCCGGGGTCCAGTCGGCGCGTCGGAGCAACGCCCGGATGACCTCGGCACGCAACGCGGGGGCCAGGGCCGGCAGCCGCTCAACCATCGCCTTGCCGGCCTCCGGTGCCGAGCCCTCGGCGACGGCGCCGATCAGGCCGGCTGCCAGGTCGGGCGGCGTGCGGGGCGTGATCAGGGCGAGCAATTGCTGAGCGAGCTCGCCGCTCGAGCCCTGGAGCTCGACGAGCTGCTTCGCGGCGTCGATCCGTCGACGCTCGGGGATCGACTCGTCCTTCGCGGTGGCCAGCAGCGAGGCGGCCATCTCGGCGTTGATGCTGGCGAGGACCGTGTTGCCCCAGGGGCTCACCAGCCGGATGAGCTGCCCACGCGCCGACGAGGGCAGCTCCAGGGCGAGCTGCTTGACGGCCTCGGCGGTCGCTTGATCGAGCTTGGCGGGGCGTCCCTTCGGCCATCCTTTCGCCATCCCCCTGAGGAGGGCCTCGTTGACCGTCGCGGCACCGCCGCGGAGCGACGCCAGGAGGCCGCCGGCCTGGTCGGCCGGGCCGCCGCGAGCCCAGTGCTCGGCCACGCGCTCGACGATCCGGAGGACGTCCGCGCCGACCGCCCGGCCGCCGGGGGCGGCCATCGCCTTGAGGAATGCGAGGTCGTTGCGACCCGCGGCGGCGGTCGCCGCGTCGGCGAGCCATCGGTCGTTGCGCGTGAGTCCGCCACGAAGGGCGGCGGCCAGCGCCTTGGCGGCCTCATCCGAGGCGGGCTGATCCGCCAGGCACAGAAGCGCCGCCAGGCGGACTTGCGGATCCGGGTCGGTCAGCAACCCCGAGGCCAACACCGCGGCGGCCGATTGCGGGTTGCGGGGCAGCACCTGCAAGGCGTTGCGCCGGACGCCCGCCGACGGGTGCTTGAGGGCGGCCGTTGCCGCCCCGGTCGCGTCGGCGTTCGAGCCGTCGAGCGCGCCCAGGCCCTGAAGCGTCCAGAGCGCGTGGATCGCGCCGACGTTCAGGCCGATCGCGTCGAGCGAGCGGTCGCGGGACCGCTCGATGAGCGCAGGGACGACGTCGGTCTTGCCCCGCTCGACCAGCAGACGCTGGGCGTGCATCCGCCAGAATTGATTGTCGTTCCCGAGCGCGGCGACCAGGCTCTGAGGGTCGTCGGTATGGAGCACCGGGGGGCGGGAGGCGGGGGCGTCCTTGTAGACGATCCGGTAGATCCGCCCGTGGGTCTTGTCGCGGAGCGGCGTCTCGTAGGCGTTGCCCGTGCCGGTCTTGAACCCGCGCGGCGTGGGGTTGTGCTGGACGATGTAGTTGTACCAGTCGATGACCCAGACGTGGCCGTCCGGGCCGACCTCCGCCGCGATGGGCGAGGTCCACTCGTCGTTGCTGGCCACGAGGTTCCAGCCGTAATAGGCTTCGACGTCGCTCCCCTTGCGATTGAGCGTGAAGGTGGCGACCAGGTGCCCGGTCGGCTCGGCGACGAACGCCGTGGCGTTCCAGTACTGCGGAGGATAGGCCCGCGCGGTGTAGAGCGCATGGCCGGCCCCGGCGGTGAATCCGCCGTGCCAGTCGACCTGGCGCACCTGATCGGTCACCGGGAAGAAGTGGAAGTTCGGGGCGATGTTCTCCAGCACGCGGGGCGCCCAGCCGCGGACCGCCTCGTAGTATCGGTTGGGGAGCGGCATGTAGACGCTCGGGCATCCGTTGGCCGTCGAGCCGAAGACCAGCCCGTCCTCGCTGAAGCCGACGCCCCACGAGTTGTTGTTGGTATTGCGGAGGAACTCCAGCTTCGACCCGTCGGGCTTGAATCGGTAGAAAGCCTGCCCGGCGCGGTGCGACTCGCCGCCGACGGTCCCGCGGAATCCGGAGTAGCCGACGATCCCCCAGACCCAGTTGTCGAATCCCCATCGCAGGTTGCTCGGGCCGGCGTGGGTGTCGCCGGGGCCCCAGCCGGTGAACAGGACCTTGTGCACGTCGGCCTTGCCGTCGCCGTCGGTATCCTTGAGGAACAGGGTGTCGGGTGCCTGGAGGACGATCACGCCGCCGTTGGCCGGGAGCAGGCTGGTGGGGATGTTCAGCCCTTCGGCGAAGACGGTGAACTTGTCGGCCTTGCCGTCGCCGTCGGTGTCCTCGCAGATGGTGATCCGGTCGCGGCCTTCCTTGCCGGGATGCTTGGTGTTGGGATAGTCGACGCTCTCGGCGATCCAGAGCCGGCCTCGGTGGTCCCAGGCCATGCAGAGCGGCTTGACGATCTGCGGCTCGGCCGCGAACAGCTTCGGCTCGAAGCCGTGCGGGACGACCATGTGCCGGATCGACTCCTCCGGCGAGAGCGGGCGCTGCATCTTGTGGATCGGCTCGCCCTGCGTGCCCCACTGCTTGCCGGGCAAGTAATTGGGGATCTCGGCCGTGGTCTCCTCGTAAGTGAAAGGCGGCAGCCCGGACGTGACGCGGCCCCGGCTGTCGAAGACGGGCCCCTTGTTGACCGCCCAGCGGATGCCCCGCTCGACCAGGTCGTGGAAGCCGGGGTTCTGCCATGTCCGCGCGTCGTGGCCGTAGGCCGTGTAAAACACGCGTCCTTTGCCCTGCGTGCGGACCCACGTCCACGGCTCCTCGCCCTGTCCCTCCGCTCGGACCTGGAGGACGTGGCGGTCCTTCTCGTTGTGCTTGTGATGGACGTAGGTCTCGTCCCAGGTACGGAACGGCTCGAAGCCCTTCATGATCGGGTGCGAGGGATCCACGACCTTCGTGTCGAACGTGCCGGTCCCGTGCCTGAGGAACTGGGCGCCCACGAGCGCGATGTACTTCGGCGAGTTGAGGAAGCAGTAGGATGCGCAGTGCAGCGGCACGAACGCGCCGCCCCCCTCGACATAGTCGATGAGGGCCTTCTCCTGGGCCGGGGTGATCTCGTTGATGTTGGCGTAGATGAGCAGGGCGTCGTACCGGGCCAGCGTCTCGGGGTTGAGGTCATCCGTCTTCTCGGTGTACGTGATCCCGATGCCCCGGCCGGCGAAGACCGGGGTGAGCTGTTTCGCGCGGTCGGCCGGGAGGTGGTGCCCCTGATCGCCGAGGAACAGCACTTTCAATGGCCGGTCCGATTCGCCGCCGGCTTGACGGGGCGGATCATCGACGCCGAGGGCGGTCGTGGCGAGGGCCAGGCCAAGACAGAACGCAAGGGTGTGGATGCGTGCCATGGAGAGTGTCTCGGAAAAGGGCAACGGGCCGGACGCTTCGGCCGTGCGACAGGGTCCCCGCGACCACGTCGGGAAGGGTCATCAAGGTGTCAAGATCCGGGAGGTAACACGATTCGGGAGCCCGGAAACTGCCATTGTGGGCGAACCGGATTGGGCCGTCCAGACGGTGACGCTGAGCTCGCGGATCGTCAGGGTCTTGCGGGCGTCGCTCTGGGTGTTCGCCCCGAAGAGACCGAGGTACAGCTCGGCCTGCCCGTCGAGGAACTTCGGATGGGCGATGGCGAGCGTGCTGGAGCTGTTCCGGGTCAGGTTGTCGACGACCAGCGAGTACTTTCCGTTCAGCCTCCGCAGAGTGAGCCGGAGGTCTTCGCCGGAGGTCGTCAGGCCGACTTCGTAGATGTCGGAATCGCGCCCGCCATCGTTATTGACCAGGAAGAGCCGGTACGTATCAGGCTGTGGCAAACTGATCAGTCCGCCGCGGATGTTGTGGTCGCTGCCGGTGCCGGCGTAGAGCCCGAACTGGCCGACGACATTGAGTCCCGGGATGTTCGGGATCGTGGCGCGGATCTCGAAGTCCTCCGCCCCGGTGAATCCGAGATCCGAGAGGCGGACGCCCAGGTATTCGCCGGTCGACATCCGCTCCTGGGTATTGATGTCGCTGCGGGTGGTCGTCAGCTCCAGGGCGTGTCGGTCGGGTCGGAGCCGGAGGTTGGGGTCGGAATCGGGGAGGTCGGCGCCGGTGCCGGGGAGCCGGTGGGTCAGGCCGATCCCTCGGCCGTCGGCGTCCTGGAGGGTCCCCGGCAAGGGGTCGTTGAAGTCGAGCCGGAGCGTCCGGGGGATGAAGATCGGCGGCGGCTCGATGGCCCGGACGTACTTCGCCTCGCCGTCGCCGCGGGCGGGCGAGGGGCGGTCGACGCTCCGGCCGTCCAGCCGTGCCGTCTGGTCCTGGTGGATCGTCACGCCGGAGTCGGCACCCCGGGCGGATGCGGGACCGAGCGGGAACGCCTTGACCTCGCCGGTGAAGACGCGGACGGTCGCCGCGCCCGCCTCGTCGACGGCCAGGCCGAACTCGGTGCCGAGGTCGACGACCTTGTTGTGCGGCGTGAGGACGGTGAAGCCCCTGGCGTGCGCCGGCACCCGCGCCGTGAGCTTGCCCTGGAGGAGTCGGGCCGAGCTTCCCGAGAGGAGCTCGAGGCCGGCCGGTCCCTGGAGGATCACCCGCGCGCCGCAGTCGAACTCGATCTCGGCCAGCCCGCGCTCGAGGCGGAGCGACTTGCCGGCCAGCATGCTCCGGCCGGGCCGCTCGCCGGTCCGGGACCAGAGGCAATCCTGGGCATTGACCAGCCAGGCGACATTCGCGCCCGGCCCCTTCGCGAGGACCGACGCGCCGCGGCGAGGCCACCCGATCGCAAGCCAGCCGACGACCGATGCCGCGACCGCGACCGTGACGACGGCCGCGGCCACGCCCGCAATGCCGATCCGCCGGCGCGCGCCGAGCCCGAGGCGTCGAGCCTTCGACCGGGCCCCATCCTTCCGGCCCTCGCCGCAGGGCTTGTCCGGCCGGGACGCGAGTTGCTTCACGACCGCGTCGGCCGCCCGGCGCGCGCGGACGGCGAACTGGATCTCCGTGTGGTGCTGGAAGTAGTCGGCGAAGGATCGCCGCGACGCTTCGCTC
>JBKQHM010000367.1:0-10487 GCA_052148775.1 Isosphaeraceae bacterium | reverse complement strand
TCATCGACGCCGACGGCCGATACCTCGGCAAGTTCCGCAAGATGCACATCCCGCACTGCCCCCCCGGGTTCTGGGAGAAGTTCTACTTCCGCCCGGGCAACCTTGGCTATCCCGTCTTCGAGACTCGCGTCGGTAAGATCGGGGTCTACATCTGCTACGACCGGCATTTCCCCGAAGGCGCGCGCTGCCTGGGCCTCAACGGCGCGGAAATCGTCTTCAATCCCTCGGCGACGGTGGCCGGGCTCTCCGAGTACCTCTGGAAGCTCGAGCAGCCGGCGCACGCCGTCGCGAACGGCTATTTCGTCGGAGCCATCAATCGCCCCGGTTTCGAGGAACCGTGGCGGATCGGCGAGTTCTATGGTCAGAGCTATTTCTGCGATCCCCGCGGCCAGATGCTCGCCGTCGGCCGACGCGACGCCGACGACATCGTGATCGCCGACCTAGACCTCGACATGATCCGCGAGGTCCGCAACACCTGGCAGTTCTTCCGCGATCGCAGGCCCGAGACCTACGGGGCGATCGTCCAGCCCTGAAATCGCACTCGCAGGTCAGGCTTTCCCGCCCCGTCGACGTGCCGGAAAGGCCCGGATCGCGCCAGAGACATACGCATCAAAGGATATTTCGCATGACGACCGCCGCGACAAGTCCAGGCACGACGACCCCGGCACCGCTGCCGACCTCCTCGCACACGCCCGCCCCCTACGACGGCCCGCCGCGCGACGAAGTCCTGGCGATGCGCCGCGAGTACCTCACGCCCGGCCTGCTCACGTATTACCGCGAGCCCTTGCTGATTGCCGAGGGCCACATGCAATATGTCTGGGACGAGACCGGCAAGCAGTATCTCGACGCCTTCGCCGGGATCGTCACCGTCTCGGTCGGCCATTGTCACCCCAAGGTCGTGGAGAAGGTCCGCGAGCAGGTCGGCCGGCTCCAGCACACGACCACGCTCTACCTCCATCCCACGATCGGCCTGTTCGGCAAGAAGCTGGCCGAGCACATGCCGGAAGGGAGCGGCCTGACGGTCAGTTACTTCACGAACTCCGGCAGCGAGGCCAATGAGCTGGCGATCCTCACGTCGCGGGAGTTCACCGGCAACACCGAGGTCATCAGCCTGCGGAACGCATACCACGGCGGTACCCAGGCCACGATGGGCCTGACCGCGCACGGGACCTGGAAATTCAAGTCGAACCCGACGATCGGCGTGAAGCACGCCACGCCCGGCTATTGCTATCGATGCCCGTTCGGCCTCGAGTACCCGAGCTGCGACATCAAGTGCGCGCGGGATGTCGAGGACCTGATCAAGTACGAGACGCCCGGCGAGGTCGCCTGCTTCATCGCCGAGCCGATCCAGGGCGTGGGCGGGACGGTCACGCCGCCGCGCGAGTATTTCGAGATCGTCTACGAGGTCGTCCGCAAGCACGGTGGCCTGTGCGTCGCCGACGAGGTCCAGACCGGCTTCGGCCGGACCGGGACGGCCTTCTGGGGCTTCGAGAACTGGGGCGTCACGCCGGACCTGGTCACCATGGCCAAGGGGATCGGCAATGGCGCGCCGCTGGGCGCCTGCGTCACGCGCCCGGAGATCGCCCGAGTGATGAAGAATCGCATCCACTTCAACACGTTCGGCGGCAATCCGGTCTCGATGACGCAGGGGCTGGCGACGCTCGAGGTCATCGACAGCGAAGGCATCCAGCAGAACGCCTTGAAAATCGGCGGGCACCTCAAGGGCCGTCTCCTGGAACTCCAGGAGCGCCAACCGATGATCGGCGAGGTCCGGGGTATGGGGCTGATGCTCGGCGTCGAGCTGGTGCGCGACCGCCGGTCGAAGGAACCCGCCTCCAGCGAGGCGGTCGACCTGCTGGAGATGTGCAAGGACCGCGGCTTGCTGATCGGCAAGGGCGGCCTAGCCGGAAACACCCTCCGCATCAAGCCACCGATGTGCCTGACCCGCGACGATGCGGACTTCCTGGTCGATTGCCTGGATGAGGTTCTAACCGCGATCTCCCCGCGAGGCTGAGGTCGTTCCCTCGCTAGGTCTCTTCGGCAGTTTCACGCAATTCCTCGCGCCAATATAATCGAAGTGTATTGGGAGCCGCGGTGGTCGAGAGCCGACAACTGGAAATAGGATGCGTTTCGCGGCCTGCGCATGTGAGCGGGAGGGACGGCGATGAGTGTACGGGAACGACCGCACTACGTAATCGAGCCAGCCGAGTTGGCGGAGTGGCTGGACGAGAAGGAGCCAGATACCTGGTGGATCGTTGATGGGGACCCTCGCCTCATGGGAGTTGTCGATTTCCCCTGTCCCAGCGACGAATTGACCGAAGTCTTGCGACGGTCCAAGAGGGAGCTCTTCCTGTATCCCGTCGTGCCGATCCCGGCGGGCTCAGAACCGGCCGGACAAACGATCAAGTGGCAGAGTCTCGATGGCCTGGTGGATCGGGATAATCCCAATAAGAGAAAGACTCTCTTGTTTTCCTGGTCGGATCGTGACGAGGAATGGCTGCTCGTCGAGTATCCCTCTTGGAAAATCTCGGAACTCAATGCTTGAGGAGGGGTGTCGTGGCGAAGAAGCGAAGCCGTCCCCCCACGGATGTCAGTGAGAGGCTCCGGAGCATTTTATCGCATACGGATGCATTGGCCCCCGAGTCGGAAAGCCCCATCAACCACTATCGACTGGCTGTGAACACCAATTTCACCTTGATCGATTATATTGAGGACCACATCAGTCAGGGCTCCCATAGCCCGCCAATCAAAGCGAAACACATGGGGCACCTTCGCCGTCTTGTCCTGGCGAACCTCATCGAAACCTTTGAGCGGTTCATCAAGGAACTCGCGTCCGTCTGTATCGACCAGCTCTCGGGCTTTGTCACCGACGACCGCTATAACACGTTCACCGCGAAGGGGAACGAGGTGATCGCACACTTCGAGGCGGGCTCGGTCGGGAAGGCGCTCTGCGAATCCGATACATGGCTCAGCAACGAGACGATCAATAATCGATTTCGAAGGCCCCTCGCGCCGTTCGAGAAGGATCTCTGGGATGAATTCCTCCTGCCGTCGAAGAACCAGGGAAGAGGGCCTTCGAAGCAGGACCAGGAGAAGCGGGCGGCCACGCTCGTGATCCTCTGGCAACTCCGGCACAACCTCACCCACAACTCGGGAGTTCTGACCGGCTCCGATTCCATGAAACTCAGAGTCGTGACCAGGCGTCCGGTGGAGAAAGGCCGAATCCTGGTCCCGACTGAAGAGGATCTGCGGTACGCCAAGCGGTTCTTCTCCGAGACCGCGGACGACATCAACAGCCGGGTGGGCATTCAACTTGCAACTTTACTCACCGCTGCCCACCGGGAATCCGCCGCGCTGGTCGATCCGCAGACAAAGGCCGACGAGCTGACAGACATCTTTTCCATTCCCCTATCGATCGCCGATGCTCGTGGCAAGCCCTCCGATAACCTCTGAACGAGATCAGACATGCTCCGGCGGCCGAATCGGATCGACCTCGCCGCGTGCCAGTTTCGCCTGGTATTCGTTCCAGCTCATCGGCGGCCGCCCCGAGTCCACCTCTTGCATCGTGATGCATCCCTCGACCGGACAGACCAGGCTGCACATGTTGCAACCGACGCAGGTATCCTCCTTGATCGTGAACACGTTGATCGCGCCGTCGCCGGACCCGGGGAGCACCTCGTACCCGCCCGATCGGATCGCACCGTTGCGCAAGCCGTTCGCCGACAGGTAGGCGGACTGTGCGATCCGATCGAGGCGAATCGACTGGTGGCAGCCGTCCTCGCAGGCGATGTAGCAGAGCCCGCAGTGGATGCACTTCTCCTGGTCAATCCGGGCCACGATCTTGTAGTTCAGGTCGAGGTCTCCCCACGCCTTGATCCGCGGTACGGATCGGCCGACGAAGTCGGCTATCGCCTGGTAGCCCTTCTCGCGCATCCAGCCTTCCATGCCGCTCTTCAGGTGCTCGACGATCCGGAACCCGTAGTGCATGACGGCCGTACAGACTTGCACGGAGCTGGCGCCCAGCAGGCAGAACTCGACGGCGTCCTGCCAGGCCTGGATGCCGCCGATGCCGCTGATCGGAACATCGATGGAAGGATCGGCCGCGACGGCGGCGACCATGTTCAGCGCGATCGGCTTGACCGCGGGCCCGCAATAGCCGCCGTGGCTGCCGAGGCCGCGGACCGACGGCTTGGGCGCCAGGGTGTTGAGGTCCACGCCCATGATGGAGTTGATCGTGTTGATCAGCGAGATCGCGTCGGCGTCGCCACGGGCCGCCGCGCGGCCGATCGCGGCCACGTCGCCGACATTCGGCGTGAGCTTGACCATCACCGGGATCGTCGCGACCTCCTTGACCCATTCGGTGATCATGCAGGTGTAGTCGGGGACCTGCCCCACCGCCGCGCCCATGCCACGCTCGCTCATGCCGTGCGGGCAGCCGAAGTTCAGCTCGACCCCATCGGCGCCGGCGTCCTGCGTCTGCTTGGTGATCTCGTGCCATGCCTCGCGCGTCGACTCGACCATGAGCGAGACGAAGAGCGCCCGGTCGGGGTGCGCCTTCTTGACCCGCGCGATCTCCTTCAGGTTGACCTCGAGCGTGCGATCGGTGATCAGTTCAATATTATTGAGTCCCATCACCTTGCGTCCGTCGTAATCGACGGCGCCGTATCGCGACGAGACGTTGACGATCGGCTCGCCGGCGAGCGTCTTCCAGACCGCCCCGCCCCAGCCGGCGTCGAAGGCACGGCGGATCTGGTATTCCGAATTCGTGGGCGGGCCCGACGCCAGCCAGAACGGGTTCGGTGCCTTGACGCCGCAGAACTCGATCGACAGGTCGGTCATGCCGATACCCTCGTCAATGCGGCGTGGATGCCGCGCGCCGCGATCTTGCCGTCCTGGACCGCATCGACGACCTCGCCGCCGTTCCGCAAGCAGTCGCCGCCGGCGAAGAGCCCGGCGACGCTCGTCGCGCCGGTGGCACGATCGACGACGATCCGCCCGCGATCGCTCCGTAGTTCGGTCAGGGCGGCGAGCAGGGCCACCATCGGTTCCTGGCCGAGCGCCTTGACGACCATGTCGGCGGGGAGGACGAAATCCGAGCCGGGCACCGTCCGGACGCGGCCGGCCCTCGAGCCCGGGTCTTCGAGCTCGGTCCGGAGGAACTCGACGCCCACTGCCCTACCTCTCTCGCCGAGGACGCGGACAGGCTGGGCAAACCACTCGAAGCGGATGCCATCCGCCCTGGCGAGCTGATACTCGTAGGCGAAGGCGGGGATCAGCGCCTGGGAGCGTCGGTAGGCGATGGTGACCGTCCCGGCCCCGAGCCGCATGGCGGCGGTCGCCACGTCGATCGCCGTGTTGCCGGCGCCGATCACCACGACGTTCGTCCCCACGACGCACTCGGTGAACGGCCGGGTGTGCGTCTGGAAGATGAAGTCGAGCGCCTCCCAGACCCCTTCCAAGTCCTCGCCCTCGATCGAGAGTGGCGCGGTCCGACCCAGCCCGATGCCCAGGAACACGGCATCGAACACGCCGAGCATCGTCCGGACCTCCTCCCCATCGACGCGATGGCCGAGCTCGATCGGAATCCCGATCCGCCGAATCCGCTCGATTTCGGCCAGCGCGAACTCGGTCGAGATCTTGTAAGCGGCGATTCCCAGCGCATCCAGGCCGCCCGGCACATCCCTCGCTTCGAAGACGACCACGTCGTGCCCGAGCCGTCGCAGCTCATGGGCGCAACTCAGACCAGCCGGCCCCGAGCCGACCACGGCCACGCGCTTCCCCGTCGGCGGACCGGCTTCGAAGAACGAGCCCCCGCGCTCCGCGGCGATGTCGCAGGCGAACCGTTGGAGCCGGCCGATCTGCACGGGCGCCTTCATCAGCATGTGATCGACACAGGCACCCTCGCAGAGGACCTCGGTCGGGCAGGCGCGGGCGCAACTTCCGCCGAAGATGTTGGCATCCAGGATCGTACTCGCCGCCCCGATCTCGTCGCGGTGCAGGATCTGGCGGATGAACCGCGGGACGTCGATGTGCGTCGGGCAGGCCCGAGTACACGGCGCGTCGAAACAGAACACGCACCGCGCGGCCTCGACCCGCGCCTCGTCGCCCTCCAGCGGCGGCGGAACATCCGCGAACCGCGCGCTCAACACCTCGAGGGACTGCTTCTCACCGGCACGAAACATGGACCACTCCCGGAAGGGGACAAATTCGACGGGAATCGGAAGCGTGCCGAGGCGCGACTGGCGACGCCCGAGCAACGGCAGGCCGATTCCGATCACTCACCTCGACTCGAGAGCGATCCGGCCTTTTCGCGGGGCAGCCATCGGCCCCAGCCGCTCTCGCCGACGAAACGATAGTCCGAGACGATCTTCCGGCCGCGGCAGAACGTGGTCTCGGCGAAACCGGCGAGGGACCAGCCCTGGTAGGGGTTCCAGTCGGCGTTGGTCTCCATCGTCTCATGGTCCACGACGATCCGCTTCTCGGGGTCGATGATCGCGAGGTCGGCGTCGCTGCCGACGGCGATGACGCCCTTGCGTGGGTAGAGCCCCATGATCCTGGCCGGGTTGGTGCAGCACTTCGCGACGAACTCCGACGGCGTGAGCCGGCCCTCGAGCACGCCGTGGGTGTAGACGATCGGCAACAGGGTCTCAAGGCCGGGCAATCCCATCGGGATCTTCGTCCAGTCTCCCTCCCATCGCGCCTTCTGCTCCCGGCTGAACGTGCAGGTGTCCGTCGAGACGACCGAGACCACGCCCTCCTTCAGGCCCTCCCAGAGCCGCTCCTCGTCCTTCTTCTTCTTGACCTGGGGGCAGCAGGCGAACAGGTGGCCGTCGGGGCCGTCGAAGACGGAATCGTCGAGCACGAGGTACTGGGCGCAGGTCTCGGCATAGACGTCGACCCCGCGGGCGCGGGCGGCCTTGACCAGCTCGGTCCCCTCGGCGGTCGACATGTGGACGATGTAGAGCCGGCCGCCGGTCACCTCGGCCCAAGTGATCGCACGCTGAATAGCCTCGGCCTCGATAAAGTTGGGTCGAGTCATCGGATGCAGCTTTGCGCCGTACTGTTTCATCAGCTCGGGAGTATGACGACGCGCGATCAGTTCGTCGAGCACGCGGCTGGATTCGGCGTGCACCAGCAGCATCGCCCCGAGGTCACGGCACTTCTCGAGCGTATTGAAGATCGCGCGGTCGTCGGACTGCCAGCCCTCGGACGCGTAGATCATGAACTCCTTGAACGTCGGGCAGCCCATCCCGACGAGCTTCTCCATCTCGGGCCCGTGGCGATCCCAATTCGTGATCGCCATGTGGAAGCAGTAATCGACGCAAGCCTTGGGTTTGGCGCGGGCCATCCAGTTGTTGTAGGCATCAAGGAGGCTCTCCTCGCCATAGGGGATGGCGAAGTCGATGACGGTCGTCACGCCGCCCCGCGCCGCGGCGCGGGTGCCCGTGTTCCAGTCGTCGCTCGACACCGTCCCGCAGAACGGGAGCTCCAGGTGGACATGGACGTCGACCCCGCCCGGGATGACATACCGGCCCTTCGCGTCGACGATCTCCGCGCCGTCGCGCATCCCCGAGGCCAGCCCCGGGCCGACCGCCGCGATCGTTTCCCCCTTGATCGCGACGTCCGCCCGCGCCTCTCCCACGGCCCCGAGGAGGATTCCATTCGTGATGACGACATCGTATTCCATGGCCATGGCTTCCCGTCTAACCGCGAGATCGGATCGTGCAGCGGGAGAATCGCGGAACCGAATGGTCCGGCGATCGGGTTCGCATGAGAGCCCGCGGCGCTCCAGGGTAACCCGGCGATCCCGATCGATTCTAGATCAACCGGGAAAGGGATACAACGACCCGTGAATTCGCCCATGAATGCGGTAGTGTGAGACCCAACGACCCCACGCCAGTTCCCTTGGTTCGCATGGGTCGTCATACTGGCGGTCATTCGATCGTCCATGCAGGCGATGGCGAATCGACGAATCGCAAGTATTCTTCAAGGAATTGAGGCGAGATCATGAGCGAACGGATCATCATGCGGACGGGCGAGGCATTGGTGGAGGGTTCGGAGGACTATCTCTGCGCCGAGCCGGAGGTCGTGATCGGCGAGTTGGAAGGCCCGGTCGGTCATGCCCTGGCGAACCTGATCGGCGACCAAGTCAAGGGCCACACCCGCGTCTTCGCGATCCTGGGCAGCGATGCGCAGGTCCGGCCGGCGACCGTGATGGTGAGCAAGGTGACGGTCAAGAGCGGAAAATACACAAACATCCTGATGGGGACCGTCCAGGCGGCGATCGCGCACGGCGTCCTCGACGCGGTCCGCGCCGGCGACATCCCCAAGGAGAAGGTCAACGACCTGGGGATCATCTACTCGGTCTGGCTCGACCCGGCCGTCCTGAAGGTCGACGACCTCGACCACAAGGCGCTCTTCGACGTCCACCGCGAGGCGACGTCCAAGGCGATCGGCAAGGCGATGCGCCACGAGCCGACGATCGACTGGCTGCTGGAGAATCAGGACAAGGTGCACCACTACTTCCACGAGCTGGGGCTCAAGGGCGAGCTGTGAGGCGAACGATAAACCGGGGCTGGCACGCGATCTGCTAAAGACCGTCTATCGGTCGATGACGATTCATTGCAAGGTCCAATACACGAATCGCGGAGGGAGGAAACCATGCCCCAGGGCGACAAGTCCAAGTATACCGACAAGCAGAAGCGTAAGGCCGAGCACATCGCCGAGGGCTACGAGGATCGCGGCGTCCCCGAGTCCGATTCCGAGCGTCGGGCCTGGGCCACGGTGAACAAGGAGTCGGGGGGCGGCAACAAGTCCGGCAGGGGCCGGGGCAAGCCCGACACCAAGGTCTCCAGCGTGAAGTGCGGCAAGAAGGGCGGGGCCGCCTCGGCGTCCCGCACCCCGGAGGAGCGATCCGCCTCGGCGAAGAAGGCCGCCGAGACCCGCAAGCGAAACCGCGCGGCCAAGGCCCGCTGATCGGATTGCGCTTCAATCGAATAACAGTGGGGTCCCGGGATTCGCGTCGAATACTCCGCGTGCATCGGCGCGGCCCGGGACTCAGCCCAGAACGAATTCTTAGAGGCTATCCGGAAAGCCGTTTTGCGCCTAGAATTCCCATAGGAACCGGAGTCTACCCTCTCGCACAGGCAACTACAACTCGATGCGTAAGCCCTATCGGACCGACCTGACTGACGCGCAGTGGAAGCTGATAAGCCCTTGATCCCGCCCCCGAGGCCGGGCGGACGACCCCGCGAGGTCAACATGCGCGAGATCCTCAACACCCTGTTTTACCAGGACCGGACCGGCTGCCAGTGGGATCTGCTCCCCCACGACCTGCTTCCCAAGAGTACCGTCTACGACTACTTCGCCCAGTGGCGCGACGACGGCACCTGGCAACGCATCGTCGACGCGCTGCGCCCGAAGGTCCGTGTGGCGGCCGGCCGGGAGCCGACGCCGCGCGTCGCCTACATCGACAGTCAGACGGTCAAAGGGACGGAAGTCGGCGGCGAACGTGGTTACGACGGGGGCAAGATGATCAGCGGGCGGAAGCGACACATCCTCTTTGACTCGTTGGGGTTGCTCCTGTCGGTGGTGGTCACGGCGGCTTCGGCCGATGACGGGGCGACGGCACCGCGCGTGCTGGGCCCGATCGACCGGCGACGCTTCCCCCGGCTGGAGCTGATCTGGGGCGACCAGAAATACCGGAACCATGCGTTGGATCGGTGGCTGGTGTGGGCGAAGAAGGCGTTCCGGGTCAAGGTGGTGGAGCGCCCGCCGGGCTCGGAGGGTTTCGTGAAGCTGCCGAAGCGCTGGGTGGCGGAGCGGAGCTTTGCCTGGTTCGGACGAGACCGACGCCACAGCAAGGACTATGAGCGGTTGCCGAAGTCGAGCGAGGCGTGGATTCGGATCAGCGCGATCGGAGGAATGTTGAAGCGGCTGGCTCCCGACGCGTCGCGGAAGCCAGTTCCATTCATGTACAGAGAACCGGTAGCTGCCTAGCTTTCCGGATAGCCTCTTACAGCGTACGCAACACATCCCCAGATTGAGCCTCGGTCGTAGCGGGTACTCTATCGGGGGAGATGGGCCACTTTCCCGCCTCGGCGCTCTTCCATTCAGACTCGTTGACGATCATCGGATCGAATCAATCTCATCAATAGCCAAGACGCGGGGAGTGAGCTCGCCCTCTTCAACGAATTGGATGACCATCGGTCGATGACTAACCGATTGGATCGAGAATGGCAGACCATTGAAGATATATCCGTCTTTTAACTTTATTCTAGATGCTGGTGCTCGGCCGGGCCCGCGGTTCATCAGTCGGAATAGCTCGCGAACAATCTCATCCTGGCTCATCGAATCGGCGTCGGCTCAAGAGGGGAATTGGGTGGTGCATAATCGACGCGTTACAATCCTCTGGTGCCACCATGAGGTCGTCACGCCAGGTGGAGGATTGAGATCTGGCGGCGATTCACCGCAATTCGCCCGCGAGG
>JBKQHM010000366.1:0-2683 GCA_052148775.1 Isosphaeraceae bacterium | reverse complement strand
AGAAGCCGTAGCTGTGCGGCAGTCCGTCGCCGAGGGCGTCGTAGGTCATCGAGCCGGAGTAGACGCCGCTGCCATTCGGCGTACCTCCGCCGACCTGGCCGACGAGCGCGGGGGTACCGCCATCGATTTCGACGTAGACGTTCACCAGGGCGATCGAGCCGGCGGGCGTGCCGGTGTTCTGGTCGGGATCGGTCCCGGACCAGTCGAGCGTGAAGACACCGCTGCTGTACTGACTGCTCGCCAGGACGTGCGTCACGGGGGGATTGAGGTCCGGGACGCTGGTGCTGGCCTCGATGGCGACGCTGCTCTTGCTCTCGACGTTGCCGGCGGCGTCGGTGACGACGCTGTGGAAGGCGTAGAGGTTGCGGTCCTTGCCGGCGAAGCTGAACGTCAACGTGCCGGACGTCGAGGGGGTGGTGAGGGTCAGGGTCTGGTAGAGGGTGAACGGTCCGTTGTTGACCGAATCGTACAAGGACACCGACTCCACACCCGAGGCCGGCGCCCCCGCGGGACCGGCGGGATCACTGAAGGTCACCGAGACCGGGAAAGTGTCGGAGGTCTGGCTGGTGCCCAGCGCGTTGACGACGTGACTGGAAGGAGCCGTGGTGTCCATCAGCCACGAGGCCGAGAGAGAACCCGTGCCGTCGTACCCGGACTGGTCCTGGATGTCGGCGGCATTGACCGTCAAGATGTACATCCCGCTGGCCATGGTCAGGCTGCCCAGCCCGTTGATCTGATAGGTCGAGCCCGAGACCAGGCTCACACTGACGGCGCCGTCGATCAGGTTCGGGCCGCCGTCGTCGGTGAGCGTCAGCGCGGGACCGGTGAAGCTGGTCAGGGTGATCAGCTCGCTGAACGTGACGTCGAGGGACGAGACGTCCGAATGGCGTGGGTTGGGCGAGATCGGGGCGATCGAGGCGACGTTCAGGGGGGGCGGGATGATCGCGTCGTTGACGGTACCGCTGGCGCTCAGGTAGTCCGAGTTTCCGGCGAACGACCAGCTATCGGTGTAGCTGCCCGGGTTGGTATGGGTGGTGCCACTGAGATCGAGCAGCCCGATGAGATTCGCCGGGGCCGGCGACTCCACGCCCGTGGCCGTGCCGGTCGCCGTGTGCGGATTGCCGTCGTAGGGGACGCTGTAGGGGATGACCGTGATGATCGCCTCGGCCTTGTCGACCGTCAACGTGCCGTCGTTCAACTCCACGGTGTAGTCGCTGAGCTGGCCCGTGCCGTCGGACAGGGTGCCTTTGATCTCGTAGGTGCCGGCGTTGGCCGTGTCGGTGTCGCCGACGCTGCTGTAGGCGATATTCAGGGTCTGGCCGTCGACCCCGGTCTCGATCGTGGTCCCGAGGTCTGTCGAGAGGTTGGCCGCCGTGCCGTAGGTCTGGCTGTCGTCGGCGATCGTGATGTTGAGCGGCGCGGGGCTCACCGTCTGGCTGACGACGTTCGACTGGCTGCCCCCGTTGTCGGGATCGCCGTTGTAGACCGCCGTGATCGAGTAAGGAGTGCTGCTCAACGGCATCGCCGTCGTGAAGGTGGCCACGTCCTGGCCGTTCACCACCCCGAGCGTGCCGGTGCCGATCAGATCGGTCGCGTTGACCGGCCCGGAGTAGAAGTCCACCGGCCCGGTCGCGTCGCCCGGTCCCGTCACCGTCGCGGTGAACGTGATGGGCTGGCCGTAGTACGCGGAGGGCGCCGAGGACTGGAGCGTGGTCGAGGTGGTGCCATTGATGACGGTGACGGAGAACTCGGCGGACGTCGAGCCGCCGTAGTACTCGGAGACGGTCTCGTCGATCGTGTAGGTCCCGGCCGTCGCATACGCGTGGGCCAGGGAGAGGGGCCCGGACGTCGAGGGGGAGAAGGTCGAGGTCTGGCCGTCACCCCACTGGACCGTGCTCGTGAACGGGCCGACGCCAGAGACGGCGAGCGTCCCGAGATCGATCGACGTGCTCGCGCCCGCGAAGGCGCCCTGCGAGGCGCCGGGGGCGGTCAGGCCCGGCGGGAGGTCATCGGAGATGATCACCACGTCGGCCGAATCCCAGCCGGCGTTGGGGTCGATGACCGTGAGAGTCACCGTGTAGGTCCCGGCGTTGCCCGGGATGAACGTGAAGGTCGAGCCGGTCCCGTCGACGATCTGCTGGCCGGAGGACGCGACCACGTGCCAGTCTTCAATGGACGTGGTGTCGCCGGAGGGCTCGAGGAACGAGCCTGTCAGAGTGACGCTGGAGCCCTCGCCGACCGTCTGGCCGGGGCTGGTCGTGACGTCCAGGGAGGGGTTGGCCGGCAGCATGGTCACGGTGCCCGACCCGTAGACGATCGTATCCTGGGGCTGGGCCTCGATCGTGTCGTCGGCCGTGCCGGCGACGATCGTGTCGTCGCCCGACCCGGCATAGATCGTGTCGCCGAGACCGGGCGTTGTGGGGGGATACGCCGCGGTGGTCCCGGCGGCGAAGGTGTACATGAAGAGCTCGTAGTCTCCGGTCAACGGCTGATTCATTGCCGTCGAATTGGGGGAAGAGGTCACCATCACGTAATAGGTGCCCGTGGTGGGAAGGGTCAGATCGATGATCGTGGAATCGGTATCCTGGAACGCGTCATCATTGGAGGCGATCACCTGGCCGCTCGAGTTGTAGATGACCAGGTCGGTGTTGAAAGGGGCCTGGTTGTAGTCGGTCGGCGAGGT
>JBKQHM010000365.1:0-7017 GCA_052148775.1 Isosphaeraceae bacterium | reverse complement strand
CCGCGCCGAACCGGTCTCGGACGGCGGGGTCGGGAGACCCGCGCCGAACCGGTCTCGGACGGCGGGGTCGGGAGACCCGCGCCGAACCGGTCTCGGACGGCGGGGTCGGGAGACCCGCGCCGAAGCGTCGTCTGTAGCTCGGGCCGGATATGGTCGGGGGACGGAGCCCCCTCCTACAACGCCTCACTTGTCACATTCAGCGATCATTCCGACCTCCGGCCGATTTGTGGGCTAGAATAAGTTCGGATTCGGGAATCAGAGCGGTCTTCTGCAAACCGGCGCGTTCGCCGCTCCGGCCGGATGTCTTCGTTGGCGTCTTGATCGGGCCCCGTGGAACTTGCGGAACCCGCCCTGAATGGCTGGCTGATCCAGGGCCGGAGCCAACCGGGGACCCCCACCCTTCCTCGGTCTAAACCTCATTCGACAACGCGCGCAAGCACGGACGAAACGCGTCCCCGATGGGGGCTGCGCGGATCTCTTTCTCTGCGCCTGACTTTCTCACGACGGAGAGTGGCATGCGATCCCACCAACGATCCAGCCTTCGCGCCCGATCGCGCAGACCGCTGGCCTTCCTCGCCGCTCGGGAAGAGCTGGAAATCCGGGTGGTACCCGCCGTCGTTGGACCGGAACCGTCCGCGCTGGCGATCGCGTCGACGCCCACGATCGAGCCGGCCGATGCGCTCCAGGCCGGCGGCAGCCCGATCACCCCCGACGGCGGCAGCGGCAGCCCGGTCGGATACACGCCCCAGCAGATCCGGACCGCTTACGGGATCGACGACATCCAGTTCGGGGCGATCACCGGGGATGGGGCAGGCCAGACGATCGCCATCGTGGATGCCTACGACGACCCCGGCCTGGTCGACACCTCATCGCCGAACTTCAGCTCCAGCGATCTGGCCGAGTTCGACCAGGCGTTCGGGCTGCCCGACCCGCCGAGCTTCACGAAGCTCAGCCAGTTCGGCAGCAACACCGACCTGCCGGGCACGGACCCGGCCGGAGCGGGGAATGGCGACGGGAACTGGGAGTATGAGGAGGCCATGGACGTGGAATGGGCCCACGCCATCGCGCCCGCGGCGAATATCATCCTCGTCGAGGCCAACTCCGACTCCTTCGACGACCTGTACAACGCCATCGACGTCGCGGCGGACTACCCCGGCGTCTCGACCGTTTCCCTGAGCTGGGGCTCTCCCGAATTCGCGGGCGAGACGAACTGGGATGACTTCTTCGAGACCCCGAGCGGCCATCAGGGGGTGACCTTCGTGGCGGCCTCGGGCGACGGCGGGGCGCCGGGCATCGACCCCGCCTTTTCGCCGAACGTGGTGGCCGCCGGCGGCACGTCGCTCACACTCAACTCCGACGGCAGCTACGACTACGAGATCGGCTGGTTCGACAGCGGGGGCGGGGTCAGCCAGTACGAGCCCGAGCCGGCTTACCAGGAGGGGGTCCAGAGCACGGGATACCGGACGATCCCCGACGTATCTTTCGTCTCCGACCGCTCGCCGGGCGTCGCGGTCTACGACTCCTACGACAACACGGGCGGAGGCCCCTGGGTGTCGATGGGCGGCACCAGCCTGGCCGCGCCGTCCTGGGCCGCACTGATCGCGATCGCCGATCAAGGGCGGGTCGCCATGGGGGGCACGACACTCGACGGCCCCTCGCAGACCCTCCCCGCCCTCTACTCGCTCCCGTCCGCCGATTTCCACGACATCACGACCGGATACAACGGCTATTACACCGCGCCGGGCTATGACTACGTGACGGGCCTCGGCACCCCGGTCGCCAACCTGCTGGTGCCCGACCTCGCCTCCTACGGCATGTCCGACCAGCTCGTCGTGACGGCGCAGCCGGCGAGCTCGCTGAGCGCCGGCAGTTCGTTCGGGCTCACCGTGGCGGTCGAAAGTCCCGGCGGCCAGATTATGACCGGCGCGACCGGCACCGTCACCCTCTCCCTCGCGAACAACCCCGATGGCGCGGCCCTCGACGGCACCTTGACGGCGACTCTCGAAAATGGCGTCGCGACCTTCTCGGGCCTATCGATCGACGACGCCGGGACCGGCTATTCCCTGCTAGTGACCGCCGACGGCTTCAATTCCGTGACCTCGACCGCCTTCGACGTGGTCCCCGCGTCCCCCGCGCAGCTCGTCATCGGCGATCAGCCTCCTTCGAACATCACGGCCGGCACCGGATTCGGCCTCACGGTCGACGTGGAGGATGCGTTCGGCAACCTCGAGACGAGCTACGACGGCAGTGTGACCGTCGCCCTCGGCACCAATCCGGCCGGGGGCAGCCTCGGCGGGACGCTCACGACGACGGCCATCGACGGCGTCGCCGCGTTCTCCGGCCTGACCCTCGACCAGGCCGTATCCGGTTACACGATCCAGGCGACCGCGAGCGGATTGTCGTCCGCGACCAGCCAGGCCCTCGACGTCACACCCTCGACGGGCACGCAACTCGTGGTCTCTTCGGAGCCCGCGCAGTCCGTCATGGCCGGCAGCGGATTCGGCCTGGCCGTGCTCGTCGAGGACGCCTTCGGCAACATCGAGGCCGGCTACGACGGCGAGGTGACCGTCGCCCTGGCCGGCGGACCGGGCGGTGCCAGCCTCGTCGGTACGCTCACGGTCCCCGTCACCGACGGCGTGGCGGACTTCTCCGACTTGACCCTCGACGAGGCCGGATCCGGCTATGCCCTCCGGGCGACCAGTAGCGGGTTGACCGCGGCGAACACGACGGCCTTCGCCGTGACACCCGCCGCGCCGGCCCAACTGGCGATCACCCAGGAACCCCAGGCAAGCGTCGCGGCGGGCGCGGGCTTCGGCCTGGAGGTGTCGGTCGAGGATGAATATGGCAACGCCGAGACGAGCTACGGCGGCGCGTTGACCGTCGCCTTGACGTCGGGGAGCGGACTGAACGGCTCGCTCACGGTCTCCGCCGTCGATGGCATGGCCGATTTCTCCGGCCTCACCCTCGACGAGGCCGGATCGGGATACGGCCTCACGGTCTCGGGTAGCGATCTCGCCAGCGCGACCACGACCGACTTCACCGTCACACCCGCCGCGCCGGCCCAACTGGTGATCACGTCCCAGCCCGCGTCGACCATCACGGCGGGCACCATGTTCGGCCTGGCGGTCGCCGTCGAAGATGCGTTCGGCAACGCCGAGCCCGACTACAGCGGCAACGTGGCCATCGTCCTGTCGTCGGGAACCGGCCTGTCCGGCACGCTCGCGATCCCCGCCATCGGCGGCGTGGCCGATTTCTCCGGCCTCACCCTCGACCGGGCGGGAGCCGGCTATACGCTCGCGGCCTCCGGTGCCGGGCTCTCGGGCGCCTCGACGACGACGATCCTGGTCACGCCCTCGACGGCGAGCCGCCTCGTCACCGTCACGCAACCCCCTGCGAGCCTGGCCGCCGGGCAGGCATTCGGCTTCACGATCGCGGCCGAGGACGCGTTCGGAAACGCCGTGACGGGCTTCAACGGATCCGTGACCGCCTCGATGGCCAATGATCCCGGCGGTGCCCCGCTATCGGGCCCTCTGACCGTGACGGCCAGCAATGGCCTTGCGAGCTTCTCCGGCCTGACGATCGACGAGGCGGGTGCCGGATACACGCTGGGTGCAACCGCCGGTAACCTGTCCTCGGCGATCACCGGCCCGGTCGGCGTCAGCCCGGCAACGGCCACCCAGCTCGTGGTGACGGCAGAACCGCCTTCGATCGTCACGGCCGGGACCGGATTCGGCGTGTCGGTCGCGGCCGAGGATGCGTTCGGCAACGTCGTGACGTCTTTCCAGGGTAACGTGGCCGCCACCCTCTCGGGCGGCGTGTTTGCCGGCGCACTCGGCGGCGAGACTGCCGCGACGGCCCTCAATGGCGTGGCGCAGTTCTCCGGCCTCACGCTCACCGAGGCCACCTACGGCGATCGGTTGCAATTGACCTCCGTCGGCCTGTCCTCGGCGACGACGAATGCCATCACCGTGGACGCCGGTCCGCCCTCCCGGTGGGTCTTCATCTCCCAGCCGCCCGTGAAGGTCGCCCCCCGCCAGATCATCCGGATCATCGCCGCCATCGAGGATGCGTACGGGAATGTCGTACTGGAGGAAGACGGCAGCGCGAGCCTATCTCTGGCCGGCGGCCCCCGCGATACCATCCTCCACGGCTCGCAAACGGTACCGGTCGGCGCGGGCGTGGCCGTCTTCGATGGTTGGATGTCGAATACGCCCGGCACGTACTCTCTGAGCGTCGACGGCGACGGCCTCGCGCCGACGACCTCGAACACCTTCAAGGTGACCTATCCCAGCCCCGGCCAATCCGTCTTCTCGGTCGCCTTCCGTCGCGGCCGGGCACCGGCCCACGTTGCGGGACTGCATTCGGGACATCGGCGTTGAACTCGGAATCCTCGGCCTGACCGCGGGCGAACGACCCTCCAACGGAATTCAGCCCGTTTCCTCCCAGCCATCGCAATCAGCCCGTTCGCATCCCGATGTTCCGGATCGGGTCAAATGGGATCGGCTCGGAGGAGGCGATCGGCCCCGGTAACGGCTTGCCGCGCGCCTCGTGTCGGGTCATGATAGCGGTCCGCGATCCCGATCACGCAACCCCCGGAGTATTCCCCGATGAGACCCGCGTCAACACGTCGTACCCTGGCCGGTATCGCCTGGCTGCTGGCGATCGTCGCCCCGATGGCGATCGGCATGTCCGGCGATCCGTCCGACTTGCCGAAGGCGTTCCTCGACGGCACCGGGCCGGGCTGGAGGGCGCTGGGCGAGGAAGACTTCGCCAGGGTCAACTGCGACCCCGAGACCTGGACCTGGAAGGACGGGGTCCTCCACTGCACGGGACGCCCGGTCGGGGTGCTCCGCACGAGCAAGCCGGTCGGCAATTTCGAGCTGGTCGCCGAGTGGAAGCACCTCCAATCCGCCGGCAATTCGGGGATCTTCGTCTGGGCGCCCGAGAAGGCGTTGAACGGGATCCGGCCGAACTCGCTCCCGCGCGGCGGCATCGAGGTGCAGATCCTCGACCACGGCTACAAGGACCAGTACGAGAAGAGCTCGGGCAAGAAGGCCACCTGGTTCACGACCAACGGCGACGTCTTCGCGGTCGGCACGTCGAAGATGAAGCCGTTCCCGCCCATCTCCCCCGACGGCAGCCGCAGCTTCCCCACCAAGCAGCGGAGCAGGGGGGTTGGCGAGTGGAACCACTACTACGTGCGCGGCATCAACGGCGAGATCCGGCTGTGGGTCAACGGCGAGGAGGTCTCCGGCGGGAGCGGCTGCGAGCCCAGCAGCGGGTACCTCTGCCTCGAATCCGAAGGCGCCCCGGTCGAGTTCCGCAACATCCGGATCCGAGAGCTGCCGTAGCCTGTCGCCGGACCGGGAACCTGACATCCGTCCCCTGGACGGCCGGTCGGACGGAAAATCCCGGGATCGATCCCCACGGCGAACGGCGCCTCCGCAAGACGCCTCGCCCGACGCGGCGCCGTCCGGCGGCTACGGGATGGCCCTCTCGGTCGCGCAGGTCGCCCGACTCTTCAGCCTTCCGATTCGACGGTATAAGTATGATGATATTTCGCGATCTCGCGTTTCTCCTCGTCCACCAGCGAGAGTTCGACCCTCGTCTTGCCCCTCGCCCGGACGAGGAAGAACACACTACTGGCGGCCCGGCCTTCCTTATCGGGAGGGGGTGTGGGGAGCTGGCCGATCAGGTCCAGGACCCGCTCGCCTTCGAGCTTCACCGAGATCGTGGCGCCGAGCAAATCGGGGGTGACCCGGTACGAGAACGGCCGGATCTGGAGGATCTCCCCGACCCGCATGACAATCGGCCGCTCGTGTCGGCCTTCGCCCACGACCACCAAACGACGTTCTTCCATCGGATTGTCGTCCCCACCTTGGCCCCACCCGAGCGACATCCGGGTCGTTGAGGCACCGGCGGCCACCAGCACGATCAGCAAGACAGTCCGCGCGTATCTCATCGCTGCCTCCGTTCGCGCCGATAGACCGGGAAAGCGATCCATCCCTCCGGGTCGTCACGGTTTCAGGTCGATCTTACCGCTCCGCAGCCGCGTCGTCGTGTAGCCGTATCTCGCGTAGGTTCTGAGATAATCATACGTCATGAAAAGGTAGCCGCCGTGGCCGTAGTCGGCCCCCCAGCTATTCTTCACGATGAAGTAAGGTCTCCGGTCCTTTTCGGTCCCGCCGCTCCGATAGCCCACGATCGCCATGGCGTGGCCGCCGGCCCCGAAGATCGGCTGTCCGGCGGGCCCGAGCTTGACGTCGATGATCCCTCGCGCGTCGGTATTGTTCCAGGCCACGATCGTCCCGAAGACGATGTCTTGCCCCTGGGCTAGCAACCGTTCCAGCGTCCGGGTGTCCTTGATGTCGATCGTGCCGTCGGGGGTCACCTCGTTCGCCGCGGGCAACATCACGAACTCGTCGACCCCCCAGCCCATTTTACCTTGAAATACCGAGGGGATGTCGTTGATCAGTGCGCATTTCTTGGCCCCATTCAGTTCATCCGGGTCCGTACCGACGTATTTCCAGAGGGATTCTTCGCCGACCAGGTGCTTCTTCAGATAGCCGGCGGCCCGGAATGTCGCCAGGCCGGGGTCCGCGCAAGGCGTGCTCTCCTCCTCCTTCATGAAACAGTAATAGGCCATGTTCTCGCTCAGGTCGATGGGGCGTCCGGGATGGGACTTCAACAGGAGCGCCTCCAGCTCGGCGCACGCCGCGAATGCGACACACGTCCCCCGATGCCCCTGATCGCGTACCGGGGACTGTCGGCCCCGGCCGTCGATCTCGGCCGGATTCGCCCCTTTGCCGGCCTTCTCTTCCTGCGGGGCGGGCCTGGGTGCCGGCGTAGCCTTCGGGCGATCCTGCGGCGCGGGCCCGACCGCCGGCTGCCTCTCCAGCTCGTTGAGCGGGATCAGAACATAATACCTCTCCGGCCGGATCTGGAACGTCGGCATATCATTCTTGAGGCGGCCGAACTGCTCGACGAACGTCTCGAGCTGCCCCGGCTCGAGCCGGT
>JBKQHM010000364.1:0-2797 GCA_052148775.1 Isosphaeraceae bacterium | reverse complement strand
CGTGCACCGACCCGAACCACCGAACAAATGCCGTAAGGTCAACAGTGTCTTGGTAGTTGCCGCTGCCCCCCGTCAAAGGGAGGCATCCAGCCTAGCAAGTCTTGTGCCGAACAGGCGTGGGGACATTCTTAAATCCCGGCGCAAGCTGGAGGATCTGGATAAGACGACTCTCTCCAGATTGCTCAGTCAACCGCGGTAATCACGAGTGTCCCCTTGGCGCCCTTCGAGTGTCCCCTTGGCGCCCTTCAGGGCAGGATGTCGGCCACCGGGATCTCGCCGACCTCAACGCCGTCGGCCATCACCCGCAGCACATGGCCGGGCGCGAGGACCTCGTGCGATCGATAGCTGTCTGGGCCGGGGTCGGAGTAGACCTCCACCTGGCCGTCCACCAGGTTGACGATCCAGTAGACGGGGATCCCCGCCTTCCCGTAGATCTCGGCCATCTTCCGGTCCTCGTCGAGGCTCGAATCGGAGACCTCGACCACCAGCGCCAGCTCATCCGGACCCGGGTGTCGGCCGCCGTAATCGCGGATCGACCCCCGCGCCACGCTACGGTCGGGTTCCGGCATGCTGGCCAGTCCGGGGATCCGCACCGGCTTGCCCGGCCTGATATACCATCCGGGCGGGAAGGCCAGACGAAGGGCCTCGCCACACAGATCGTCGGCGATCGAATGGGGCGGGTGTAGCGTCATCTTCTCCACCAGGCAGCCGTTGATGAGATGGACCCGGTCCCGATCGCCGAATATGCCGGCGTTGGCCATCGCTTCGTACTGTTCGACCGTTAGCCGGTAGAGCGGCGACGGAATCCAGTCCGGCAGGGCCGCCGGTACCGGCGCCGGCATCGGTTGGAGCGTTACGGCCGTGGACATGGTGACTCCCCTCCGGCGATCCGGGATTACCCGCCAATACACCCATTGACTCACAGGCCGGCCGGGGACGTCAACATCTTCCGGCGGACCGGCCCGGATCCGGGTGACGAAGCGAGCCTGCCCGGCCGACGGGCGGGCCGTTCACGCCGGTCGCCACGGACCGGCCGGTTCCCACCGCCACTCGAACCCCTCTTCCTCCGCCGCCGCGAGCAGCGGCGGGCCGAGGAACCCGGCCAGTTCGCCGACCACCTGCCCCAAGTCCCCCGCCCTCGCCTCCAGCCCATTGCGACTCACGAACGCCTTCCACTGCGCCAGCTTCGCACCGTCCTTGGCGAAGGCATCGCCCAGGGCGATCGGCGGCTCCGTCGGGACCGACGTCCCCCGGCGCCGGAACGTCGCGACGATCGCATCCCGCAGCTCGGGCCCCGCGAACGCGAACGACCGGCCCAGCACGGCCAGATCGAAGAAGTCCTTCATCCGGCTGTTGGCCATCCCCAACTGCACCATCGCCTCGAGCTGCTCGGCCACTACCGTCTCGCGCGGGTAGGCGCGGAGCCGCGGCGGTTCCATGCCCAGCAGCGTCGGGTATGCGACGGATTCCGCCCCCGGCGTGATCGCGTCCCCGAAGCCGATGTCGACCTGGAGATCGATCCGGGCTTGCCCGAGACGCGCCTCGAATTTCACCCGCTGGCCGCCGTATTCCTGGTCCTCGCGGATCGGCTCGACGGATATCGTCTCGGCGGAGAACACCAGCCCGTCGTCCGCCACCTCCAGCGCGCAGAGCGATCGGAAGACCTCGGCGATGCCCTCCGCGCCGCTGTCGCCGAACCCCAGCAGGTCGATGTCCCGCGTCGGCCGGAGCAGTTCGCCCGTCCAGAGCCCGAACAGCAAGGCGCCTTTGAGCACAAACCGCGGGGCGTGTTCCGAGCGGGACAGCCGGTCGAGGAGCCGCTCCATCCCGTACCGAATCAGCAGACGCTGGAAGTCCTCCCCTGACCGTCGGCTGAGGTTGAGCAACCGCTGCCGCACCGAGGCCGCCATGTCCTTCGGGTTCCCCCGCGTCATGCCAGCGACTCCAGGTAGGGCCGCATCACGTTCTCCATCCGGCAGATGCCGGCCGCGGCCCACAGCTCGTCCATCGTCGCCTTCCGACCCCGGAAGGCATCGCGGAGGGCCTCGAGGGCGACGTCGAGCCCGACCTTGCTGCGATGCTTGAAGCAATCGGCCACCGTCTTGGCCGGCGCGTAGATCCGCACGGCGACCCCCTCGATCCGGTGTTCTTCGACCATCGCGGTCAGCGCCGGGCCGCCGGCCCGGATGATCCGGAGCCTCGGGTACTCGAGCTTCGGGGCCCACGCCTTGCTCGGGAGGGTGAGCCACACCTCGCGGGGTGACTGGGTGGTCAGCCGGTGGAACCGCAGCGCCGAGAGGAGGCAGACGACGCCCGCGGGGACGAGGCGCGCGGCCTCGGCGAGGCTGTGGTGCTCGCCCACCTCGGCATCCGGCCAGGCGTAGAGGCCCCGCGCGACGCGGTCGACCCGTCCGAGTCGGTAGAGGCGATCCAGGTAGTCGGGCGGGATGTCACGCCGGGCCAGGTCGCGGGGCCGGAGAGTCCCCTGCTCGCGGAGCAGCTCCAGGGTGACCTCCATCTTGGTGACCGGCTCGGCCATCGCAATCATTCCTCGGTAGTTAACAAAAATTACCGAGGTATTATTGCACGTCTCCTGGCGAACCGCAACCAATAGATGGGCTCCAACCCGGGACATACTCCCGACCGGAATCTACGACCAATCCGCCCCGCTCAGCCGCGGCGGGCCGATCGGCCTGACCCGATCTGGCGGGGCACCCCTCTTGCCGTCCACATACAGCCAGCGGCCCGCCGACCGCGCCTATCGGCGGACCAGGGCCGCCGTGCTCTCGCTCACGCC
>JBKQHM010000363.1:0-8423 GCA_052148775.1 Isosphaeraceae bacterium | reverse complement strand
GCGCCTTGCCGCGGCTGGAGGGTACGTACGGGATCGGGGTGGTCAGCCCCATGCGCCCCGGTGAGGTCGTCGGCGCGCGGTTTGGCAGCCCGCTCGTCGTCGGCCTGGGCGAGGAGGAGCACCTGCTGGCCAGCGACCCGGTCGCCATCGCACCCCATACCGCCCGTGTCGCCTTCCTCCAGGATGGCGAGGTCGTCCGCCTGACTCCCCACGACTTCGAGTTGCGTCACCTCGAGCACGGGCCGATCACGCCGAGGATCGATCGCATCGACTGGAAACCGGATGCGGTCGAGCTGGGCGGCCACGCCCATTACATGCTCAAGGAGATCCGCGAGCAGCCGGATACCGTCGTGGACGCCTGCCGCGGCCGGCTCCGCTTCGCCGAGGCCACGGCGGCATTCGGCGGATTGAACCTCTCCGCACGCCAGCTCCGACGGGTCCGCCGGATCGTCTTCGCCGCCTGCGGGACGAGCTGGCACGCGGCGCTCGTGGGCGAATACCTGATCGAGCGGCTCGCCCACTTGCCGGTCGAGGTCGAATATGCCAGCGAGTTCCGCTATCGCAACGCACCGCTCGACGACCGGACGCTCGTCTTCGTCCTCAGCCAGTCGGGCGAGACGGCCGACACGCTCGGCGCCCTGCGCGAAGCGAAGCGCCGGGGACATCCGACCCTGGCGATCGTCAACACCGTCGGCAGCACCATCGCCCGCGAGGCCGACGGCGGGATCTACCTCCATGCCGGGCCCGAGGTCGGCGTCGCCAGCACGAAGGCGTTCTCGGCGCAGGTCACCGTACTGACCTTGCTGGCCATCTACCTGGGCCGCCTGAGGCAGCTCTCCTTCTCGGAAGGACTGGCCGTCGTGAAGGCCATGGAGTCGGTACCCGCCCTGATCGGCGAGACGCTCAAGACCGAACCGATGATCGATGAGGCCGCGGAGCGAATCGTGTCCGCCCGCAGCGCCCTCTATCTGGGGCGCGACATCCACTACCCCGTGGCCCTGGAGGGCGCGCTCAAGCTCAAGGAGATCAGCTATATCCACGCCGAGGGCTATCCCACCGCCGAGATGAAGCACGGCCCGATTGCCCTGATCGATCGCGAGACCCCCTGCATCTTCGTGGCCCCTCGTGGGTCGCTCCACGCCAAGACCCTGAGCAATATCGAGGAGGTCCGGGCGCGCGAGGCGATGATCATAGGCGTCGGAACCGAGGGGGATGAAGCGGTCGCGTCGCTGTCGGACGTCTTCCTGCCGATCCCCGACGCACCCGAGGTGGTCCAACCGCTCCTGGCGGTCGTGCCACTCCAGTTGCTCGCCTACCATGTCGCCCGACGTCGCGGCTGCGACATCGACAAGCCGCGCAACCTCGCCAAGAGCGTGACCGTCGAATGACCGGTCAGGTCCGGTCCCACAACGAAACGAGATCCCGAATACGGCGATTCGGGATCTCATCGGGTGTGTCACGGACTGTCGCCAGGGCGAACGAATCCGACGATCCGTGATGGAATCGGCAGGTTCAGTTGGCCTCGTACTTCACCTCGAACGGCGTGCCGAGCAGTTCCTTGAAGGCTTTCTGCTGTTCGTCGTTGAGCTTCGAAACGACATGCTCGACTGTCTTCTTGTTCAATTCCTCGATCTTCTTCATGGCCGCTTCGCGGTCGTCCTGATTCTCCTGGAAGATGGTGCGCATCTCCGCACCGGCCTCCTGGACGATCGTCTGGATCTCGGTCTTCTGGGCGTCTTTCAGGTTCAACTTCTTGGCGACTTCGGGGTCCGTGAACGCTTGAGCATGACGCTGCTGCAAAGAGATCTGCTTGAGGCGGCTGATCTGCTCGGGCTTGAGGAACTCGGCGGCCGACTTGACCGTCGAGGCCGTTAGCTCGCGATTGATCTCCTGCATCTTCTCCCGACGCTCTTCCGGGCTGAGGTCTTGCAGACCCTCTCTCTTGGCCTGCGCCTCCTCGCGATACTTCTCGGACAGCTCCTTGGCCTTCTCCAACTGCTTCTCATCGAGCTTCAGCTCTTTCTGGACGCTCTCGTTGCCGAGCAGAATGCCCACACTACCGCCGAATCGGCCGAAGCCTCGGCCTCCTTGCGCGGCGGCGGGACCACTCAGCAGTGCGACGAGACTCAGGCCGAGGAAGGCGCACAACATGGTTCTCATGGGTTCAATCTCCTGGGTGTGGGATGGGGAATCGCGAAGATACGTGGTCTTTGGGATTGGCTGCGGAAGCCATTGATCGTGGATCGTGGATTCTCACGCGAAGACGAAAGCAGGCGGGATTCCCGGACCGAAGGCCGGGGACCCCGCCATGATTGTGGCCGAGCTCGCATGCGGACCCATTTGCCGCATGATCGAGCGGGGATCAGGACTGATCGGTCTCAGTTGGCAGGACGGGGCTCCATGACCAGCGTGAACGGGGCGCCGGTCAGTTCCTTCCAGGCTTTCTGCTGCTCGTCGTTCAACTTGGCCTCAACCTTGAGGAGACCGGCCTTGCGCGCCTCGGTCATCTTCTTCATCGCTTCGGCCCGCTCTTCCGGGGTCGAGTCCTGGGTGATCAGCCCCCGGGTGCTCTCCGTCTCCCGATTGATCTCCTGGATGTCGGCCTTCTGGGTGTCGGTCAGGTTCAGTTTCTTGGCGACCTCGGGATCGTTGAAGGCTTGCAGCCCCATCACCTGGTGGGAAATCTGCTTGAGCCGGGTGACCTGCTCGGCCTTGAGGAATTCACCGGCCGATTTGAGGACCGACGCATTGATCTCGCGGGTGATCTCCTGCCGCTTGGCCCGCTGTTCCTCCTGGCTGAGGTCTTGCAGGCCCTGCATCTTCTCGCGCGATTCGGCGCGCATCTTCTCGGAGAGTTCCTTGGCCTTCTCGACCTGCGCCTCGTCGAGCTTCAGCTCTTTCTGGACGCTGGCATTGCCGAGCAGCATGGTCAGGCCACCGCCGCCGCGGCCGAAGCCGCCTCGTCCCTGGGCCAGGGCCGGGCTGGTGAGCAACGCGGCCAGACCAAGGCCGACCATCGTGTGGAACAGTGTTCTCATGGCGTCAAACTCCTCGGATGTGAAACCGTCGAAGACGCCCAACGAGGCCCCGCGACCTGACGGCTCCCACCGAGGGGTCGTCCACGACGATCGCGGAGGCGCAAGTATGGGACGGACTGTCTAACTGAGCGTCAAAAGATGGTGACTTGACCGGACTTTTTATGGAATCAGAGTCGGATTCGATCACCCGATCTGGAGGACCCATCCGATGCAAGGAACGGGGCGTCAGGGCCGGCTTCCGCCGGCGTCACGGTCCAACGCGCGAAGGACCAACGTGGCAGCATCCCGGACTGCCGTCATGACAATCAGCCGAGCCATGCGACGACGTAACGGGCCAGGGCCAAGGGCGAGCGATGCAACGTCGTCAGCTCGGCTTGATCACATCTTCTTCGATCAGCTTGAGGAAGTCGTCATCGCTGGGTTGTTTCTTCGCGGGCTTCGGCGGCGCCTTGAAATGATCGGGGACGGCGTCGTCGAATTCCGCCTCGTCGGCCGACAGCCGCTCGATTATCGCGGGGGCGCGCTTCGGCCGTTTGGGTTTCGCCTGGGTATTGTCGGTATCCAGGCCGGCGAGATCCATGAGCGAGTGCCGCGTGCGCTCCGTCACCACGTCCTCATCCAGCTCCTTACGCGAGCTCAAGAACGCCTCGGGGCCCGCCGGATCATATTCGATGGTATAAAGGTGTCCGGCGATGCCGATCTCATCGTCGGGCATGATACTCTGCTCGGTCGCGATCCGTGATCCATTAACCGTGGTGCCGTTGGTGCTGCCCAGGTCGCGGATATTCCAGACACCGTTGACCATCCGTAGCACGCAATGCTTGCCCGAGGCGTTTTCGAAATCCAGGCAGATGTCGCAGGAGGCCCTGCGGCCGACGGTAAGCTCGGTCTTGACCAATGGGATCGGGTCGCCACCGCCGACCGGCTGCAAGACGCCCAGGACTTCGGAATGGGGTCGCATGGCACCTCCCTCGAGTCCTCAGTAACCCATCGCGCGATATTGTCGATGACGATGCAACAATGAGATCGACGACGATCTTACCAGAGGCACAAACCAGCCCTCAAGGGCCCTCCCCCCCGCTGGGCCACTTTCCTGCTCTGGTGAGGGGGTACTGGAACAGGCCGGCCGGTTGAGATAGCCTCGCAAGGGGAGCCGCGGGATCGCCGTCCGCGATCGGACGACCAACGACATCCCCCGGACACCTGCTCGAGCATGAAGGCACGAAACGCCCCTCATGCTCGAATCCAACAAGACCACCATTACATGCATCAGCCCAATCGTCCTGGCAACGGCCCTGGGGACGATGCTTGGAGGAGTCTCTCATGATGCCATCAGAAGAACGCGATCAAATCTGGACGCGCCGTCGCATGCTGGCCGCGGGGTGCACCGCCGTGGGGGCGCTGGCCATCGGCGGTCGTACCCATGCCCAGGGCGCCGGATCGGGGGAATCGGAGAACCTCTATCATCCGTTCAAGATGGGGCTCCAGAGCTACTCCCTCCGCGGATACACGCGCGACGGACGCCCCGACGTGTCCAAGGCCCTGGCCGTGACCAAGGACCTCGGCCTGCACTACTGGGAGTCCTACACCGCGCACGTGCCCATGACCGCGGACGCCGAGAAGTTGTCGGAGCGCAAGCGAGAGCTCGCGGCGGGCGGCGTGACGGTGATCGGCTACGGTGTCGTACCGCTCACCAAGAACGTCGACGCCAACAAGCGGATCTTCGACTTCGCCAAGGCCATGGGCTTGAAATACCTCTCCGCCAGCCCCGAGCCCGGTTCGTTCGACAACCTCGATCGCCTGGTCGAGGAATATGACGTCGCCGTCGGGATTCATAATCATGGCCCCGGCGACCGTTATGCGAAGATCGAGACGATCGAACAGGCGATCAAGGACCACCACCCCAAGATCGGCTGCTGCATCGACACCGGCCACTTCCTGCGCTCGCGGGAAGACCCGGTTCGTGCGGTCGAGGTCTTCGGCAAGCGGGTCTACGGCGTCCATCTGAAGGACGTCAAGGATGCCAAGACGTTCACGATCCTCGGCCAGGGCGACCTCCGCACCGTGGACCTCCTCAAGGCACTGGCCCGCAACAAGTACGAGTATTGCCTGGCGATCGAGTACGAGGAGAAGCCGGAGGATCCCGCCGAGGACATCAAGGCGTGCCTGACCGAGGTCCGCAAGGCGCTGGCCGAAGTCCGCAAGGCTTGACGGTCACGCCTCGGATCACCGCCCCCGGACGCCCGGCCTTCGATCTGATATTGGGCTCGGCGCCAGGGCGATGGTCGATAAAATGATATTGTGAACAAGGATGGCCGGTGGTTCGAGGAGTGAGCCAATATGGTCGCGAGGCAAGGGATGGCGACGTCGACGAACACGATTCGCGAGATCCAGGTCCGGGCCGCCGACGGTCTCATGCTACGCGGCCGATGGTGGCGCCGGGCGGAGCCCCGCGGGGCCATGCTGATCGCTCATGGCTTCGGCGAGCACGGGGGAACTTACCGCCATGTGGCCGAAGCCCTGGGTGCGCGGCTTGACATCGACATCATCGCGGTCGACCTTCGCGGCCACGGCGCGAGTCCCGGCCGACGGGGGATCGTCCGTCGTTACGAGGAATTGACCGACGACCTTTCCAGCGCCCTGGATTGGTTCGCGCGTCAAGAGCCAGATTTGCCGCGGTTCCTCCTGGGCCACTCGAACGGCGGCCAGGTCGCGCTCCGTGTCGCGCTGGAGAAGCGGACCCCGATCCGCGGGCTCATCGTCTCGAACCCGGCGCTGCGGATCGCCCTGCCGATCGCTCCGCTCAAGATCCGACTGGGCAAGCTGCTCCGGAAGTACGCGCCGTGGATCACCCTGAGCGGTAATTTCCAGGCCGACCTGCTGACCCGCGACCCGGTCATGCAGCAACAGCATCGCGACGATCCGCTCCGGCACAGTCGCATCAGTGCCCCGCTCTTCTTCGGCATGCTCGAAGGGGGCGAGATGTTGCTCGCCCGCGCCGGCGAGTTGCGAATCCCCCTCCTCATCATCGTGGGCGGCCAGGACCCGGTGGTGGACCCGGCGGCGGCCCGCGAGTTCTTCGACCGGGCCGGCAGCGAGGACAAGTTGCTGCTGCTCTACCCCAAGATGCTCCACGAGCCTTTGAACGAAATCGGTCGGGAGCAGGTTCTCGATGACCTGGCCCGTTGGATCGAGGCGCGGCTGTCAGACTGAGTTGACCGAGCGTGCCGGAGAGATGTAACCCGATTGTGCCCGGGGTGGGCGTGAGCGAGCGAGCGCCACGATTGTCTCGCCAGGGAGACGTTCGGGAAATCGTTCACCATGAAACATTCGCCTCGCGGGTTCATGGCCCCTCAGCCGCGACGATAATGACCCGGGCGTGTTCCGGCAGCTTGATTTCGGCATCGAGAGGACGTACCAATCCGTTCTCCACGATGCCCGCCACGGCCATGGGGCGACGTCGAGTGCGGCTTATTGAGCTTCAGGTAAGTTCCTTCCGGTCTGTCGGTGATTCTTCACGGAAAACGGCGGAATTTCGGCTCATTCCTTGGGTATAACAGGCCCTGAAGAGGAAGCAACTTACCTGAAGCTCAATAGGTGGGCCTCTATTGGTGAGGAGGTCGCGTCTGGCGGCAACTCCAGGGGTGCTAACGGAGCCTCCGCGGCGATCTGCTCGTCGCGAAGGCGACGATCGGGGCTCCGCCGATCAACTTCAGGGGTGGTCATCGGAGGTCTCTCTCAGTATGCGGTGATCACGAAAATGGATACGTCGTCCAACTCGCCGAAGACGTCGGGGATTTCATCATCCTCCCGATCATACCGCCAGATCACCTAGATCCGGCGCCCCGACGGCGTTGCGGCAAACATCCGAAAGGAGCCGTCCCTGCGCTCCTGGAGGCTGAAGACGCGATCGAATGACGACTCGACCTCCGTCGCCGAGAGGCCGTGAGCGTCGATCTTCCGCAATTTCCATTCGATCCACTTGAATTGCCTCATGCGTGGACCCCCTCGTGGCTCAGCGCCAGAATCACCCTGTCGCGTCAGCACGATCAAGGGGCAAGGGAGATTGAGCTGCCGAACGCATCAACCATGACAACTTACGCTCGGACGAACGCGGGGCCGGGGAGCCGACGGACGAGTCGCTTCATCTCCAGGACACTGAGGTTAGCCATGACCTGCGCCGCGGTGAGCCCAGTGCGCTGGATCAAGGCGTCGACCGCGGTGGGCGAATCGTCGAGCTGTCCGAGGAGCGATCGCTCCGGGTCGGTGAGGGCTAGCTCGGCCGGATGCCGGACCGGCGGCTCGGCCGGGGTCGTGCGCACCTCCTGGACCAGGGGACCGAGCTCCTCCAGGATATCGTCGACGGTCTCGACGAGTCGGGCGCCGTCGCGAATGAGGAAATGGCAGCCGCGGCTGTTGAGGCTGTCGACCGGCCCGGGGACGGCGAAGACCTCTCGGTTCTGCTCGACGGCATGACGGGCCGTCGACAGCGAACCGCTGCGGGGGCTGGCCTCCACTACCACGACGCCGAGGCTCATGCCCGAGATGATCCGGTTGCGCTGGGTGATCAGGCCGGCCAGGGGCACCTGTCGCATCGACATCTCGCTCAGGAGTCCCCCGCATTCGGTCAGGGCGCGTGCCAGGTCCTCGTGCTCGGGGGGATAGACCGAGGCCAGCCCGTTGGCCATCACGGCGATGCTCCGCCCGCCGGCCTTGAGAGCCCCCCGGTGGGCCGCGGCGTCGATCCCGCGCGCCAGCCCGGAAATGATCGTGAAGCCGATGCGCGACAGACCCGAGGCCAGCCGCTCGGCAATGCGTGCGCCGTAGGGCGTGCATCGACGCGACCCGACGATCGCGATGGCGAGCTGATCGCGTTGCTCGAGCTGTCCCTTCCAGTAGATGAGGCCCGGTGGATCCGGGATGTTCTGGAGTGCGGGGGGATACTTCGGATCGTCGCGCGCGATGACCTCCACATTCAAGCGGCGACAGAGTGCCAGCTCGGCCTCGGCGTCGCACTCCTGGCGCGCCATCGCGATCTTCTCGGCCAGCTTGGGCCCGATGTTGTTCACGTCGCGAAGCTCCGCGCGGCTCGCCGAGAGGACCCGGCCGGCCGACTGGAAGTGATCCAGCAAGGCGCGGGTGGTCTGGGGTCCGACTCCAGGGACCATCGTCAGGCGGATCAGATCGAGCAGCCGATCATCTTGGTTGTTTGTCATTGGTCATTGGTCATTGGTCATTGGTCATTGGTCATTAGTCATTGGAGTCACATCTTGGAAAGGGCGACTCAGGTTCCTCGGATTTCTATCGACCACCCAGTGACCAATGACCAATGACCAATGACCAGTGACCAATGACCAATGACAAACAACCAAGATGATCGGCTGC
>JBKQHM010000362.1:0-4060 GCA_052148775.1 Isosphaeraceae bacterium | reverse complement strand
ATCCGCAGTAGATCCTTGACCGATTCGACCGGGTGTTCAACGATAGAGGCGGATGAGCGGACTCAACACCAGGAGAACGGCGGATGTCCATTTCGATGCTGATCGTGGCGGCTCTGGTCGGATTCCCCCAACCGCCGGCTTCGGAACCCCCCCCGTCGGGTTCGAAGAGCGCCGTCGCGGCCGGGGCGAAGCTGGAGAAGGTCTTCGGCGACGGCGAGTTCACCGAGGGCGGGGCGATGGCCGAGGACGGCTCGATCCTGTTCTCGGACATCGGCAACCGCATCCTCCGCTATGACCCGAAGAGCGGCAAGACGACGGTTTTCCGCGAGCCCAGCGGGCGGGCCAACGGCCTGATCTTCAACGCCAAGGGCCAGCTCATCGCCGCAGAGGGGGCCAACGTCGGCGGCAACCGGCGGGTCTCGATCACCTATCGCGACGGCACCGTCAAGACGCTGGCCGACAACGTCGACGACAAGCGGTTCAACAGCCCCAATGACGTCGCCGTCGGCCGGGATGGGCTGGTGTATGTCTCCGACCCGCGCTACGTCGGCAACGAGCCGCGCGACCTCGAATTCGAAGGAGTCTACGTCATCGAGCCGGAAGGGTTCGTCACGTCCCTGGACCTGGACGTCCTCAAGCCCAACGGCCTGGTCGTCAGCCCGGACGGCCAGACGCTCTACGTCTCCGACAACGGACCTCGGCGGCGGACGCTCGTCGCGGCCCGGATCGGCGACCGGGGCAAGGTCACGAATCCTCGCGTGATCCACGAGTTCAAGGACGGGCGCGGGATCGACGGCATGACGGTCACGACCGACGGCCGGATCGTCGCCGCCGCCGGCTCGGGCGACAAGGCCGGCGCGTATGTCTTCTCGCCCGACGGCAAGCTCCTGGAGATCATCCCGACCCCCGAATCCCCGGCGAACGTCGAGTTCGGCGGCGAGGACCGCAAGACTCTGTACATCTGTGCCGGCAAGAGCCTCTACCGGATCAAGACCAACATGACCGGCTTCGCCCTCTGGCCGCCCGCGGCCAAGTAGGGGCCTGAGAGTGCGATCCGCGATCTGACGCGGCCAGTTGTGGCAAGGTCTCCCGACCGAAGGTCTCCAACTTGGCGGGAGACCTTCCCGCGGGCGGCGGGGTCTGGAGACCCGCGCCGAACCAAGGGCACGCGGCCAGTTGTGCCAAGGACCCCCGACCTTCCCACGCGCCCGACCGAAGGTCTCCAACTTGGCGGGAGACCTCCGCGGACGGCGGGGTCTGGAGACCCGCGCCGAACCAAGGGCGAGAGGTTCATCACACGCTCTGAACGGCCGACTCCCGCCTCCCCGCCACATTGACGCCGCTGCCGATGATGAGGTTGTGGCGATAGGCCCGATCGTAGAGCGATCCGGCCTTCGCCGGGGCGAGCTCGACGATGTCGGTGAACCCTTCCTCCGCGAACCAGCCTTTGAGCTCGTCGATCGTGTGATGCGACTGGTATCGGGGGGCGTACCAGTCGAAGTTGTCGCAGACGCGGAGCGTCCAGTCGGGGTGGTTGGAGAAGTTCGCCACCTTGTTGAGGGTCCGGTTGAGCATCGGGATGCTGCCGAGGCCGCCGAGCCCGACGCAGAGGGGCTCGAGCACCCGGGCCGGCAATCGCGTCGTGACGGCCCGGAGCCCGGCGTTGAGCCATTCTTGCGGGGCAGTATTGCGACGGTAGAGCCAGACGGCCAGCCGTCCTCCGGGCTTGACCCGACGGGCAATCTGGGCGAAAGCCCGCCGCGGGTCGGGGGTGTGGTGCAAGACGCCGATCGAGTAGACCAGGTCGAAGGCGGACTCGGCGATCGGGAGGTCGAGCAAATCGGTCTGAACGATCGCGACGTCGGGCATCCCGGCGCAGAGCGCGGCGGCCTTCTCGACGGCGGCGCTCAGGTCCACCCCGATGACCCGGGCGCCTTGGGCGCCGAGCAACCGGGCGTACCGGCCGCCGCCGCAGCCGGCGTCGAGCACCAGGCGGCCCGACAGCTCGCTCGCCGAGACCCCGGTCTTCACCCGGAACGTCGCCTCGTCCTCCTCGGGCCGCATCACGTCATATCGGTTCCACTGGCGGCCGAAGCTCGACGCGTACGACTCGCCCGCCAGCCGGGGAATCCCCTCGACGATCGGGAACCGCCCCGCGCACGCCCGGCAGGCCAGCTCGCGGGCGGGCTCGCCCTCGACGGATAGCTCGCCTCGGCACCGGGGACATCGCATCAAGGCAATCAGGTCGGGATTCATGGTCGGTGTCGTCGCGGCCCCGGCGGATGTCTGTCGTCTCGGCATCGCTCAGATAATATACAAGACGATGCAAGGGACCAGGTTGAACAGGAAGATCCCCAACTTGTAGAGCGTCATCCCGGCGAAGTTGAGGATCGCAAAGTGCTCGGATGACACGCGCACCCACTGGCCAACCCACCGGAGCATCCAGTCGTGCGCGAACCGGTAGAGCAAGGCCCACCACAAGAGCATCCCGTAATTGATGACCGTGCACCACAGGAAGAAGCTCCGTGCCGTCTCGATGGTCATGACCGTTCCTCTCATTCTTGGCGTGTCGTTGCCGCGACTCCGGGCGATTCGCGCGTCGCCCGACCCGGAGGCTATCAGGCGCCTCGCCGCGGTACCAGACCTCTGGGGCCCCGACGACCCGTGAATCCGACCCGCCGCGCGCAAATGATTCGGCTCGGAAAAAAATTTTTTATTCATGCTGCGTAAAGCATTACGTCGCTTTTCGGCTTAAATCCGCGCGCGATGCGTTCAAGTTTTTTGCAAATGGCGGCATTCTGAGAGTAGGGGGCTTCACATGAGCCCGAAAACATCAAAGATTGGCCGCGAGGCGAGCACCTGTATGAATACCGATGCGCGAAGAAGCGACATCCTGGAGCGTGCCTGCGATCAGGTCGAGGATTGGGTGTTTATCTGCCCTGACGGCAAGATCGCCAACGCGCTCGCCAGGGTCGGCGAGTATGGCCTGCTCGCCAGCCCCTGGATGGATCACGTCCCGAAGGGCTCCCTGAGGGGAGGCACGTCATCCTCTTCGTTACGTGATACCTGATAAACGTGTTTTACGTGAAATTGCCCACGATCGAAATTCTTTGCGACCTTCTTGAAAGGACCCAAAAGATGCAAACGAGCCAGGCACCTGCCCGCAAGCCGATGACCCTCGAGGACGCGGTCGAGATCCGATCCAACTGCCGGAACGGCCTACGCGGCGTCCTGATCAGCGTATCGGGACGCGAGGGAGTCTTCGCGATCCGGAGTACAGAGTGGGACGCGGAAGGCCGCCTGCGGGTCACCGCCTCCCCGGCGAGCTCCCCGCCGAGTCGCCCGACTCCGGCGGCAGGGAATCGTCTCGGGCGCGCCAGGGCCGTGTTGATCTGCGCGGCCGAAGTCCCTGCTGTCGACGACCCACCCGGTACGCTCTTCGATGTCACCGCCTCGGACTGCTTCCTGGCCGGCAAGTGGCCGGCGACCTGCTGCGGGCCGCGCCGATAGGCGGCCGGCCGGGAATCACTCCCCGAAACTCGCCCCGGCCCCCGAGTCGCCACGGGCCTTCACCGCGGACGCGGCATTGGCGGACGTCGATTGCCCCATGCCGCGCCCCTTGTCGGGAAATCGCGAGCCGGTGATGTGCCGCGGGTAGGGGCGAGCGAGGAGGGAACCGCGATCCTTCTTCCTCGCCCTCTCGCCCGGACCGGGGACCGGGCCCATCGTGATGACCGCGGCGCCTGGGCTGGCCGCCAGACCCGGCGCATCACCGTTGTCCGCGATCGACGCCAGGGCCGCGTCCACCGTCGCGCCGGAGACCGGTCGCGGATCGATGATCGGAACGGCGGTGATCGAAGGCCCGGCGATCGCCGTCAGGTCCGCGGCTGTCGGCGATCGCCGTACGCCCAGACCCAGGGTGATGTCCATCAGGTCGCCGGCCTGGTCGTTATCCGGCAGGCCGATCATGTGCCCCAGCTCGTGCTCCAGCACCGTCAGCAGATCGACGTCATCCGCCGCCGGGCTCGATCCGGCGGTCGCGTTCGCGGACCAGTTGTAG
>JBKQHM010000361.1:0-3574 GCA_052148775.1 Isosphaeraceae bacterium | reverse complement strand
CGACGAAAAAGACCGCGCAGAGCAACTCGACCTTCCGTCGAGGGGACAAACGGTGGGATGGATGTTAATATGGAAAAAATAGGTTGAGTCGTGTTTGCGACACCGGGAATTGCTGGCGGGGAAGCAGTCTGAGCAGACGCCTTCCTCGCCCGATAGTCGCCCACACTTATTGCATCGATGATAGTGACCGCTAGTGCCGCACGACGTGCAATAGTAGTCCCCGTCGCCGTTCATGCCAAATCGAGGGAAACAAGTCTCCTTAAAGCAGTTTGGGCACTCATTTAATGAATCATATTCATTCATTTCCTCTGCGAGATCCGAGGAGGAAATGAAATAACCGCAGAAGGGGCAGTGTGGATCACCATCGCCAATGACTAGAGTATTTTGTTCACAGATCGGACACTCTAGTGCATCATTTGCCGCGTCTATGGAGGGCTGAATTTCGCCCAGCCGTTGGTCCACAAAAGCCCTGCTCTTGCGGCACGCCTCAAATGCATCTAAATACAATACAACTAGATTTCGGTTATTCTTATTGAAGTCTTGATCATTGAAAAAGTGTTGGTTCAAGAGATTCAAGCAGAAACTAAGGCCCTTGGCCACTCGTGATTTCGCTTCTTCCTCGCGAACCTCAACGTGAAGCAGCACTCAGGAGATAATCGAGAGCATTCTCAATCAGCCCTGATTCCAAGGACAATGACATCGACTCCTCCCGGCTCGAGTATCATCACAGAGTCAATCGCCCATCCAAGCAGCATTCGCACCGACAGATTGCTTCGAAGAAATCAATCAAGGAAGTGTGGATGTTACATTGAATAAGGGCAGTAGGCCACGGTGGCCTACTGCCCTTATCATGTCCATCCTAATGGAGGCCGCGACAATTGCCACTTTGCCTGCGGAACTGACAGAGCAGCCATACTTTCGGTTCGCGTCCTCCTCGCGGACTTCGCACGAGACACAATGCATTCACGTTTGCTTCCATGCTTTTGTGTCCGTGTTCATGTCGAGATGGGCACGCAGCGAGACCCCGGGAGGCATCCTCCTGTTGACAGATCGGTCTACAAAAAAGTAAACTTCCTGTAGCGACGAAATCGCATCGAAAGTCGATGTTAGGTCGCTCACAGAGGCTTGGCCGGTATCGAGGTCAGGATGGAAAGCCATACGATTCGTATCAACAAAAAGACCCTCGATATGGTCCGTGAGCTTGCGGATCAAGCGGAAACGACCATGACGGCTATCGTCGAAACGGCGGTTCGTGAGTATCGCGCAGCCCGATTTTGGAAGGAACTCGATGCTGGGTACTCTGCCCTGAGAGCTAATCCGGAAGCCTGGGCCGATTATCAGCAGGAGATCAGCGCCTGGGATTGCACCTTAGCTGACGGGTTGGAGGACTTTCCTTATGAGCAAGGGAAAGACTAATGTCCCTCCTCTTCGAGGTGATGTTTGGATCGTCGATCTGGATCCGATTATCGGTCACGAGCAAGGAGGCATCCGCCCTGTATTGGTCGTGTCAGAGGATCGTTTCAACCGGAGTCAAGCCGGTCTGATCATGATCACGGCCATCACGACCACGGAGCGCGGCTTGAACGTACACATCGCGGTTGATCCCCCCGAGGGCGGGTTAACAAAACCGAGCTTCATCATGACCGATCAGGTCCGTGCGATCTCCAAGTTGAGACTCGGTCGACGAATTGGGACGATCGCCTCCGATACAATGGCGGCAGTAGAGGACCGCCTACGTTACCTTCTTCGCCTCTGACGTAGCGGAGTTCTTACTCAGGGCCGCCTCCGCCGGGATTCTCAGCACCTTGACGAGGAACGCCCATTTGTCGGCGGCTTCTTCGATGAGCTTGGTAGTGGGCTTGCCGGCCCCGTGTCCAGCCTTGGTCTCGATGCGGATCAAGACCGGCTTCTCGCAGGACTGGGCCGCTTGCAACGCCGCGGCGAACTTGAAACTGTGCGCCGGGACCACGCGGTCGTCATGGTCGGCCGTGGTGATGAGCGTCGGAGGGTAGCAGGTCCCCGGCTTGAGGTTGTGCAACGGGCTGTATGCGACAAGTGCCTCGAACTGCTCCTTGTCTTCGGATGATCCGTAATCGTCGACCCAGGCCCAGCCGATCGTGAACTTGTGAAATCGGAGCATGTCCATCACGCCGACAGCCGGTAGGGCGGCGCCGAAGAGGTCCGGGCGCTGTGTCAGACAGGCGCCAACCAGGAGGCCGCCGTTCGACCCGCCCGAGATCGCAAGCTTGGGGCTCGACGTGTACTGATTGGCGACCAGCCACTCCGCCGCGGCGATGAAGTCGTCGAAAACATTCTGCTTCTTGAGCTTCGTGCCCGCCTGGTGCCAGTCCTCGCCGTACTCGCCGCCGCCCCTCAGGTTGGGCAGGGCATACAGGCCGCCCCCTTCCATCCAGGCCAAAGCACTCGGACTGAAGCTCGGTGTCAGTGAGATGTTGAAGCCGCCGTAGCCGTAGAGCAAGGTGGGGTTTGTCCCGTCGCGCTGCAACCCTTTCTTGTGGCTCAGGAACATCGGGACCTTCGTGCCGTCCTTGCTCTCATAGAAGACCTGCGTCGTCTCGTATTCAGCCGGGTTGAACTTGAGGTTGGGTTGCCGCCAGACCGTGCTCTTTCCGGTGGCCACGTCGTATCGGTAGATGGTCGAGGGTGTCGTGAACGAGGCGAACGAGTAGAAGGTCTCCCGGTCTTTCCGCTTGCCCCCGAATCCGGAGGCCGTGCCGAGGCCCGGGAACGCAACGTCGCGGACGTGATGGCCCTTCAGGTCGAAGACCCGGACGACGGAGTGGGCATCCTTGAGATAAACACCCAGGAAATGATCGGATACCAGATGAACGGACTCGAGCGTCTCGGCCGCTTCGGGAATCAAGACGACCCAGTTGTGGGGCTCGGGGCGACGGGCGTCGATCGCGACAACCTTACCACGAGCGGCATCCTTGTTGGTCTTGAACCAGAAGACCGGCCCGTCGTTGTCGATGAAATCGTACTCGGCGTCGAACTCGCCCACCAGGTGGATTGGCTTGACGTCCGACTGGCCGAGAGGCCGGTAGAGGATGCGATACTTCGCGTCGGTCCCCTTCTCGAGGGTCAGGATGAGGTATTGGCCGTCGTCGGTCACATGGGGGACGGCGCGCCACTCCTGGTGCTCGGAGTCCTCCCAGATCAATCGGTCCGCGGCCTGATCGATCCCCATCCTGTGGTAATACACCTTCTGATGGTAGTTCGCCCCCTTGAGATCCTCGCCGGGCTTCGGTTCTGGGAAGCGACCGTAGAAGAAGCCCTTGCCATCGGGGGTCCAGTCCGCCCCGGAGAACTTGATCCACTTGATGTGATCCGGGTAATCCTGCCCGGTCGCGACGTCGCGGACCTTCCACTCGTTCCAGTCCGAACCGGCCGCCGCGATGCCGTAGGCCAGGAGCCGGCCGTCCTTGCTGACGGCGGTACCGGCCAGGGCCACGGTCCCATCCGCCGAGAGCGCGTTGGGATCGAGGAGGATTCGACCGGGGCCGTCCACCGATTCGGTCGTGTAGAGGACGCCTTGATTCAACAACCCCGGATT
>JBKQHM010000360.1:0-9326 GCA_052148775.1 Isosphaeraceae bacterium | reverse complement strand
CCTGGGCGATCCCGCCGGCCTTGATCAACGCCTGGGGCTCGCGGAAGGCGTAATAGAGGCCCAGGGACAGTGTCGGATAGACGACGCAGAAGACCTTGACCATGCGGTCCCGGCCCGACGGACCGGCCGGGCTCCAGATGCCGGCCAGGAAGAGGAAGTCGACCGTGAGCCGGCTGTTGGCGGCCGTCGCCACGTAGAGCGTCTTGAACAGGACGGCCCACGCGCCAAGCAGGAAGCCGACCTGCGTGAACGGCCGGAGCCAGACCAGCGGGGTGCCTTCGAGCGGCTGGATGTACATGCGAGAGAGCGTCGGGATCATCTCGGGGCCCTTGGGGTCGAGCCCCTGCGGGTACAGCACCGCGGCGCCAAGGAGGTAGAACGCCACCGTCGCCACGGTGAAGACGACCATGCTGAACCAGGCGTCGAGCTGCATGACGCGAATCCACCCCCGCGCCCGGTGTGCCCAGGCGGGCGCCTCGCTCCGCGCCCCGGCGTACCGCGCATAACCCTTCTCGATGCACCAGTAGGGATAGGCGACCAGCTCGGACGCGCCGACCCCCGTGATCCCGAACGCCGAAAAAGCCAGGGCGACCGCGGCGGAAGGCATGGCGAACTCGAACCCCTTGCCCAGGTCGGCCAGGTGGATGCGGAACGACGTCCACTGGAGGATCAGGACGCTCGCCACGGTGAACAGGGTCACCGCCGCCACCAGGACCGTCGTGATGACCTCGAGCCGTCGGTAGCCGCCGGAGAGCAGCAATAAGATTGCCGCGACCGTGGTCACCGCCGCCCAGACATACTCCTGGTGGCTCGACAGGAACGGGCCCCAGGACGTCACCAGGCCGCCCGCGGCCTCGGCGATGGCCTTCGAGGCCCCGGGGAAGGCCATGTGTGCCGCCTGGCCGACGGTCCCCTCCATCGCGGCGATCTGCGCCTGGGTCGTCAGCATCATGATCAGCCAGAGCCAGCACACCCAGGAGGCGCCGACGCGAGGGCCGGGGAGCGTGTCGAACGCGGCCAGGGTCGTCTTGCCGTGCGTAATCGCGTATCGGCCGAGCTCCACCTGCACGAAGACCTTGATGACGCACGACAGCAGGATCAGCCAGAGCAGGCTGAAGCCCGCCCGGGCGCCCAGGCTGGTCGTGTTGATCAGCTCGCCCGTGCCCACGATCGAGGCCGCCAGGATCAGCCCCGGCCCGATCATGCGGATCGCACGAAACAGCGTGTGGGGCGGCTCCCGGATCGCGTCGGGCGTCAGCGCGTAGAGGTCATGGGTGTGGTCGTCGTGGCGGTCTGGGGGCGAGTCGTTCATGCGACGGTTCCCTGGCGGTCGGTTCGAGGCCACGAACATCATGGACGCGCCGGAGGCCCGAGTCAAGGATCGCCGGCAGCGGGCGAGGTGCCTGATTTCGGCCCGGCCCGAATGAGGCCCATGTGGCTTCTGGTAAACGTCGGGACCGATCGCGATCGCGACGGGCAATCCGGGCCTAGCCTTGAGTGAACGTTGGGTTTGCTGTCGCTAGGCGTGCGAATTCCGAACCATCTCTCCAGACCCTGGAACCTGGCCCATGATCGCCGAAACGGACATGAAGCCGCGGTCGCTCTTCGAAAACGGACAAAGCGACTGGGGCCTCGGGAGCGTCCTCAGCTCGATCTCGGGCGCGTCGCATACCTGGGTGATGGAGGAGCTCTCGACCGGGATACGGATCGCCCGGCGTTGGGCCCCCCAGTCCGATTCCGAGTCGGCGAGGCGGCCGGCTCAGTCCTGCGGGCCGAGGCGTCCCCTGGGGTCCGGCTATCAGCTCGGGCCCTACCGGCTGCTGGAGCGCCTGGGGCGGGGTGCGCAGGGCGAGGTGTGGAAGGCCATGCGGTGCGACGCGTCCGCGGAACTGGTGGCCATCAAGATCTTGAACCCGTCCCTGTCGCACAACCCCGCCCGCATGGCCCAGTTCCGCCGCGAGGCCGAGCGAGGCGTCCGCCTGGCGGGCCCGTCGCTGCTGACCATCTACGAGCTCGGCTCGATCGACGGCCATCATTTCATGGCGATGCCCTACGTCGAGGGGACCACGATGCGCGAGGTCGTGCGGAGCCGGTCCGCCCGGCTCGACGGCAGGCCGGATGCGGAGACCCATCACCTGGTGGACCTGGACGAGTGGGACTACCTCCGGGCCATGACGCGGCTCCTCGCCGAGGCCACGCGGGCGCTGGCCCTCGCCCACGAGCAGCGGATCGCGCATCGCGACATCAAGCCGGCGAACATCCTCCTGGACAACCGCCGGCCCGACAAGGTCTACCTGTGCGACTTCGGCCTGGGCCGAGACCTCGAGGTCGCCACCAGCGAGCAGATGCGCGACGGCGCCGGCACCCCGATGTACATGGCGCCCGAGCGCCTGCTGCGCGTCGCCGCGGACGAGGTCCGATGCGACATCTATTCGATGGGGGTCACGATCTTCGAGGCGTTGACGCTCCAGCGGCCCTTCCATGTCCCCGACCACGTGGCCCTGCCGTCCCTCCCCGCGTACCTATCCAGCACACCGCCCCGCCGCCCGAGCGACGTCCGACCCGGGTTTCCCGCCGAGTACGAGGCCGTTATCCTCAAGGCGATGGCCCGAAATCCCGACCATCGCTACGAGTCGGCCGGGCATCTGGCCGAGGCCCTCGAACAGATCGACATCCGCTGGACCTTCCGCCGCAGCCGCGCCCCGATCGACGGGCCGCACTCGCTGCGCCACCGCCGGCCGCATTGCCTCGAGGGCTTCGCACCGAACGCGTCGCGGGGCGCCCGGGCCATCGCCGGGAACCGCGCATCTTGACACCAGCCTCCCGGCCGGTCATCCGACGGCCCACTCCCCACTCTCAGCGGTCCTCCGTGCGATGGATCGTCGCATTCGGGCCGAACCGGATATGCTTCCTCGCGTACGGCGCGCCGGCATAACGATCGCCGTAGATCTTGCGGACGATGGCCCAATCGGCGGCGATCGAGATGGCCGACGCGAGCAGGCCCCCCGCGATCGTCAAGGCCAGCCCCGGCCGCGCACGGTCCTTCGGGGGCGTCGCACTCGCACAGTCCACTTCGGGCGGTCCCGCGAGCAGGAGCAGCGTGCAGAGCAGGGCCACGACGTAGAGCACGCCCTCGGTCACCAGCCGCTGGGGCGCGAACGCGACCAGGGCGCGTTCGAAGTTGCCGACGACCAGCCACCAGAGCAGCACGAGATAGAGCAGTTGCCCACGGCCCATCGGGCTCTCCGGCACGATCGCGAGGGGTCGCCTCGCGTGCCGCACCAGCAGGGCCAGCAGGGTCAATGCCGCGAGGAGGTAGCCCAGGTCGAACCAGGTACTCGCGGCGAGGCCCCCCATCTCCGGCGGCATGGCCTTGAAGTTGACCCACTGGCCGACGTTCTTCCGCAGGTTCAGGTAAGTGATCCCCAGCACGACGAAGCCGAGCGCCATCGGCTCGGTCGCGGGCGGCCGGTGCGGGGCCTCGACGTCCTCGACCGGCCCGTTCCACCGCGACAATGACGCCATGGCGACGGCCAGCCCGATGCCGTTGAACAGGCCCGTCGTCTGCTCGAGGATGCTGTGCCAGTTGGTCTGCCAGCCGCTGGTGATCTCGACCAGCTTGAGCATCGACGCCGCGGCGAAGCCGATCCCGCCGATGAAGCCGCACAGCAGCCCGGCGCGGGCGACCTCGCCCAGGCCGATCCATCGGCAATAGACCAGGACGGCCAGCGTCATCCCCAGGCAGCCCGCCCAGTTGTCGCCGCGCGGCGGGGTCATGCGGAGGCCGAACCCCAGGACCAGGACGGCGAACCCGGCCCACCAGCCGGCGGCCATGGCGAGGATCAGCCCGTTCGCGCGGTCGAGCCGGCGTCGGACGACGCAGACGATCAGACCGCCGGCCATGGCCAGCGTCGCGGCCACCCAGTCGGTGTCGTACCAGTTGAGTTCGTAGCCCTGCCGCCGGAGCCACGGCTCGATGGCGGCCCCCTGCAGCCACCAGAGGAAGAAGACGACCCCCATGGGCAGGTACAGGTCCGAGAGGAATCGCCGATCCGCCAGGGCCGCGAGGGCAGTCCCGACGCCCCCCAGGGCGGCCCACAGGAAGCCGATCACGAAGAGGCAGGCGAATCCGTAGAGCACGCTCCGCGAGTCGCCCGAATGGGTATACGCAACCACCTGCATGTAGGAGATGCTGCCGCCGAACGACCAGCCCAGCGCCCCGAACAGGGCGAAATCGGCGGCCCGGCGCTGCCAGTCGACCCGTCCGGACATCAGCGCCACCGCCAGGGCCGCGAGCGCCCCGGGCATCATCGCGCCGTATTCGTGGCCGAAATTCCCGCGAATTCCCCAACCCAGCCACAAAGAGAGCCCTGTGGCCGCGTAATACCCGATCCCGCGGGCGTTCGGAGTCGCACTCATGGTCGTGCCGTATAATCCATGGAGGGTCGAAAAGTCAGAAACCGGTCCGTCTCGACCACTCTACCAGGAAAAACGTAACCGAACCGCCCGCTGTCGGCTCTCCAGTCGAGGATTCGATGGAGAATGAGGAAGGATCGCATTCCCCGTCATGGTATCGGGCCAGGTGTGTTTTCGCGTCGTCGAGGGAGCCCGACACGGGGGCGAGCATGCATCGGGGGGCCTTTTTTCCCGCATGGCACGGGCATTGCCGGATGAACGCGAGATGCCTACACCAGATAGGAACGTGATTCCGGACCGCTTCCCCAGGTCGGATCATCCAACGCCGGACCGATTTGCTGCCCAATCCATCCGTCATCCGCCCTTTTTTGGTTGGACTTCATGCGGCCGGACGACTCTAATGTCAGTGATCGGATGTGGGCGTCGATCGGTGGTGGGCGTCGATCGGTGGTGGGGAGGGATAGCGGATCGAAAGAGTCACGATCGGCGCAATTCCTCGGATCCTGCCGGGGCGCCGGGATTCGGTCGACCGCCTGCCATGGCCTCCGCACGCCCCAGCTCCGAGAGGACGGACACGGCAACCGAGCGACCGTGATGCGTTGTCGATGATCCCACACCGGCAATCTTGATACCGAGCGGTCTATCGGGATTTCGATTCGGACCCTGGGGGGATCTCGCTGGCACCCCCGACACCGTGAGGGATGACTCATGGGGTTGATTTCGACGATCGAGCTGGACGGGCACCCCATCGCTCATCGCGACGAGGTCCCCCACTCTGCGAGCGGCGCCGAGACGATCGCGGCGCTGGGCAACTGGATGGTGGCCCTCGGCGGTGTCCGGCTGGCCTGTGCCGTCGCGAACTACGCCATGGCCGCGCTGGAGATCTGGCGGCTCCCGACGAGTTCGGCCGGGCGATGGAACGGCTTCTTCGCGGCGAACCAACCGATCATCCTGCTCTGCTCGGCATGGCCGCTGGCCCTGGGCCTGATCCTGCGCCGGACCCGATGGCCGGAGTTGCTCAAAGCCGGTGCGTTGACGTTCCTGATCCTCTCGGTCGGCGGCGTGCTGTCGATGATCGCGGACTGGGGCGATCGCGGCGTACAATCGATCGACGTCGGCTCGTTCCACATCGTGCGGCAGGCCCTGCACGATCTCAGCCTGCCGGTCATCCTGATGGGCGTGCTGGGCGCGACCCAACTGGTGCTGGAGTTCGCGACGGCCGGCCGGGCCGCCTTCCTGGCCTACCGGACCCACGACACGCTCGCGACCGATTCCGACCGCCAGGCCATGGCGCGTCGCGTGGGATTCGGCCGGTTCGGGCTCTTGATCTCGATGGGGGTCCTGGTCCTGGTGGTCCGCGTGCCGGCCTGGTCGGCCTTCGTCGAGATGCTCAGCCAATCGCGGACGATCCGGGAGTTCCTCTTGCGGGACGACCTGCGTCGCATCCATTCGACCCGGCGATTCCAGCCGCCCAGCGCGGATGTAATGCGAACGCGGGAGCTGGAGTCCCTCCTCCTCGAGGCGTCCCAATCCTGGAGCGCCGAGCATTACACCCAGGCCCGCGACGAATTCCGGCGCATCCTCGCCATGGCGGAGACCCTCCCGGAGGCGTCCTTGCCGCCCACGAGCCGGAATACCCTCGCCCGCCTCTACAACGGCTGGGCCTGGCTGCTGGCCACCTGCCCCGAGACCTCGATGCGCAACCCGCAAGAGGCCGTGACTTACGCCAGGCGGGCCATCGACCTGGCGCCGAACGATCGCGACATCTGGAACACACTGGGCGTCGCCTATTTTCGCATGGGCGACTGGGAGCAGTCGCGCAGCGCCCTCTACCGATCCATCGAGCTGGCCGACGAGGGAGACGCCTTCGACTGGTTCTTCCTCGCCATGATCCACTCCAAGTTCGGCCACGAGGAGCGCGCCCACGATTGGTATGACAAGGCGGTCGAATGGTCGCACCAGAGGCGGCCCGGCAACGGCGAGCTGTATCAATTCCAGGTCGAGGCCGCCCAAATGCTCGGCCTTCCCAAACCGGATCGCATCCCCACTCCGCTCCCACCCCCGCTCAACCTGAATCGATCGCCGATGCCTCCCACGCCCCCGCGAGGAATGATGCGTCGGACTCGCGGCCCGAAATTCATCCAGGGTACGCCGAGCGAGAATTGAGGTATTCCCTGCGGGCTCGACCCCAGCCACCCCGACTCTCGCAACCCTGAACCCGGGTGGCTGGGGTCAAGCCGGCGCAGCCGGTGTAGCCCCCAGGAGTACCGCGGGCACGAAGATCTTCATAAACAGTGGGCCGCCGCCTCAACGCGCGACGCGCCTCAGTTCCGGTTGACGGCCCGGCCGATTCCGAGCATACTCCCCCAGCCTCGAACTCTCCGGGAGCCGACGAGGCATCGGGTTCGTATCCCGCTCGCCGCTTCCCGGCCCGCCGACGATCCCCGCAAGGACACGCGGGGCCTCGGCAACGACCAGGACGACGCGGCTGGCCCCTCGGCCCGCAACGGGACCGTGGGGAACGCTCGGAACGCGAGAAACAGACAGGGACGTCATGCGACAGCCTGCCACGACGATCATGGTCGGACTCTGCCTGCTGGTCCTGGCCCCCTGGGCAAGGGGCGGGACTCCTCCCCAGTCCATCGGCAACGCGCCGATCTCGAAGGCGCGTAAGCTGATCGAGGCCGGCGACCACGCCGCCGCCCTGACCCTGCTCGAAGACGCATTGCTCGAGGCCCCCGCCAGCGATCGGCCGACGATCCTCGACCTGCTCCGGCAGTCCTACGAGGTTCTCGCCAGGAAGGCCGAGGCATCGGGCCGGTCCCGCGAAGCGGCCCACTACCGCGATAACCTGGCCATCCTCGGCCGGGCTAGTGAACCCGCCAGGCCGCCGCGGCCGACCGCAACACAACCCGGGCCGCCCCGAACGAACGCCTCCCCCGCCGCGAAGCCGGCCGTCGAGAGCCCGCGGAAGCCGATGCCCGCCGAGCGGCCACCGGCCCAGAACCCTCAACCGCAGCCTCAGCCTCAGCCGCAACCGCGACCCTCGGCGAGTTCCTTGCCCCCGATCCTCGCGGAGCCGCCGCCCTTGCCCGAGCCCGCGCGAGTTTCCGCGCTGGCGTCACCGGCCCGGGGCGCATCGGCGGCCCGCACTCCGCGCGATCCCTCCACGACGCGCCTCCCCGACGTCAACCTGCCGATGATCGCCAGGCCGGAGGACAACCGCGACGGCGGCCATGCGTCGAGGCCCGGTCTCTCGCCCGTCCCGGAGCCGGCCCCGTCGGCGGACGCCCCGGAAGAGGACGCGGACATCAACCCCGGCTCGGCCACGCCGGACGCCGAAGCGAGGAACGAGCCCGCGAAACCCGCCACGGCCACCCCGCCCGACGAGGCCGCATCGCCCGCGCCCGCGCCCGGCGGGGAGCGTCCGCGGGCGGATGCCGACCTGGAGCGTGCCGACCAGCTCTTCACGGGGGGGAAGTACGACGAGGCAGGCGCCCTCTATGCCACGCTGGCCGGCGAGGACCGGCTGCCGCCGGATCGACGGCCGCACTGGGCCTATTGCCGGGCGAAGGAGGTCTGCCGCAAGATCAACGGCCGGCCCCGCACGGCGGGCGAGTGGGACGCGATCGAGGCGGAGGTCCGGGCGATCCAGCAACTGACCCCGGGCCACTGGGTAGGCGAGTACCTCCGCAACCTCGTCGCCGAGGGCCGAGCGGGCAAACGTCGGCCCGGCGGCCGGTCGAACAACCTGATCGTCCGCGGATCGGAGCCCGACGAGCCCCAGCCGCCGGCCCGTCGGCCCTCGCGACTCTTCGGCAAGCCGCGCGGGGCTGCTCCTGCCCAACCCAGGAATGACGCCCCGCCACCCGCACCCGCGCCCACACCGGAGCAGTCGCTGAATCTCCCCGTGGCGGCCCCGGAATCGGAATCGGGACCGCTCCTCGCCCTCAAGGGACCGTCCGGATCGGCCGGCGCGACCCCCATGCCCTCGCCCGCGAAGGGCTTCCTGCCGGAAAGGGCGGTCGCCGATGAGCCCGCCACAGCCACCGCCCCGATCGAATGGCAGGTCCACGAGACGGCGAATTTCCGGATCTTCCACTGCGACGCAGCGACGGCTCGCAAGGCGGGCGAGGTCGCCGAGTCGGTCCGCACCGCCCAGGCCCGTCGATGGATCGCCCCGGCGACGCGCGCGACCTGGACGCCGCGATGCGACCTGTATCTCCACCCGAATCCCCGGTCGTACGCCGAGGCCACCGGCCAGCCGGAGATCTCGCCCGGGATCTCGACCATGGCGAATGACGGAGTCCGCGTCGTGTCCCGCCGGATGAACCTCCGCGCCGACAACCCGCTGCTGTTGAGCTCCACCTTGCCGCACGAGGTGACCCACATCGTCCTGGCCGACGCGTTCGTGGCCCGGCAGATCCCGCGATGGGCCGACGAGGGCATCGCGGTGATGGCCGAGCCGCTCGCCGAGCAGCGCAATCGCGTGGCGGATCTCCAACAACCGCTGGATTCCGGGCAGGTCTTCCCGGTCGGGCAGCTCATGAAGATGGACTACCCCGATCAGAAGGACTGGCGGCTGTTCTACGCCCAGAGCGTCTCGCTGACGCGGTTCCTGGTAGACCAGGGCCCCCCCGAGCGATTCCTCCAGTTCGTCCGCGACTCGCAGCGGACCGGCGCCGACGCCGCGCTCCGCGACATCTACCAGATCGAGGGACTCGACGAGCTGCACAACCGATGGGCCGCCCACGCGCGGAAGCAAGTCGCCGTGGAGACCGCCTCGAGCCGCAATACCGATGCGCAGCCGCCTTCGACGACGCGGTGATCTCCCGTAGGATGGGCACCGCCCGCCGGGCGTGCGACTGGTGGGCCGTGCCCACCCTACGGCACCCCGTTGTGGCAAGGTC
>JBKQHM010000359.1:0-12576 GCA_052148775.1 Isosphaeraceae bacterium | reverse complement strand
ATCGGCGGCCGCACCACCCACGGGGGCGCCCGACAGCTCACCACCGATCCACCGAAGGGGGACGTCGTCACCCTGGACTTCAACAAGGCCATCAACTTCCCTTGCGCGTTCATCCCCTACGCGACCTGCCCCCTGGCCCCGCCGCAGAACCGACTCGGCCTGGCGATCGAGGCCGGCGAGCTCCAGTACGAGCCCGCTCGGCCGGTCCGCAGTACCGGGGGCTGACATTCGCCGATCGTCGAAGCATCCAGGGTTATGTTGGACACCATTGAGGAGGCCGGTTCGATGTCGACGTTTCTTGGCCCATTGCTGGCGGCGGTGATCCTCGCCCAGGTGTCCGGACCACGGATGGCAGAGGGCGAGGTGGTCGACGACCAGGGCAAGCCCGTCGCCGATGTCACGGTGGTCTTCCATGTCCCTCCCAGCGTCTCGGGCAAGGAATACCAGGCCGAGGCCCAGACCAGGACGGATGCGGCGGGTCAATTCCGCATGAAGCTCCCGCCATTGGGGCGGATGTTCATCGTCGGCATGACTTTCCTCGCCTATCGGCCCGGTTCGGCCATCACGGCGAAATCGCTGTACCCTGCCCAGTACCGACTGGTGATGCGGAAGCCGGAGCCGCGGACCATCCGGATCGAGGGACCAGACGGCAAGCCGATCGCCGGGGCCCGGACTACCCCGAGGGTCTTCGACGTCTTCAACGGCGCCACCGCCATCCTTCCCGAGTCGATGGCCGCGCCCCTGGCCATCCTCACCGGGCCGGACGGCCGGGCGACGATCAACTACCTGGCGGCCCGCGATCAACTGGTCGCCGTGCGGGTCTCGGCCGAGCCGATCGGCACCCAGGACGTCTTGCTGGTCGAACGGCCGGGGCGGAGCGCCGTGGAGCCAGTCATTGCGATCCGGATCAAGAAGACCAGCCGGCTCGCCGGACGGGTCATGGATGGGGCCGGCCAGCCCGTCGCCGGCCAGTTGGTCGAGATCTGGTCGAGGGGCGGCGGCGGTTGGCTCCTGCCCAATTCGGTCGAGCTGCGCGGAGGCCCGCTCCGAACGTCGGCCGATGGACGCTTCCAGACCCCGGACAATCTCATGGTCGGCTCGACCTATCGCGTCGTCGTCCGTGCCAGCGGCAAGGAGCCGATCGTCTCCGACTGGATCCCGATCGGCGAGGCGCCGAAGACGCTCCTGCCCATGCGCCTGCGACCGTTGCGGTCGGTCGGCGGACGGGTCGTCGATCGTCAGGGGAAGCCGGTCGCGAACGTCGAGGTCTTCCAGTCCGGCGACGGTCCCGAGCCGATGTCGACCCGTAGCGGCGCCGACGGCCGGTTCGTCCTCGACGGCTTCCGGCAAGGCCCGGCTTTCGTCTTCGCGCGTGCCGAGGGGTTCCGATTTCATGGGCAGTTGGTCCGCGAGGGCGAGCATCAGGTCGCGGTCGAGCTGACGCGCGGCAACGAGCGCCCGGGCCGCGAGATACGGATGCTCCCCGAGTCGATCTCGCCGGAGGAATCGCGGGCGTTGGTGCGTCGGCTGATCGAGCCGCTCTGGAAGGTGGTCGTCGAGAAAGGGGACGATCGGACCAGGTACGACACCTTGCGACCCCTCGCCATGGTCGATCCCGCGTCCGTACTGGACAAGCTGGAATCGGCGCGGTTTGCGAGCAAGGTCTGGGAGGGCCGGCTCCAGACCACGATCGCCGAGTCGATCGCCGAAACCGACCCGGAAGAGGCCGCCTCGGTGGCCGAGTCGATCGCCGACCCCGCCGTACGAGCCGGGGCCTTGATCGGCGTGATCGATGCACTCCCGTCCACGCAACGCCCCCGCAAGCTCGCGTTGCTCGATCGTGCGGCGCTCCACGCCAGGGCCGTGCCCGATGCGGCCCAGCGGCTCCGGTGGGTCGGCGAAGCGGCCGAGCACCTGCGCGAGCTGGGCGAGGTCGAGAAGGCCAGGTCGCTCTTCGCCGAGGGCGTCGTCCTCGCGAACCAGATGACGGGGAATAAGGAGTATAACCGGGCCTACTTCGCCGCGATGCTCGCCCCGACCGACCCGACCGCAGCCCTGGCCATCGCCAGGGACTTCAAGGGAGCCCGCGTCGGCGGTTCATTCCGGGTCGTCCTGGGCCTCCGCATGATGGAGCAGGATCCGACCGAGGCCTTATGGTTCTGGAAGGAGATGCATGGCATTCGGAGCGTGGGCATTCCGGCCGTCCTCGCGAGGCTGCCCATGGGAGATCCGGCGCGAGCACTCCGGTTCTTCGAAAACTCGAAGTTGACGAACCTGACATCGTTCCGCGCCGAGGTCTACTCATCCCTGGCCCTGGGTTATCAGAAGCGCGACGAGCCGGCCTCGCGCCGGGCGATCGACGAGGTCATGCGGGCCTTCGACGGGCTCATGCACGAGCGGCCCGAACAGCTCCACTCTGGCCACATCAGCTTGCTGCCGGTCATCGAGCGGATCGACCCGTCACTCGTGCCCGAGTTCTTCTGGCGATACGTGGCCTCTCGCCCCCCCTCCGCCAACCCGCGCACGACCAGCGTCTACTCGCCACGCGAGCTGATCCGGCACGTCGCCGATTACGATCGCGAGGTGGCCGCCGCCCTGTTCGACTCGAGTCGAGACCGGATCGAGCACGCCGAGGATCGCGAGCTGGCAAACCTGTCCTCCGAGTTCGAGACCTGGTCGTCGTTCGACCCCCGCGCCGCGGTCGCGCGGCTCGAAAGAGTTCCCGTCAGCCCCGACCCGACCTCGACTGACGCCCGGATCCGCGTCGCCGGCGCGATCGCCTTCGACCACGATCGGCGGCGGCAAACGTTCGGGGTGGACTGAATCACCCGCAGCATCCCGCCCGCTGGCCCAGGGTACATCCGCGCGACTTGCGGATATAATGCAAACGCGTAGGATGCGGGAAATCGCAGGAGCTGGGCTAGTGGGCTGTCAACCGTCGATTGATCGGTTGGAGTACCGCCTTGAGGCGGAGAGGACCGGCTGAAGCCGGGACTCCAACTTCTCAAATCACGATTGACAAGGCACTAGGCGTGAACGTCCGACCGCCTCACGGAATCCCCGGACTTTTCCACAACGGGCTCCGGCCCTGTCGCGCATCCGCGCGAGTCCGAGGATCGGGAAGGAGAACCGCCATGACAGAGCCACCAGGCCGAAAAGGACCAGCCGCCACACCGGTTTCCGATGGTCCGTCCCAGTCCGGGGTCGTGGTCGAAGAGGTCGAGGTCCGCGGCCATATCGTCGACTCGTTGCTGCTACCCAAGATCCTGGATCGCATCCTCCTGATGGGCGGTACGTTCGAGATCCGCGAGTGCAGGATCGGCGTGCACCGGTCGGACCCGAGTTATGCACGCATCGCGATCCAGGCCGACAATCAAGAGACGCTGGGCGCGATCCTGGGCGACCTGGTCGAGCACGGTGCCTCGCCCGTCCATCCGGAAGACGCCCGGGTCGTCGCGGCCGACATCGCCGGCGCGTTCCCCGAGGAGTTCTACAGCACGACCAGCCAGCCAACCCAGGTCCGGGTGGGCGGCCGATGGGTCGACGTCGAGGACCAGGAGATGGACTGCGGCATCGTCGTCGATCGCCAGTCCGGCCGATTGCGCTGCATCCCGATGTGCCACGTCGCGATCGGGATGCCGATCGTCGTCGGCCACGCGGGCGTGCGCGTGCTGCCGATCGAGCGGTCCCGCGAGGTCAGCCTGTTCGGATTCATGAACTCGGCGGTCTCGAGCGAGAAGCCGAAGGCGGTCAGCATCCGGGGGGTTGTCGAAGCGATCCGCGCGACCCGCGCCGCGGGCAAGAAGGTGCTGATGGTCGGCGGCCCGGCCATCGTGCACACCGGCTCGGCGAGCCATGTCGCGAAGCTGATCCGCGACGGTTGGATCCAGGTGCTGTTCGCCGGCAACGCCCTGGCGACCCACGACATCGAACAGGCTTTCTACGGGACCAGCCTGGGCGTCTCGATGTCGCGGGGAGAATCAATCGAGCACGGCCACGAGCATCATCTGCGCACGATCAACACGATCCGGCGCATCGGGGGCATCGCCCGCGCGGTTGAGAGCGGGGTCCTCACATCAGGGATCATGTACGAGTCGATTCGCGCCGGCATCGATGTCGTCCTCGGCGGCTCGATCCGCGACGACGGCCCCCTCCCCGAGGTCATCACGGACACGCTCGTGGCCCAGGATCGGATGCGTGCGGCGATCCACGGAGTCGGCTTCGCGCTCCTGATCGCCACGGCCTTGCACTCGATCGCCACGGGGAACCTCTTGCCGGCAAGCGTCAAGGTCGTCTGCGTGGACATCAACCCTGCGACCGTGACCAAGTTGAACGATCGCGGCACCTTCCAGACCATCGGCCTGGTGACCGACGTCGAGCCCTTCTTGCGTTCGCTGGTCGCCGGACTGACATCGGCCGAGGAGTGACTTCGGGTGGCACGCCTGCCCGATCGATACGCCATGGACAACCCGAACACGCCCCGGATCCTGATGTGCCCGCCGGATTACTTCGGGATCGAGTACGAGATCAACCCCTGGATGAATGTCCGGGTCGGCAGCGACACCGAGCGCGCGCGATCGCAGTGGAACGCGCTCCACGAGACTCTCCAGGAGCTGGGTGTGGTCGTGGATCTGATCGATCCGGTCCCCGGCCTGCCCGACCTGGTCTTCACGGCCAATGCCGGGCTGGTCTATCGCAACCTCTTCATCGGCTCGCGGTTCCGCTTCGGCGTCCGTCAGGGGGAGTCGTCCCACTTCGAGGACTGGGCGCGGCGTCGCGGATTCGAGGTCGTTGACCTCCCGGAGGGATGGCTCTTCGAGGGAGCCGGCGACGCCCTTTTCTGCGGCGACACGCTCTTCGCCGGCTATCGATTCCGGAGCGACGTGCGGAGCCACCAGTGGGTCGGCGAGCGATTGGGCGTCGAGGTCCTGCCGATGGAGCTGGTCGACCCGCGGTTCTACCACCTCGATACCTGCTTCTGCCCGCTGGCGAACGACTGGGCGCTCTACTACCCGGGCGCCTTCGACGAGTACGGCCGCGACGTGCTCCGCGACAGGGTCCCGAACCTGATCGAGGTCGCCGTCGAGGAGGCGGCTTCCTTCAGTTGCAATGCCGTGGTGGTCGGCAAGACGGTCGTGCTCAACGAGGGGGCGCCCAAACTGGCCGCCACCTTGGAGCACGCCGGGTTCGCGGTGCGCCCGCTCGGCTTCTCCGAGTTCATCAAGTCCGGCGGCAGCGCCAAGTGCCTGACTCTCCGGATCGACGGCGAGGAGGCGGCGAGCTGGAAGAGGGGCGTGTAGGCGGCCCGGACCCGCTTCAGACTTCGACAAAGACATGAGGTTTTGATGAAATCGCTGTATGTTTTGAGACACGGGATCGCCGTCGAGCCCGGGACGCCGGGCATCCCGGACGACGAGCGTCCCCTGACCGCGAAGGGCGAGAAGCGGATGCGCGTGGTCGCCCGCGGCTTGCGACGATTGGACCTGGAGATCGACCGGATCGTGACCAGCCCCCTCCCGCGTGCCCGATCGACGGCCGAGATCGTCGCCGACGGCCTTGACGCGGCCGACCTGGTGGAAACCGCGGACATCCTCCGGGCCGGCTCCGACGCCGAGGCCATCCAGAACTGGCTAAGTCGACGCTCGGAAGACCGGCTGATGATCGTCGGCCACAATCCCGCGCTGTCGGACCTGATCGCGCTACTGGTCCTCGGATCCTCGCAATCGGGGCCGCAGGTCTGCGAGCTGAGGAAAGGGGGGATCGCCGCCCTCGAGACCGCTCCCGGATCAACCGATCGCTACGAGCTCGCATGGGTCGCCACGCCGAGGCTAATCCGGCGCCTGGCCGGGGGAAAGGGCGAGTGATCCGGATCAGGCAGGAAATCCCCGGGAAAACTGTTGGTGTTCGGTAGAGCGGCTTCACGCGCCTGCCGTCGCCCCCAGGGCGGTCGCGGGGTGGCTGATCGGGCTGGTCTCGCACAGCTCGATGGCCATGTTCTGGAACTCGACCTGGCAGCGGATGACCGGATCGTTCGGGCCGGGCGGGGGCACGCGGCGATACGTACCGTCCGGCTGGAGCTCGCGTGCCTTGACGTTATCGGCCAGCAGCACGCCCAGGATGCCGTCGACCACGCGCCGCTTGAGCTGATGATTCTCGATCGGGAACATGATCTCGACGCGACGGCGGAAGTTCCGCGGCATCCAGTCGGCCGACGCCAGGAAGACCTCGGGATCGTCGCCGTTCTGGAAGTAAGAAATCCGCGAATGTTCCAGGTACTTGTCGATGATGCTGATGACGCGGATATTCTCCGAAACCCCCGGGATTCCGGGGCGGAGGCAGCAGATCCCCCGGACGATCAGGTCGATCCGTACGCCGGCCTGCGAGGCGCGGAAGAGCATCTCGATGATATTCGGGTCGACCAGCGAATTCATCTTGGCGATGATCCGCGCGGGGAGGCCGGCCTCGGCGTTGATCCGCTCCCGGTCGATCAGCGCGCCGAGCCGGTTGGCCAGGTGCTTGGGAGCCACGATCAGCCGGTTCCACTTGTTCCCTTGCGAATAGCCGGTGAGCAGGTTGAACAGGGAGCTGGCGTCCTCGCCGAACTCGGGCCGGCAGGTGAAGAGGCTCAGGTCGGTATACTGCCGCCCGGTCGTCGGGTTGTAGTTCCCCGTGCCCAGGTGGACATACCGCTGGATCCCGTCGTGCTCGCGGCGGACGACCAGCGCCGCCTTGCAATGGGTCTTGAGGCCGACGATCCCGTAGACCACGTGCACGCCCGCCTTCTGGAGCATGCGGGCCTTGTCGATGTTGTTCTCCTCGTCGAGCCGGGCCTGGAGCTCGACCAGCGCCGTCACCTGCTTGCCGTTCTCCGCCGCGCGGGCCAGGGCCGTGATGATCGGGTTGGCGTCGGCGGTGCGGTAGAGCGTCATCTTGATCGCCAGCACCTGGGGATCTTCCGACGCCTGTTCGATGAACTGGACGACCGAGCCGAACGACTCATAGGGGTGATGGACGAGGATGTCCTGGTCACGGATGGCCGCGAAGACATTCTTGCGGTTCGCGAGCACGGCCGGCAACTGCGGCTCGAACGGGGACTCCCTCAGGTCGCGGAATCCCTCGAGCTTCCACAAGGCCGCGAGCACCGTCAGGTCGACCGGGCCGGGGACCTTGTACACATCCCGATCCTCCAGCTCCAGCGCCGAGGCCGAGAGCAACTGGGCGAGCAGGCTCTCATCGGCCCGGTCGGAGATCTCCAGGCGGACCGCGGCGCCCCACTTTCGCTGGCGGAGCGTCTCCTCGATGGTCGACAGCAGGCTGCTGCGGACCTCGTTCTCCAGGATCGTCAGGTCGCTATTCCGCGTCACGCGGAACGCCGCCCGCTCGGTGGTGCGATAGCCGCCGAAGAGCACGTCGAGCCGGGGTCCGATGACGTCCTCGAGCAGTACGAACCGACGTTGACCGTCGGCCTCCTCCGGCAGCGGCACCAGGCGGTTGAACACCGACGGGACCTGGAGCACGGCATAACGCGGGCGGGCGTGCGGCTTCTCGGACTCGATCCGCAGCAGCAGGTTCAAGCTCTTGTTGTGGACGTGCGGGAACGGGTGGGCCGGGTCGATCGCCAGCGGCGTCAGGACCGGGTAGACCTGGGTGTCGAAGTACGTATCCAGATACGCCGTCTGCGCCTCGGTCAGATCCTTCGGAGAGCAGATCCGAATCCCGTGCTTGAGCAACTGCGGCCGGACCTCGGTATACCAGACCTCGTACATCCGGTTGACGAAGTCGTGCGCGCGCCGGGAGATCTCGATGAGCTGCGCCAGGGGGCCCAGGCCATCGGGGGGCGGATCCTGCGGCTCGAGGTTCTCGTAGAGCTGGGCCTGGAGGCCGGCCACGCGGACCTCGAAGAACTCGTCGAGGTTCGAGGCGCAGATGGCCAGGAAGCGGAGCCGCTCCAGCAGGGGATTCGACGGGTCGCGTGCCTCTTCCAGCACCCGCTCGTTGAAGTCCAGCCAGCTCAGCTCGCGGTTGATGAACCAACCCGGCTCGACCGCGCCCGTCGCCGGGGCGACCGGGGGGGCCAGCGCCACGGCCTGTCCGTTCAGTTGAGGATTAGACATGACCCACACAATTCACCACGGTCCCGCTCATCGCCGATCGCCGACGAATCGCGGACATGACGGGCCATTCCCGTCACCGGTCAAGATCGTCCATTGAACCGGGACGCACGCGCGGGCCGGACGAGTTGCCGGAGGATCCGCGCATTGCGGATATCCAGATCCTCGCCATCTTCGGTCCCCTTGGGCGTCTCCAGGATCATCGGCAGATCGCGGAACCGCGGATCGTTCACTAGGTGTCGAAACGGCTCCAAACCCATGCGACCGGCCCCGATCCCCGCGTGGCGATCGACGCGGCTACCGCAATCCCGACAACTGTCATTCAGGTGCCAGACGCGGACTCGATCGAGGCCGACGGACCGGTCCAGCCGGTCGATCGTTTTATCGTACTCCGCTGGCGTGCCCAAGGGATAGCCCGCCGCGAAAATATGGCAGGTATCCACGCAAACACCCAGCCGCTCCGGCCGGCCGACCCGGCTGTAGATCGCCCCGAGGTGCTCGAATTGGTGGCCCAGGCAGGTCCCCTGCCCCGCGGTCGTCTCCAGATCGATCACGACGGGCGACCCCTCGGTCCGGCGGTGGACCTCGTCGAGAGCCAGGGCGACGCGCGACAGCCCGGCGTCTTCGCCCGTCCCCATGTGCGCTCCGGGATGGACCACCAGATCGCCGATCCCCAGGAGGCCGCAGCGCTCGACCTCCACGGTCATCGCATCGATCGATTTCTTCCAGAGCGCGTCGTCGGGGCTGGCGAGGTTGATCAGATAAGATGTGTGGGCCACCGGGCTGACGAGGCCCGTCTGGCGCAGGGCCGAGCGGAATGACTCCGCGTGCTCGTCCGAGATCGGCGAGGCGTCCCACCGATTATTGTTCTTGGTGAAGAGCTGGACGGTCTCGAACGGGACCGCGTGGGCCGCCCAGACCGCGCGATCACAGCCCCCCGCTATGGACATGTGCGCGCCGAAGGTCCGGGAGGCGGCTTTTCGGCCCCTCCGACTCCGCGCCGATGAATCCATCAATGTGCCTGCTCCTCGGTGAATCGTTTCTGAAGAAATCCGTCACTTGCAGACGGCGACGATTCGATCCTACAATAAAAGTCTTGCTCGCCAATCCAAGGAAGAGGCCGGGGATTCGATCATGGGACCGCTGATCTTGGCCGGCATTCTGCTGGTATGCGTACTCCTGGCCTGGGCAATCATTCGACGACCGCTTCGTCAGATGGTCGAGGATGTCCACGTAGACCACGCCCGAGAGCTATTCCATCAACAGCGGGAATGGCTCGAGGCCCGCTTCATCTCGGCGTTGAGCCGGTCCGATCCCGCCGAGCAATCGAAATGGGAATCGGCGCACTGGCAAGATGAGGTTCTCTGGGCTCGAGACCGTCAGACGCGCCACCTGCTGGCCCTGGTCTGTGTCCGCTTCGAGCCCGCCCCCTTCGACCTGCTCCAGATACCGAGGCATGCCACGGCCCTGTTCGAATTCCGCAAGGGACGCTGGCACGTCGAAGGGAAGCGCCTGGACGAGATCCGCCCCGACGAAGCCGTCGGCCGCAACCAGCGCTACGAGGCCGTCAGCGTCACCCCGCCACATCCACGACGCGTTGGTTGAGCCGGGTCGGCGGCGTCCGTGTCACGCTCGATCGCCATCACTCCAGGATCTGGGCGTGTGCGACGCCCCGCAGCCTGATGTATTCCTCCAGATCGAATTCGTCCGAGGTGCAATACTCCAGCAGCGGCCGTTCGCGACGCTCGACCTCCAGGCACGCGGCGGCCAGGCGATGGGCCACCTCATGCGGGATCAAGCAAACGCCGTGCTTGTCGGCATGGATCAGGTCGCCGCAATGGATCTCGACGCCGCCGACCACGACGGGCGTGTCGAACTCCACCAGTCGGACGTAAGCGTGGCTGACGCAGGGATTCAGGCCGAAGAGCTGGAATCCAAGGGCGTGGACCTCGTCGAGGTCGCGCGGGCAGCCGCTGGTGATGTGGCCGACGCATCCGAGTTTCTGATGGATGGTCGCGGTGACCTCGCCGAACTGGGCCCCCAATCCGGCCGGCTCATCGAGGTCCTGACCGACGGCGATCTTGGGACCGGGGTGGCTGGCGACGTATCGGAAGTAATCGCCCAGCAGGTCCTCGCTCGGCTCCCCCGGCTCGGGCGGAGCCGCCTTCGTCTTCGAGGTCACGGCATAGCCGACGATCGCGCCCAGGTCTGGCAGCAGGCACCGGATCGTGTGGTGCAAGAAGCCCGTGTGTCGCGGCCGGACGTTGAACAGCTCGATGGCGTTCGATATCGTCGGCGTGTTGAAACGCCTCAGAGTTCTCAGCTCCGAGGGACTCAATATCGATTCCGCTTCCGACATGCTCTTGGCTCCGTTTGGTCGGCGTTTCAAAGCCGAGAAGGTAGGGGGCGTTCGAAATCAAGGTTCACAAGGAGTTGCTGATTCTCCCGTTCAGTTTCCTCGGTGCAAGGAACTCTGACACGGTCCAATGCTAAACCCCGCGACCCGTTCAGAGCTTGCCAGTCTGCCGATTTCTCCTATCCTGCCAACGCGGCAGATCGAGCGTCTCATCATCGGCCATCTTCAGGCCATCGTCCTCATTGAGCGTATAATAACATGCGCCTCGAAGAAACCCGAACTCCAACTCAGGACCCGGAGTCCTGTCGGGTAAAAGCCCCGCTTGGCCCCGGCGTGCCGAGACGCTAATCTGGAGGTCAACACCATTCCGGATCTTCGAACGCGTGCGCTACTGAGGAGGTAGGTACTCGTGTTACGCTCGCGAGCCGTGGAGCAAGAAGTTCTGGACATTCTCGATGGGCACGCGGCTCCAGGAAATCGACGACCCGGGCCCAACGACCAGATCGCAACGATGATCGAACTGGCAGGAAGTGATCTCATGGCCGACTCGAACGACAATCCGCCCCTCAAGTCTCCCTCGACCGCCCCGGCTGCCCGGCCCGACTCCGGCCCGACCCGTTCCGATACGGACGCGGCGATCAATACCGCGCTCGACCGGGAGACCCGCCGGACGGCCGGCGAACCCCACACGGCCGACGTCCCGCTCAAGCGGCAATGGGACTCCGAACTGGAGGCGGAACTCGAGTCCATGTTGACCGGCTTCGACCCGAAGAGCTTCGAGCTCGCCTCGCCCCGCGGCTCGCGCTCCGGGAAATCGACGACTCCTCGGTCCGAACGCGGACAGGAGGGGAGCCCCGGCGCCCGGACCGGCAAGGTCATCAGCATCCGCGGCAAGACAATCTTCGTCGACATGGGGGGCAAGAGCGAGGGGGTCATCTCCGTCGACCAGTTCGAGGGGAAGGACATCCCCCAGCCCGGTTCGCCCATCGACGTCATCATCGAGCGGTTCGACCCGGAGGAAGGCGTCCTGCTGCTCCACCTCAAGGGGTCGGCGATCGCGGCCGATTGGACCAACCTCAAGAAGGGGGTCGTCGTCGAGGCCCGCGTGACCAAGGCCATCAAGGGGGGCGTCGAGGTCGACGTCGACGGCATCCGCGGCTTCATGCCGATCAGCCAGATCGACCTGGCGCGGGTCGAGGACGCGGCGAGTTACGTCAATCAGAAGTTCAAGGCGATCGTCACCGAGGCCAATCAACGCGAGAAGAACCTCGTGATCTCCCGCCGCGAGCTGCTGGAGCAGGAGCGCGCCGAGCAGCGCGAGAAGACCTGGGCCACGCTCGAGGAGGGCCAGGTCCGCGAGGGGGTCGTCCGCTCGGTCAAGGACTTCGGCGCCTTCGTCGACCTGGGCGGCGTCGACGGCCTGCTCCCCATCGGCGAGATGAGCTGGTCGCGGGTCGCCAAGGTCGACGAGGTGGTCAAGATCGGCGACAAGGTCACCGTCAAGGTCCTCAAGATCGACCAGACCTCGCGCAAGCTCTCGCTCGGCCTGAAGCAGCTCATGCCCAGCCCCTGGGAGGGCGTCAGCGACAAGTACCCGCGCGGCGTGATGGTCAAGGGGAAGGTCACCCGGCTCATGGACTTCGGAGCCTTCGTCGAGCTCGAGCCCGGCATCGAGGGACTCATCCACATCTCGGAACTCTCGCCGACCCGCGTGCGTCGCGTCGCAGACCTCGTCAAGCCCGAGCAGGAAGTCGAGGTCCGCGTCCTCAAGGTCGAGCCCGAGGTCAAGAAGATCGCACTCTCGCTCCTGCCCGACCCCAGGAAAGCCCAGGCCGCGCTCGACGCGGCGGAAGCCGAGGCCGAGGCCGACGAGACCCCACCGGCACCCAAGCCCGAGCGTAAGATCCCCCTCAAGGGCGGACTTGGCGATCGCGATCGGAAGAACTGACTTTCGCATTCCGAAAGAATCGGTGCCTTGGAGGGGGTTTCTCTTCTCCCACACGCTCGCCAATAATCGTCGTTGGCTCATGTCGGGTAAGTGGTGAAACTGTACTGTAGTCGCCCCGTGGCTCGTCGCAACCGGCCTAATATCCAAGAGATCCGCTTTCT
>JBKQHM010000358.1:0-23391 GCA_052148775.1 Isosphaeraceae bacterium | reverse complement strand
ACAGCCAGGGAGAACGACGCTTGCTCGTGATTCGTGGAGTAGGTTCAAATCCCCGATGGGGAGACCGCTCTCGGTGAAAGGGACGCTTGCTTCCAGCCTTCGGGATTCACCTTTGCCAGAGGCTGGTGTCGCGTGATGAAAGATTGGGAGAAGCAGGATGCGTGCCAAATCTTGTTTGTATTCCGAGATTTCGAAGTACGCTTTTCCTAAGTCTCTTCAAAGAAGCATTTTGTATCAAATGATTGCAATGTTCTTACGGCCTTGCCTTGCCGGGTTCGGTGTCGCGTCGGCACGTACTCTAGGCAGACGTGATGGTTTTTCAGGCGGTAGCCAAAACTCGGATGGGCAGGCCAAGAAAGTTCATGCGGACATGCTTGGAATCGCGACATGGATCCCGTAGTTTGATCGGGGAATCTGGTAGGTCGTAGGCGTCGGAGATCTGCGATCTGCCGAAGGATGACGACCTTCGGCGTTTGCGAAGACCCCGGTGCGTCGAGATGGCATTGTCCCGGTCGGAAGCCCATGGGGGCGCAGGACGGCAATGCGTCGAAGACCCGCTATTTCTCCTTGGCGAGGGCGACAACCGAGGCGTTTGTGACGCGGGTATAGTCGTCGGGGGCGATGAGGATTTGCAGGCCGCGGGCGCCGGCGGAGATCGAGATCACGTCGAAGAGCTGGGCCGTCTCGTCGAGGTAGACCGGGTAGGGCTTCTTGCACGACAGGGCCGTCACGCCGCCGCGGATGTAGCCGGTCAGCGGCTCGACGTCCTTCAGCGGGACGGTCTCGACCTTCTTGTCCCCCGTCGCCCTGGCCAGGGCCTTGAGGTCGAGCTGGGCGTCGCCCGGCACGACCGCCAGGCAGACGCCGTGCTTGTCACCCCGGGCCACCAGCGTCTTGAAGACCTGCTCCGTCGGCATGCCGATCTTGCGGGCGACCGTATCGGCGGCGAGGTCGTCCGGGTCGACCTCGTAGGCCCTCAGTTCGTACGCGACCCCCAGGCTGTCGAGCTGTCGGACGGCGTTGGTCTTCATGGCTGCTTCCACCGGTTCGCGCCGGCTCGGACTCCCGAGGACCAGGGACGATCATTTCTTGTGCACGAACTGGTTGACCTGTCCATTGTAGTAGACGACCAGCGGATCTCGCGGGGAGCTGCCACCCAGGTTGGTGTCGACCTGGGGACCGAACGCCGCGGTGATGGCCTGCTCGTCCGCCACCAATGCCTTGTGTTCGGCCAGGGTGACGTGGGCCTCGCGGGCGATCAATTGCATCTGGGAATAGGTTTGACCGAGGATGTTGGTCGAGAGGGACACCCCGTAGGCGGCGTCGTCCAACTGCGTCTGCACCTGGCTCCAGTTGCTGCTCTTGAAACTCGCCGCGAGGAACGCCTGGTCGACGGTGTCCTGGAGGTCGTCGAGCTGCTCGGTGACCGCCGCGGGGGTCAGGCTGGCCATCTCGATCGCCTGGGCGAGCTGCTCCGCGTCGCTGTCCAGGGCCGCGAACTGGGCCGGCGTGACGCGAGACGCCTTCTCCAGTTTCTGCAATTCGCTATCGTAGTTCTGGAAAGCCGGGCCCGCCCCGCCGGTGATGATCGACTGGGCCTTGGCGACCTCGGCGGACCCGGGTAGCAGGAACGCCGCCGTCGGGGCCGACGATGCCGACAAGAGCCGGCGCGCTTCCATCGCCTCGCATTGCGGGCGTCTCCGGGCCGAACTCCGCCGGTGCACCGGCAGCCTGGCCTCGGTCAAGCACCGGGATCCGTTCCGTTTCTCGAAGGAGAGACCCATTGCGACACCCCCCGTCGATCCTCGTCGGCGGACCGCAGGCAACACCCGGTCCGCAGGGTGCACCGCGCGCACCATCCAAAGGATCCGCTTCTTGAACCATCAACCTTGCGGAAAAGACGATCATGAGTTCATGCCAGCGTCGCCGCCCTCCCCTGTCCCGGACGATCCTGCTGGCGATGGCCTGCGGGCTCGGCATCGGCTCGCGACGGTTCGCCGGTCATCTTCCGGGTTTCATCGCCGCGTATGCCGGGGATACCCTCTGGGCCCTCGCGCTTTTCCTGCTCCTCGGCCTCATCATGCCCCGGATCGCCACCAGGCGGCTCGCTGCCCTCGCCTCGCTCATTTCCCTGGCGGTCGAGGTCAGCCAGCTCTATCACGCGCCGTGGATCGATTCGATCCGCCAGACGAGACTCGGCGGGCTCGTCCTGGGATTCGGATTCCTCTGGAGCGACCTGATCTGTTACGCCGTGGGGATCGCCCTCGGCGCGGCGATCGAGCGGGGCATCGCGGCGGATTGAGGTCCCCCGACGATCATCGTGTGTGGGCGAACCGGTTGAGCTGCCCCTCGTAGTAAACGGTCACCAGACTGCGCGGGATATCGCCGCCGAAGTCGGACTCGTCGTGAGAACCCAGTGCGCCGTTGAGGGCCTGCTGGTCCGCCATCAATTGCTGGCCCTGGGCCGCCGTGACATGCGCCGAGCGGGCGATCGTCTTCATCGCGTTCACGGTCTGGTTGACCGTAGTGAGCGAGACCTCGGCGTCGGAGAGTCCATTGGCCAACTCCGACTCCAACTGATCCCAGCCCGACTTCGAATCGCTACCCGCGACGAACGCCTGGTCGACGGCATCCTGGACCATGATGAACTCCTCCGTCTCGGTGTCGGGATCCGTATCGTTCATCTCGGCGGCCGAGTCGATGTCCACCACGAGTTGCTGGACATCATTCGACAGCCTGTTGAACTGGGCCCGGGTGACGCCCGAGGATTGCGCCAGGCTTTGCAACTCGCTGGCATAAGTCTGAAAGGCCGGCCCCGCCAGGCTCGACATCAATTCCTGCGCCTTGGCCACTTCCCCGGTCCCGGGAGAGAGGTACCCCTCGTTCGGGAGCGACGACGCGGCCGACGCTCTCGACAAGAGCAGGCGCGCTTCCATCACCTCGCACTCCGGCCGTCTCCGAGTCGAAGTCCGCCGGCGTACCGGCGGCCTGGCGTTAGCCACGCACACCGAGCCGCCTTGCTTCCCGAATGAGAGACCCATCAGGACACCCCCGTCGATCCTCGTCAGGTGCCGGCTTGCACCCCCCGGTTCGCCGGGTGCCCTGCCAGGACCATCCCAATTTCCCTCGCAGATCTTCTGATTCATATAATCGGCATTCTCGATCCGATCGTCCAAGAAAGCCGCGTCTCGTGGCGGGTGATTTCCGCTCGCTCCTATCGACCATGATCCTGCTCCTTTCCGGATGAGATCACGGATGTTGGTGAGTGTCGGGATCGTCCCAAGACCGAAGGATCGACAACGCGTCTGCCCTGACAGTGACGGTTCCCTTCCACACCAACCCGAAGCGTGAGCGAGGTCTTCCGCAAGTCCTTGCGGACGATTTGGGAAAGATCCTCGCTGACGCTTCGGGTTGGTGTGTACGGCGCGCTGCGAAGGAGCTCTCGAACTGTCAACCTGCCACTGTGATGCTTTGGGACGATCCCTGAGTGTTCAGGGCTTTCCAGTCGGTTCTCCTTATCGGGAAACAGGTTCGGGATTTTTCTTGATTCCCCGGACGATCCGGTGTTCCGATTCAATCGGAAGAAGCTCGCGCTGCATGTTTTCACCGTTCTCACTACAATCCGCCTGGACAAGGAGCGACTCTACCGATTGGGTCGATTTTGATCGTGGCTTGTGTCGTGATGACACTTATGGGCTCGCCGTGGGTCCAGGTCCAGGCTGTGTATAAAATTGGGAGAAATGGTTAATCTGTAGGTTCTGGTCGGCTTGACTCGAGAGAAAATCATGTAGCATTTTCGGCGGCCGACAACTCGCGCGCAGAATGGATGAAGGACCAGAGGAACGCGAGGAGGCTGGCACGCGATTTGTGAGATAGACCAGGATGGGGAATCTGGGCTCCGGAAAGGAAATCGCCGCGATGAAGGTCATGGTTCTGGGGTTGGACGGGGCGACGTGGGATATCCTGGAACCTCTGATCCGGGAGGGTTTGCTGCCGAACTTGGCCCGGCTGCGCGAGCAAGGATCCTCGGGGGTGCTGGGCTCGGTGTTTCCGCCGCTGAGTCCGGTGGCGTGGACCGGGGTGATGACGGGGAAGAACTCGGGGAAGCATGGCATCTTCGAGTTCCTCGAACACGGACATGATCCTCTGGGGGGACGTGTCAATTCGTCGCGGGCGATCCAGTCGAAGCTGATCTGGGAGATCGCCGCCCAGCATGGCAAGAAGACGGTGGCGGGCGGTGTGCCGATGAGCTACCCGGCCCGCCCGGCCGGCCGGTTCCCCGGCTTCTTCCTGGGGGATTTCCTCAGCCCGGCGGCGGCGTCGGATTTCAGCAGCGATCCGGACCTGTTCGCCGAGCTGGAGAAGGCGGTCGGGCCCTATCGTCCCTGGGCGACGGCCATCCACGACGGCGGCAACGAGGCGGCCGTGCTCGACGACCTCCAGGACTTCCTGGAGCAGCACCTGCGCACCGTGTCGTTCCTGATGAAGCGGTGCGATTGGGATCTGTTCATGTTCGACCTGATGGCCACGGATCGCATCCAGCACGAGCTGTGGCACGTCTGGGACCTGACCCATCGCGTGGCCCGGGGGCGCGAGCGCGAGCTGGCCGCGTTGCGGCCCCGGCTGATCCATTTCTGGCAGACGCTCGATCGGGGGATCGGCGCGATCGAGGCGGACCTGCCGCAGGATACCGCCTTGGTGCTGATGAGCGACCACGGCTTCGGGCCGATCGAACACTACGTGAATTTCAACGTCTGGCTGCTGGAGCGCGGCGACATCGCGCTCCAGGATTCGTTCTACGTCAAGCAGAAATACTGGTGTTACCGCCGGGGGATGACGCCCGAGTGGATCTACGGCGTCATGAGCCGGATGGGCCTGGGCAGCCATCGGGTGAGCCGGTTCCGCGGCAAGCAGGCCAGCCTGGTCGACCGGCTGGGCGAGTCGCTGTTCCTCTCGCGACGGCACATCGACTGGTCGCGGACGCGTGCCTACGCCCAGGGAAACTTCGGCCAGATCTTCCTGAACCTCAAGGGGCGTCAACCGCAGGGTTGCGTGGATCCCCAGGACGCCCGCCCACTGCTCGACGACTTGAAGGCGGGACTCAAGACGATCCTCCACCCCGAGACGGGCCAGCCGCTGGTCGAGCACGTCTACGAGCGCGAGGAGCTGTATCACGGCCCGCACGCACCTCTGGCCCCCGACCTGACCGTGGTGCTGACGGACTGGCGTTATCGGACGATCGGCCTGCACGACTTCACGACGCATCGGGTGATCTCGCCGGCCTTCGGGCCGACGGGCGACCACCGGATGGAAGGGATCTTCATCGGTACCGGGCTGGCGTTCCGGACTGGCGCCGTACCCCGCGGTGCGGGGCTGCTCGACATCGCCCCGACCGTACTGCGGATCTTAGGAGTCCCCGTCCCCGGCGACATGGACGGCCGCGTCCTGACCGAGATCCTCGATCCGTCGACCACGACACACGAGGACCTGCCCGTCCACGCCGCGGCCATCGCCGCGGTGCACGCGACGGCATCGGCATCTGACGACTCGCCGTACACCGCCGAGGAAGACGCCGTGATCCAGCAGCGCCTGGCCGACCTGGGCTATCTTTGAGCGGTGATCTCAATCCGCGAGAAGACCGACACGAGGAAGTCCCGATGGTTCAGCGACTTCCGTCGATGACCCGGTCGAATTGGCGGGATCGGCGGCCCGCGGAGCGGAAGCGGGTTGATCCCCGGGCGAAGCGCGACTATGATTGTAATGTCGATCGCGGCTCGCCGCGACCGTACGCTCTCCATTCCATGTCTTGATGGGAAGCGACCCGAAGGAGGCCGGCGATGCGAATAATTCACCGCATGAGTCTGTCGTCGAGCCAGAGTCCCGCGCCTGGGTCGCGCTAACTGCCGCGCTGCGAATTCCGCCAAGCCAAGCTGAGTCGCAACGCACCGCGCTGGCTGCGCGGCGGATCGCATCCCCACGCGCTCCGGGCTCTGACACCATCCCATCGTTGAATCGATCCATCCGCGGAATCCGCACGGATTCTCGAGATGATCGTACGCCCCGGCGCGCGATTGGGATCGATCTCATCCTTACTTGATTCTTATCCATGAGAGCGATCATGAGACACCATTTTCCTGCCAAGGATCAGATACGTGGTCTGTGCGCCGAGCTCGGCGAGGAAGACGGCCTCGATCCTCGGCTCGCGCCGCGGCGCAACGGTCACGGCGGCCGGCATCACCGCTCGTCCGGGTCCGGACCCGGTCCGGGTCTCGGATTCGGGCCGCAGGGCCGTCCGGTCGACCGCAAGGCTTGCCAGCTCTGCCGACAGGTGGCCGTCACGCTCGACGAGGTCCTCGCCGAGTGCGGCGACGGCGTGCTCCGGAACCTGCATGTCGTCGACGTCACGCCGTTTCCCGACGCCTCGCGGCTACTGGTCGCCGTCGCCTCCGTCGACGGCAAGACCGAGAGGGAGTACGGGCCCCAGGCCATGCTGGAACACCTCCAGCGCGCCAGCGGACACCTCCGATGCGAGGTCGCCGCGGCCGTCACGCGCAAACGCGCGCCGCTGCTGGTCTACCGGCTCGCACATCCCGCCCTCGCGGGAGGCTGAAGATCGCCGGACGGAGCCGGCTCCTACAGGAGACAGCCCATGGGTGTCGTCGTAGGAGGGGGCTCCGTCCCCCGACCGTATCCGGCTCAAGCGTTCGGCGCGCCACGTCGATGTAGTGATCGAGATCATCGCAGAGTTCACGAAACACACGAAAGCCGACGGGACGAAGGTCGTGATGCTCAATCCCTGGAATTGGCATACGACGGGTGTCATACTGAGACGAATCAGGTGATCGTGCGTCTCGGGCGATTCGTGGACTCGAGGTCTCCTATCCCATGGACCCTTCCGACACCCTGGCGGATTCCTCGCGGCGCGGGCCGATCCGTCTTGGCACCGTGTTGCTCCTGGTCTTGATCCTGATGCTGGGCTCCGTGCTCATCGAGCGGCAGCGCAGGGAGGCGCGATTGCGAGAGGCCCTGGCCGCCTACAGGAACCGCTCTCAGCGCCAGATCGCCAGCATCCTCGGCACTCGGTGGTACGGGATCGATTGGTCCGAGGGCACCACCCTCGAGTATGCCATCGAGTTGATCAAATCCCGGACTGCCACGAGCTGGTCGAAGGGCATCCCCATCTTCGTCGATGTGGATGCCCTCCGGAGGGCCGGCAAGACCCTGAAGTCGCCGGTCAAGGCACTCCCGCCGGATACCGAGGGGAAGTGGACATTCCGGCAGAAGCTCCGTTCCGTCCTGGAGCCGATGGGCCTGGCCTTCGAGGTGAAGGACGGGGCGATCATGATCACGACGCCGGAAGCGATCGAGAATCCCGAGATCGATACGCCCGAGGATGAAGGGATCTCGCCATGACGACTTCCGCTCCGTTTATCCCGCCGGCTCCCCCCGGTGCAATTCCCGAGAAACCCCGCGGGCGAACTCGCGTCCGGCTGAGCACCTTCCTGCTCTTGATCGCGGTCGCGGCGCTCCTGATCGGACTCTACGCCCAGCGGCGCCGAGAGGCCCAGCTCATGGCCTTCCTGTCGCTCTACAGGAACACGAAGCAGGAGGGGATCTACGACGCCCTCGATCAGCCGATTGCCTTGAGCTATGCCGACGGCGACCACCTGGCCGGCGTGCTCAAGGAGATCAAGAAGCAAACCACCAAGAATCCCAAGCTTCCGAAGTTACCCACGGGAATCCCGATCTATGTCGATCCGATCGGGCTGCAAGAGGCCGAGAGATCCATGAACTCTGTCGTCGAGCGACCGTCATCGGCGGACCGGCTCGCCCTTGGCGAGCACCTCAAACGCATCCTCGAACCGCTGGGTCTGGCGTATGTGGTGAAAGAGGGATTCCTCATGATCACTTCGAAGGACTCGGTCGATGAGCCGTTCGGCGACGACACAGGCGATCCGTATTTGAAGCATCGGGATGTGCTCAAGTAAGATTGGGAATTCCCCAACGGCTCTCCATCGGGGCTAGGGGAGGCGGAATTCATCCCGTTCGTCGTTCGGTGATCGTCGATCGCGTACCGCCTACTGCGCAATGATTACCCGCCCCGGCCGGCCTTCGGCCTCGGGCTCCTCGATGGTGATGGTTCGGTCGAGGAAGGCGGCGATCGTGTCGGCGTTGGTGCGGAGGTGTTCGGTGACCTCGCTGACGGTGAATTCGCTCCGTCCCGCGGCGAAGGCCAGGGGCAGGAGGATCTGGTCGGCGGAGTGGGGATCGACCGCCGCGCCGGGGACGGCCTCGAAGGCGAGCCATTGATCGACGGCCTCGTCGGCGACCGCCTCCGAAGGCTTGCCGCGCTCGCCCAGCCCGACGAACGTGGCCGGGATCGTCGCCCCGTCGTACTCGGCGGTCAGGCCGATCGCGGCCCCCTGCCCCGGGCTGGACCACTGGACCAGATCGATGTCGATCTCGACCCTGTCCGGGAGACCTTGGGCTTCGAGGCGACGGATGACCCGGTCGCGCATCCGTCGGGCGATGTCGTCGCGGAGATTGGCGACGCCGGCGATTCCGCGTATGCGGCGGAGCGGGCCGCGATCGGTCCGGACCCAGGCGCGGGGCGACGCCGGCTCGATCCAGGCTTCGAGCTGTCCGCCGCCGCGGGGATAGAAGCCGGCGGCGGGCATCGTCAGGGCCATCGGCATGCCGAACGCGGCGAGGTAGGCACGCCAGGTCGACTCCAGGAACAGATAGGCCGGCGCCTTGGGGTTGAACGTCCCCCCGGCGAGCACGACCCGAACCGGGCTCGAGGCGCGCATGGCCAGAGGCAGGTGCAGGGTCTGGAGTACCAGCCCGGTCGAACCGGCCGTGCCGATGTCGATCGTCAGGTCGCGCGGCTCGTAGGGGTCTGGACGGAACGTCAGCTCCCGCGAGCCGACCGACGCGCCGATGACCTGGGCGTGTCCCAGCTTGGCGGCCGAATCCACCGCCGCCTTGTGCTGGGGACGCAGGCCCGGCTTGTCCCGGTTGGCCCGGATCCGGGACATGCGGAACGGCCGGCCCGTTAATAGCGAGAGCGTGAGCGCAGTCCGCAAGATCTGGCCGCCGCCTTCCCCGCGGGAGCCGTCCAGCCGGACCGGTTTCTGTTCCCCTTGCGGATCGGTCGTCTCGGCGGACATCACGCGAAGCTCCGCTCGGCCGGTCGCCGACAGCCAGGGCCGGACGCCCCGGTGCGGCATCGCGGTCGACTCGGGTCCGTGGGCACCATGAGCCCGCCACCGCCGCGACCCGACCGACGACGGCCGCGGCAGATTCCAATCTACCCGCTCGGGACCCGAGTCACCATCCATGGACGTTGCTCCTATCGAGGCTGTTGAGATTCGCGGGTACGGATGGCCGCTCCACTTCGCCGTCATTCCGCGTTGCCGTCGGCGAATCGAGGTCTTCGATCCATTGCAGGTCGTGTCAAGGAGGCATGCTCGGGCTCTCCACCCTTTGGTACCCGAAGTGAGCCCGGCTCACTTCGGCAAGGGTGGCGCCTGGGAATCGGGCGGGGGCACCGTGCTGACGGGTGCGACGTCCGGCGAAGGGGGTGTCACCGTGGTCTTGGCGGCGGACTTGGCAGGTTTGGTGCTGGTTGCGGCGGGCCCGCGATCCGGCGGCGGGGCGGGTTTCGGTGTCTGGTCGGGGGACGAGGGCTCGGCCGGGGGCGGCTTGATCAGCCTCTGGAACAGCTTCGGGCGGTCGCCGCCCTTGGCGCGTTCGTCCGCCACGCCGGTCTGGTTGCGAGAGGCCCAGATCAGGATCAGTTTCTGATGGCGCTGGTCGGTCTCGGTCGGCGACTCGCTGAAGAGGAAGCTGCCGAGGCTGCGCTGGATTTCGGGCCGGCAGCCGATCACGGCGACTTGACCGGGCTCGAGCATGATGTCGACGCTCAGCTCGTGGATCGCCTCTTCCCGCTGGGAGTCGCGGATGCTCAGCTCCTGCGGGGCGAAACCGCCGGTGTTGGGCATCGCCGGGAACGTGCGCTGGACGGGGCCATGGTGGATCTCGGGGGTCAGCCGCACCGAGACGCCATGCGCCCCCTGGTGCTGCGGGGTGAGCCGGAAATACCCGCTGGCGGTCTTGTAATCCTTGCCCGAGACCCGGCTGTCCCGGTTCACCAGCAGGCTGACCTGCTCCACGGGCTCGCTGATGCTGATCAACTGCTGCTGGCCGCTCTCGACCAGCAGGTTCGTCGGGATCACTTTCGGGTTCTGGGGTCCGCCGTCATCGAGGATCGCTTCGAGCTCTTGGGGCAGCTCGCCGATGATCCGGCCGATACGCAGGCCGTTGGCCTCGAGCGCATGCCGCTCCTTCGGCGAGATGATCTGCTCGTCGGCCGCGCGCCAGACCGCGTCGTTGATCGCCGGGTCGTCGAACGGCCGATTCACGATGATGACCTTGACGAGGCACCGCTTGGGCTCGATGAGCTGGCCCTCGCCGTGGCCGCCGATCCGGTTGAAGACGCCTTGCGGCCCGTTCCCCGGCTTATCCAGCGCGCAGCCTGCCACGATTAGCAGTCCGGCCGCGGTCATCCCCGACAGGATCGAGACCCATACCGGCATCCGGCTCGTCGAACGCATGGGGCGGAATCCTTTCCGCGTGACCTAAAAAAGTCGGTCGATCCGACCGGATCGAGAGGGTCGGGCTCCCATTCGGAGGCATCCATCCTGGGAGTCGGGACGAGCGGGACCAGACCGGAGCAGATCCGTCCCGATCGAACGGCGATGCGCAGGCACGACGCCCGGCCTCGCATTCAACGGGACTCGACCCGGAGTCTAGGGCCATTCGGGCCCCCCGTCAAGCTCAAGTCAGTGGCCGGTGGTCAGTGGAAGGGAGAGCCAGGGGGCGATTGAAGATGCAATCTTTCGGTCATCGGCTTCGGCCCGATCGACATTCCATCAGGCTCCGAGGCGCCGACGGAGCCCGGCATAGCCGAGCAGGGTCAAGGTGCCGATGACGCCCAGCACCATCGTGGAGGGCTCGGGGACCGACGCAACAGTCCCGATAACGCCCATCGAGTATCCGTCGGGGGGGAGGCCGGTATAGTCTTGGCTGGGCTCAAAAGTCGCGCCATAGAACGAGCCGTCAATGTATGAGCTGCCGGCGCTTCCGGTCACAACACCGGTCCCGTTCGCTCCGCTGGTGGATAGGATGTACGAAGTCTGATGCCTGCCCACGACCGGAGTGACGCTCAGCCAGTAGGTGCCCGCGGAGAGCACGACGTCCAGGCCCGATACGGTTACGGTATAGTCGCCGGGCGAGCCCGTGATCGGGGTCAGGGAGGGAGTGGCGTAGCCCGAGTCAATCCGCGTGGCGCCGGTGTTCGGCACGACGTCCGTGACGATCTCCCAGTGGGCATTGGTCACGGAGTCCGTGCTGATTTCGTCATTCGAATAGACCTGACTGATGGTCCATGTCTGTCCTGCGGGGACGATGAACTCCTGATAGACGAACGCCTGCTGGGTTCTTGAGGACCGGAAGATCGAGTTCAATATCGGACCCGTTTGGTTGCCGTCGTAATCGCCGTTGTACCAGAGTCCCACGTCGGCCTGCGCCGTACCGAGGCTCGCCCAGAGGCAAGAGGCCGCCATGGCCAGGCCGAGTCGCTTACCGACGGCCTTCATCGAGAACGTCCTCATCGTGGGAACACCTTTTTCCTGGTAATCATGGAATGTCGATTGACCACATGAGCGTGGCGATGCGCCGGATCGATCGGCCGGGCGTCGCAGAGAAAACTTGGGGATTGTCCCAAAGTACACCAGAGAACTCGTTCCCACGCTCCGCGTGGGAATGCCGTCTGCGACGCTCCGCGTCGTCTTCAACTTCGATCGCGAATTACCAGTCGGTTGTCACCGAAATCAACGGCTCCATCTTCGCATAGTTCCGGGCGCTGGAGTATCTCCAATGCGTCGGATCGCAGATGTAGCCCCGCTCCACCGGGTTGTCGTGGATGTAGCTCAACTTCTGGCTCATCATGGCCTCGGTCTCAATGATTTTCGGATGGCTTTCTTCTTGCCAGAGTTGGAACTTCCGGTCGCCTTTATGCCGGGCCTTGTGATACGCCAGGCCCTCGAGCAGAGTCCGCACGCGTCGCTCACTGAGGTGGTCGATGACCCGTCGTGCCGTATACGACTTGAAATCGCCAACCTCGGTCGGCAGGTCCTTGGCCCAGGCGATAAAGTGGATATGGTTCTCGAGCACCACGTATCCCAGGAGCACCATGCGATTCTGATCCTGGAGAAACTGCCAGGAATCGAGAAGAATCTGAACGGTTTCGCGCCTTGTGAACACAGGGAGCCAGCCAACGACCGTGCAGGTCATGAAGTGCGGAAACCCCGCTTCCCCGAACTTGTAGCGACTGCGTCCCATTTTGGTACCTCGGCTCAGGAAGCCGAACGTTCTCGACGAAGACGACGCAGAGCGTCGCAGACGGCATTCCCACGCGGAGCGTAGGAACGAGTTCTCGGTTCGCCGCCAGCGTATGTCCGCTGTTCGCCGTGCACTACTGAACAAGATGCTCGAACGGCGGAGGGATCCTACGGAGTAAGACGCTACGCTTTTTCCGGGACTTCGCCCAGAAAAAGTGGCTCCTCCGGGGCAGTTGCATGAAAACGCAACCATCGACAACAGATTGTCGATGCGCAGCCCATAAGAGCCTAGCCGACTTTCTCGGTCTGATACAGATGTGTTCGATTCGTTGTTGATAAAATACAACGTTTCTAGGGCGGCTCACGTTTGAGTTGCGGTTTGCGCGCTGGCCCGTAGGGTGCTCTGCGAGCACCGATCCTTCGGCGCGTCCCGAGATGGCGCTCGCAGAGCACCCGACAAGACCGCCCGAGTCCTGTCGCGAGCCCGATCCAGAGGCCGAGGCCGTGGTCCTGCTCGACCCGGCCTTCCCGTCCGATCCGTTCGCCCAACCTGGCGACGGCGTGCCCGATGCTCATTGAGGCTCGTGGGTCCGGGCGATGGGGAATTCTCCGGAGGCGTTGGCGTCGGTCCGCGATCGGAAGGCATCGATGTCGTCGGCGAGGTTGCCGCGATGACCGGCGGCGCGCCGGATGACGGCGTCGAGGCGGTTCAGGTCGATGGGCTTGGTCAGGTGGTCGAGGAAGCCGGCGTCGCGGCTGAGCTGCAAATCTTCCTCGGTCCCGAAGCCGCTCATGGCGATGCCGAGCCAGCCCCCGCGCGCGCCGAGCTCGCGCATCAGTTGGAGCCCGTTGCCGTCGGGCAGCTCGACGTCGGAGAGCAGCAGGTCGAAGGGTGCTCCGGCTCCATTGGCCGCGGCGCGGGCGGCGGCGAGGCAGTCGGCGGTCACGACGTCGTGCCCCCGCTTGCGGAGCACGCCGGAGAGGAACCGCAAGGTATCGGCGTTGTCCTCGACGAGGAGGATGCGGAGCGCCCGCCCGCGCGCGGGTCCCGGCGTCGGGGCGGGTGGCGCGGCGGCGGGCCTGGCGACGGCCGCCGGGACCGGGGCGGGGACGGTCGTCATCTCCAGCCGGAACGTCGAACCGAGCCCATGTCCGCCGCTCGACGCCCTGAGCCGGCCGCCCATCACCTCCGCCAGCGATCGACTGATCGCCAGGCCGAGCCCCAGCCCTCCGGAACGGCCGCGCAGGTCGTTATGGCCCTGCTCGAAGGCGTCGAAGATCCGCGCCTGGACCTGCGGGTCGATGCCGATCCCGGTGTCCTCGAACTCGATGACGATGCGCGGGGGACGGTCATTGGCGGGGGGATCCCCGGGTCCGGCCGGGGCGGGACGGTTGCTCGTCCGGATGGTGATCCGGCCGTCCGCCGGCGTGAACTTGACGGCGTTGTGGACCAGGTTCCAGGCGATCTGCATGATCCGGGCGTAATCGGCCATCACGTGGAATTGGCGGGCCTTCATCTCGGTCACGATGATCAGGCCGGCCACCAGGACTTCGTCGCGGCAGATCTCCACCGCCCTGCGGATGATGTGGTGGACGTCCACGACCTCGAGGTCGAGCCGGAGCCGCCCGCGGACGATCCGCGAGAGGTCGAGCAGGTCGTCGATCAACCGGGCCTCCAGCTCGATGTTGCGGCGGATCATCTCCAGCGCCGGGTGGATCGCCGGGTCTTGATTCGACTCGAGCATCGAGGACACGGCGATGAGCACGGGGGTCAGCGGCGTGCGGAGCTCGTGGCTGAGCACGGCGAGGAAGCGGTCCTTGGCCTGCGAGGCCGCCTCGGCCTGCTCCTTGGCCACGCGCAGGGCGTCCTCGGTCCGCTTGCGATCGGTGACGTCCTCAATGATGAACGAGCAGAAGTTGTCGTCCGCGCCGGGGATCTCCATCGCCGAGAGCGTGACCGCGACCCATTCCGGGCAGGTCGGCCAGAGGTTCCGGCACTCGTAGCGGACGGGCTGGCCGGTCGCCCGGCACTGGTGGAATCGATCGATCCAGATCGCCAGTCGGTCCGCCGGCGCCCCGAGCTGCCGGGCCGTCACCCCTTTCCGCTCGCCCGACCCGAGCCCGAAGTATCGATCGGTCAGCGCGTTGGCGGAGACCAGCCGGGCGTCGTCCCCGATCAGCTCGATGACGCCCATCGCCATGGCCGACGATTCGTAGAAGTTGCGGAGCAGCGACTCCTTCTCCCGCAGGGCGCGCTCGGCGCGCTTCAGCGGCGTGACGTCGCTGACCATCAGGAGCAGGCCGGCGGATCCGGCCGCCCCGCCGCGACGCCGGTCCCCCGCTCCGGTGCCGGTGCCGCCGCAATCCGGGACATCGTCCGGTTCGATCGGCCGCGCGGTCGCGATCACGTCCCGGATCGCCGCGTCGCTGTTGGCCCGGCCGCCCCGGAGCCGGATCTCGTGCCAGGCCGACGGGCCTTCCGCCGAGTCCCGCCAGGTCCGGGGGTCGTCCCGGGGATCGACGAAGAAATCCGTCACCGGCCGGCCGACGAGCTGTTCGGGAGCGAGCTCGAGGATTTCGCTCATCCGGGGGTTGGCATAGGCGATCTGCCCATCCCGGCCGATCGCCCAGATGCCCTCCCCCGTGGCCTCGAGCAGGCGGCGGTAGCGTTGCTCGCTGCGGAAGTACTCCTTTTCCCTCGTCTCCGCCCGGCGACGCTGGGCATGCAGCCTGGCGAACAGCAGGGTGATCAGCAGGGCCAGCGGCCCGAACCGCCACAGCCGCGACGACAGGCTCGTCAGATCGCCCGGGATGTCGTGCGCCACGACGATGGTGATGAGCCCGAGAGCGGTCGCGAACAAGCCCGGCCTCAGCCCGCCCAGCCACGCCGAGCAGGTCACGACGACGAGGAGCATCAGCCGCATCGGCGGAGAGTTCCCGATCAGCGGGACCAGCCACCAATGGGATGTCCCCGCCACGAGAACGCCCGCCACGGTGAGGCCATAGCTCAACACCCGTTGGCGGCCGGTCGCGGACATGATGGTCCCTCCGCCGCGCGTCGGCTGGCGTCGTGTAATCGCACTGAACACCTGTTCTCGGGCCCCACGTCCTTGCCGGACGATTCGTCATGCCTCTCGACCACCGATCGGAGGAAGAATGATTCTACCAACGGCCCGGCGAGGCTCCAAGCCTCGGGGTCACAAAGAGGCCGCCCGGCCGTACCAGGGCTTCAGGATTCGCCGGAATGCCGCCATACCCGGCGTGGTTGCACGCCGTGCAAAGAGCAACGATTTGCGTTGAACTCGGTCCGGCCGATTGGTTGAATATGTTGATCGGATCGAATCGGTATGGCCAGCCCGCGCATCGGACCACGGCCGCGCGGAAAGCGTGGACATGTGACGCGGTCCCTCCGGGGCGTGCCGCACCGGCCGGGCCTGCTCGACCTGACCCACCCGAGGGCCCTCGCCGATCCCCGCGGAGGTGAATCCCATGAACGTCGGATCCCTCGAAACGACTCGCCGACGGGCTTCGGCCATCGGCACCACGATGATCGCCGTCGTTGCGCTCACGGTCGCCAACGACCCGAAGATCGCCCGCGCCCAGGGCGCCGGCAGGGTCGTCCCCCAGAGTCGGGGGCAAGGGATGGGCGCCGGCAACTCCGTCAATCCTTACAGCGTCCCGCTGACTCCGGGGCGATACTGGTCTTATCCCGTCAAGGACCCGACCGCCGCCGAGCGGGCCGAGATCGCGGGGCGCGTCTATCGGGGCCTCCTGGACGGATGGGTCCTCCGGGCCATGGCACCGCCTCGCCCGGGAGGAGGCCGGCCCGACGAAGCGACCCGCTTCAGCCTCGAGTCGGCCGAGCGTGCCGGGCGATGGTCGCTCCGATGGCAGGAGGCGCAGGACAACGCGGCGAAGAGCCTGGCCGGTCGATACCAGGCCCTTTACGATCACCTCGACCGGATGGGCTCGCTGGAGGATGGCCGATGCTTTCGCGTCGCGGGCCTGGCGGCCGCGAAGCCGCCGGCCACGTTCGCCGAGATCGCCCGGTTCTTCCGGCCGGTCGACGAGTGCGGCATCGACCGGGTCGTCCCCCAGCTCGTCGCCAACGAGCGACCGCTCAGGTCGCGGGGCCCTGTCGTCACCGCCGGTGATCGGGTCGAGATCGCGGGCCGGGTCTACCGGGCGATCCTGGATGAGGCGGTCGAGCGTTACCTGGCGTCATCGCGCGCGGGCGCGGCGGGTCCGGCCGACGGCGCCATCTTCGATGCCCTCCTCGCCGAGCGGCTGGGATACTGGTCGTCGCTCTGGAGACAGGCCGAGGACGAGGCCGGCATGGCCCCGGACCCGCGATCGGCATCGGCGCGATCCGTGTCCGTGGGGTCGCAACTCGTGGGCCTGGCCGCGCACCGGGCCGTGATCAAGGCGCACGTCGAGCGGATGAGCGCGCTGGAGAGCGGCCGTTTCTTGCAGGACGCCCTCAGCCGCGAAGGCCCCCCGGCCGTCGACACGACGAAACTCCTCGAGTTCGCCGAGTTCGCCCGGTTCTTCCGGATCGAGGCCGAGAATGACCTGCCGGAGGCCATGAGATCCACGAGTACGGACGTGACGGCCTCCGGCCGGGCGATGGCCGCGGCCCGGATCTACCAGTCCCTGCTGGACGGGGCGGCTCGCCGATACCGCGAGGCCCCCCGCGAGGGTGGGGCGCCCGCCGACGTCCGCCTCGTCTTCGACGAACACCTCGCGGAGCGTCTCGGGTCATGGTCGATCCGATGGGCCCGAGCCCAGGGCGGCGAGGGTCGTAGTTCCCGGTTCGCCGCGGTCCGGTCTCATATCGAGCGGATGGCGTCGCTGGGGGACGGCCGATCCCTGCGCGACGCGATCGCGCGCACCGGCGGCCCCCTCGCGACGGCGACGCCCCGCGAATTCGCCGAGGTCGCGCGGTTCTTCCGCCTGGAAGCCCTGTTCGAGCTCGAGATCCTCAGGTCCCGTTGATGCTACCTGGCCTCGGTACCGAAGTTGCCGGCGTCATGGGCGGCGGCCACGGCGGATAACAGCAGAGACGGACACAGAGAACGTTCGTACCCACGGCCCCGGATGCCTCGACATTGGATCAGAACCTGGCGGAAGGTACAATTGAGATGCGCCAGGGTGGGTGAATCACTAAGAACATGCACCCGACGGTCGTGTCTCGCCGAGAGAAGATATGCCGCTAATCTATCGAGCGATGGAGAGTGAGGGAGGACGGCCGCGGATTGGCCGCTCGGCGACGGCCCTCGGGGTCAGGATTCGGGTCGAAGGGGAGAAGAAACCCGAAGACATCCCCGTTGATGACTCGGGCCGCGTTTCCCCAACGACTGGGGGGGATGTCCGTGGCTCCGGCGTGGAGGTTACTTCCCACTCACCGGATCCCAGCCAGGTTGAAGACTCGTTGTCCTGATGCGACAGGCAAGAACAGCCTGTCTTGCTGGAGGATGGGAAAGGGTGAGTTTGAGGATGGAACGCTAGCCCCTGGGCTCACCTTGCGGAGAGATACGCCGACTCATGGCATGGTGGAACCCGCCGAAGTGGCTCCCCTGGAGAAGTACGAAGCCGACCTGGCGGCGACGCGAGACGACTGGAATATCGATGAGGTATGATCATGGCCATTGATGGTCTGATAGAAACCGCAACCCGCGAGGGGGCTTCCACTCCCTATCGAGAATATGTGAGGTTGCTCAGGAATCTTCACGCCCTCATAGCGGAAGGTAAGGGCGATTCGGATGAGGCCGATCAGTTGCGAGATCTGATGGACGATCCCTGGTATCAGATGACCCCCGAGGAGGTCCGGCGAGTCAGGGACTTATCCGCCGACCTTTACACGCTCGTCGATCCCCCGTCCCCACCCCCGCAAGCCGACGCGAGCGACTTCGCCGAAACGTGCCGCCTCATCGAAGCCGCGCGGAACGAACAGGACTGGGATCACCTCCTCGAATTGCTCCGAGAACGCCCCCATCCGTATCCGCCCGACCGGGTCGCTTTCCTGAGGGCGACCTGCTGGGAAAAACTCGGCGACCTGGAGACGGCGCTGCTCTTCTCGCGGAAGGCGGTATCACTCAGCCCATCCAACGCCTATTATGTGATCAACCTCATGTCCACCTTGCTGCGAGCCGGCAGGCCGACGGAAGCCCTTTCGATCGCGGATCGCGCCCTCGACACCACGGGGATTCTGAATCCCGATCCGCTGTCCATGACGGCCGTTTCCCACATCGGATCAATCCCAGCTCTCGGGGATGGTGGACAGAAGTAGCGAATTGAAGCCCTCACGATGACTTTGCGGCGCAGCCCGGACGATCCTGAAAACCTCGCGTCCGCATGGATTTCGCGACACCCCCGCGCGGTTCGCGGGTTAAATAGAATATCCCGGGGTCACTTCTGTTGTAGAGAGTGTGGGTACGTGCAAAGCTCCGGGATCAGGCGTCGTCGGCTGGCGGGTTTTTCCGGGTTCGAAATGGCGTCGTACCCGGCTGGGGTTCTATTCATGAACACGCGATCAGTTTGGATGGCCGGATCGTTGCTGTCGGCCTTGATCATCGGGATGCTGGCCGTGCCGGAGGTGGACGCCTACGGGAAGGGCGGCCACGGTGGGGGCGGCCATTCGGGTGGGCATGCAGCACCCCGGCCGCCGCACGTGTCCGCGCCCCGGCAGGCGTACCAGGCACCCAGGATGCCGCACATGTCGGCACCGGCACGCGTCAACTACGGACAATCCCAGGCGATGGCCCGCAACACGCAGGCCCGCGCTCATAACGCGAAGGCCCACACGAACAACGCCCAGGCTCACACGAGCAACGCCCAGGCTCACACGAGCAACGCCCAGGCCCGCGCTCATAACGTCCAGGCCGGCACGGTGAACCCGCAGGCCCACATCAATCACACGCAGACCCGCACCGTTAACGCCCAGGCCGGCACGGTTAACGCCCAGAATCGCGCCAATCACGCCACGGCGGTCGCGACGCGGTCGTCCGTGCTGGGGACGGCCAATCCGACCACCACGACTCCTGGTCAGACGACCAGCAGCACCCTGGGCAACGGCATCTCCACGAATGCCTATACTTACGGCCACGGGGCCAGTGCCCGCTCCTACCAGGCCTACGGCTATGGTCGCGGCTACCGCAACCGCTACTACGGAAGCCGATACGGCTACGGCCGATCCCAGGGCAATAACCGGGCGATCATCTCGCGGCTACAATCCGTCAACGCGAGCCTCGCGCGGATCGATCACGACTATCAGGGCCACCGCGTCCGGGCGATGCAATCGATCTCGATGGCGATCCGTCAGCTCACGCATCGATCGATGGTCTACAACAACACGGGTTTCGCGTCCGGCGCGAACAATGGTCGGGGCATGGGGATGCAGCAGGGCGGCTTCGGCATGGGGATGCAGCAGGGCGGCTTCGGCGGGGGCGCCGGCCGACGGGGTCAGCCGATGACGCAGGCCCAGTCCGACAGTCGGATGAGCCAGAGCCTGCGATCCTTGCAGGGGATCAACATGCAGCTCGTCAACCAGGGCTCCTACAACATGGGGCACTCCCGGGCGAGCGGGCATGTCCAGCGGGCCATCCACGAGCTGAATACGGCCCTGTCGATCCGGTGAGAATCTGTGAAGAAATCGATTCCAGATGGATCTTAAATCTCGCAAGCCAAGCAGTTACGGATTTGGAATCTGGAATCCGGAATTTGCAATCTTCAATCGATTCTCCGCCTCTTTCCCAAGCCCCGAGGGTCGGGGCGATGAGACGGACCGCCCCGCCGTCGCTCACTCTTCGCCGGCCTCGAGCGACTTCGAGATCAGGTAGCCGCCCTCGGCGACCTCCATCGAATAGACCTTGGTACCGATCTCGACCTCGGCCTCGTAGGTGCGCCCGCTGATCCCGGTCGAGCGGGTGATGCCGTCGATCTTGCCCCCCTTGGCGTGTGCCTTCAAGGTCGCCTGCACGGTGGCGGGACACTTCGCCAGCTCGATCTCCTCGTCGTCGATGACGAGGACTTTCTCGACCAGGGTCCCGTCCTCGGCGACCACGATCTCGTACGGCTTGCCCTTGTGATGGACGAGGCTCTCGTAGATGACGACGCCGTACTTCATGTCCTTGCCCACGGCCTCGACCTTCTCGCCGAACGCCTCGCGACGGAACGTCGCCTGGACGGCGGCCGGGCAGCCTTCGAACGGGACTTCCGCGTCGTCGACGGCCAGGTTCATCTCGGTGAGCGTGCCGTCCTCCAGCACGCCGATCGCGTAAATCTTGCCGCCGACGGAGACGTCGGCCCAGTACACCGTCTCCTCGTCCTCGTTATGCTCCTTGTGGACGGTCTCGATCTTCACCGCCTTCGCCTCGGCTTGTAACGTCTTCTGCACGGCGGCGGGGCAGTCCGAGAACTTGACCTTTTGCGCATCGGCGGTCGAGGCCATCCCGATCACGAGGCCGAACGACGCGGCCGTCACGACCCAAAGCGGCTGCATGGCGATACCTTCCGGCTCGAAGAGCGCGTCTCGAAGGCGACCCGAGGGATCCGAACCACTCGCTTCAGTGTTCGCCGGATGCGTGGGACCGTCAAGACCCTTTTGACGGTGTGCCGGCGGACGCAAAAAAAAGCCGTTCCAGGGCTGATGCAGGCTTGCGGTAACCGCCCGCGGGAAGTATATCGATACGGATGACCTCGAGCGGCACATGGGCATGGTTGCCGAACGGAGTCCTTTTTCGAACGTCGTCGTTCGATGCAGCGGCACGGAGGTTAGCATCCTAGACGCTCATGACCCTATAGTGACCGGGCTTCGGCCCGGATCAGCACGGCTGCAAACCTGGTGGGTGACCGCCTCTGACTTCGTGCAGCCGCTCTCCGATACCCTGCTCGGTCTGGCTTGCCTCGCCACGGCGACGGTGGTCGTCGTGCTCCTGGTCCGCCGGCGGAGTCCCCGGGCTTCCTCTCCATCACGGAGGGTCGTCTTGTGGATGCTGGGTATCCTCCTGGTGATCGGCGGAATCGCCCAGCTCACCCGCGCCTTGGCGATCGACGCGACGGATGCTCGGGCGGAAACACCGTTCCTGGCGGCGGTCGCGTGCTGGGCGGCGGCATTGTGCGTGCAATCGTCCACCACGCGCGATCCCGCGGCGGCGCCCGCTAAGCCCGAACCGGCGCTTCGGAGCGAAGCCGAACCCGTCGAGGGCGGCATCGATCCGGCCGCCGATACGATCGTGGTCGTGAGGCCGGCACCGGATGCGGGCCCTCATCGGCTCGAGGACGACCTCCGGCGTAGCGAGGCCCAGGTCAAGGAGTTCGCCGCGGCCGACGCCCGCAAGAACGAGTTCCTGGCCATCCTGGGCCACGAGTTGCGCAATCCCCTGGCGCCGATCCGCAACGCCCTGCGGATCATGAAGCGTCGCGGCATGGATGACCCCGACCTGTGCTGGGCGCGCGACGTGGTCGAGCACCAGTTGCGCCAGCTCAGCCAGTTGGTCGACGACTTGCAGGAGATCTCCCGCGTGACCAGCGGCAAGGTCCGGCTCGAGAAGGAGCCGGTCGACGTCGCCGACATCGTGGCCTTCGCGGTCGAGACCAGCCGACCGACCATCGACGCCCATCGCCACCGTCTGTCGATCGCCCTGCCCGCCGGCAAGGTCCTCGTCGACGCCGATTCGAATCGGATGTCGCAGGTGCTCGCCAACCTGCTGAACAATGCGGCCAAGTACACCGAGGACGGCGGATCGATCCGCCTGGGTGTCGCCGTCGAGGGGGCCGACGTGGTCTTCCGGGTCCGCGACAACGGCGTGGGCATCCCGGTCGAGATGTTGCCCCAGGTCTTCGACCTGTTCGCCCAGGTCGGCCACTCCCTGGACCGCTCTCAGGGGGGGCTGGGGCTCGGGCTGACCCTGGCGCGGAGGCTCACCGAGATGCACGGCGGCTCCGTGCAGGCCCGCAGCGAAGGGCCGGGCCGAGGGAGCGAGTTCGTCGTCCGTTTGCCGGTCCTGACCCGAGTCCGCGCCAGGGCCGAGCCGACACCGGCCCCGCGGGTCGACGCCCCGGCCCGTGCTCGCAACCGCATCCTCATCGAAACTCCCACCCAGGCTCCCGAAGCCGATCCGGAGGTTGGGTCCGCCACGCTCACGCCCACATCCCCGCCCACGCGCCGCGTCGTGGTGATCGATGACAATGCCTCGGCGGCGCAGAGCATGGCCATCATCCTCAAGCTCGAGGGATACGACGTGCACGTCGCCTTCGACGGCGTCTCCGGGCTGGAAGTGGTCCGCTCGTTCCGTCCCGCGGTGATCCTGATGGACATCGGCCTGCCCGGCATCGATGGCTACGAGATGGCCCGACGGATTCGCCAGGATCCCGACCTCAACGCGGGCCTGGAGCTCCTCGCCGCCGTCACCGGCTATGCCGAGCCCGAGGCGCGCCGTCGTTCCCGGGAGGCGGGTTTCGATCAGCACCTCGTCAAGCCGGTCGACCCCGAGGCGGTCCTCGCGCTCCTGGCGTCGCTCGAATGGGCCGAGGAGAAACGCACACCCGCCGCCCGACCGCGATAGAGTGGACGAAAACTTGGGGTCGGCTCGCCTTCGGGAGTCTTTGACGTTCAGATCGCGCACGGCACCGGAAAAAGGGGACTGGCTCCCGGCCCCGAACAGCCCCGCCGATCACGGGAAACGCGAGCGCGGGCCGGGTGCCTGTCCCCTTTTCCCACCTGATATTACCCCGGCAAGTAGGATTCGCATGCTGACTCACACCAACCCGAAGCGTCAGCGAGGATGTGCGACCTTTCGCCTCGCTGACGCTTCGGGTTAGTGTGTGACGCTCTTCCGTGCAGGCGTGATGAGGATGAGCTCGCAAGGCCGGAAGCCTTTCGCCAATGACCAATGACCAATGACCAATGACCAATAACCAATAACCAATGACCAAGATGCCCGCCGTCGCTCCAATCGCGCGACGACGTCGGGATGCCCGGCGGCGA
>JBKQHM010000357.1:0-24356 GCA_052148775.1 Isosphaeraceae bacterium | reverse complement strand
GGGGAGGCGGCGGCCGCGGCGAGGCCCAACCCCCCGGGCCCGCCCCCCGTCGAGGCCGCCCACGCCGCGGAAGCGGACACCGATGCCGAAGCCGATTCGCCCTCGGGGAATCCCGACGGCCCCACACTCGGCGATTTCCGCGTCATCCGCGAGCTCGGCCGGGGCGGCATGGGCGTCGTCTACGAGGCCGAGCAGCACTCGCTGGGCCGTCGCGTGGCGCTGAAGGTCCTGCCGTTCGCCGCCTCCATCGACCCCCGGCAGATCGCCCGGTTCCGCGTCGAGGCCCAGGCGGCCTCGCATCTGAACCATCCGCACATCGTGCCGGTCTACTCGGTCGGCTGTCAGGATGGCGTCCACTATTACGCCATGCAGCTCATCGAGGGACCGACCCTCGCCGAGCGGATCGACGAGCTCTGCAACCGGGACGGGACCCCGGCGCTCCCCGACCCCCATGTGGGGACGGCCTCGACCGCATCGATGTCGACCCAGGATGTAACCCCCGCGCAACCGGGATCGTCGACGACCGGCGAGGCCCGGCCCGCGATCGGGCCGATATCGACACGCCATCGCGCCATCGCCTACTTCCGGGAGACCGCCCGGCTGGGCCGCCAGGCGGCCGAGGCCCTCGAGCACGCCCACCAGCAGGGGGTGCTCCACCGCGACGTCAAGCCGTCGAACCTGATCGTCGACCGACGGGGCCACCTGTGGGTCACCGACTTCGGCCTGGCCCGCTTCCTGGGCGAAGCCAGCCTGACGGCGACCGGCGACATGCTGGGCACCCTGCGGTACATGAGCCCCGAGCAGGCCCTGGCCAACCGCGCAGTCGTCGACCAGCGGACCGACGTCTACTCGCTGGGGGCGACCCTCTACGAGGTCCTGACCCTCCGGCCGGCCTATGAGGGCTCCGACCGCCAGGAGTTGCTCCGGAAGATCGCCCAGGAGGACCCCCGCCGGCCGTCGCTGCTCAACCCCGCGATCCCGAGGGACCTCGAGACCATCATCATCAAGGCGATGGCCAAGGACCCGGCGGGCCGATACGCCTCGGCGCAGGACATGGCCGACGACTTCGGCCGGTTCCTCGACGACCGGCCCATCCTGGCACGTCGGCCCGGTCCGGTGGAACGCTCGGCGCGATGGGCTCGCCGGCACCTGGCGGCCGTCGTCGTGGCGGTCTCGCTCCTGGTCCTGGGCCTCACCGCCGGCATCGTCGTCGTGCTGGCCAAGAACGCCGAGATCCGCCGCGAACATACCGCGGCCTTGAAGCAAGGGGCCGTGACCCGACGCGCCGTCAGGGAGATGTACACCGACGTCGCCGAGGAATGGCTGGGTCAGCAGCCCAACCTGCAACCCGTCCAGCGCGACTTCCTGCTGAAGGCCCTGGAGTATTACCAGACCTTCTCCCTCGACAACGACCCGGATCCGTCCGTCCGCGCGGAGGCCGGCGAGGCCGCGCTCCGCGTCGCCGAGATCCAGCGGAAGCTCGGGCGCATCGAGGAGTCCGAGCGCGCCTACCGTCAGGCCATCGCCGTCCTGAAGGCCATCCCCGCCGGGGCCCTCGACGGCCGTCGCGAACCCGACGGCCTCTCGTCGGCCGACGTCGTCCGGGAATACCTGGCCGCCAGCTACGGTAGCCTCGGGCAATTGTTAATCGACACCGGACGCTCCGAGGAGGCTGCACAGATCTTGCGACGCGCCGCGGAGCTGACCCGGGCGATGATCGACGGCATCGCCGACATGCCCGCGAACCGCCACCTCGTGGCGTCGTCCTATCAACGGCTGGGCATCCTCCTCCGCCAGACCGGCCGACCGCGCGAGGCGGAGGCCGCCTACCGCAAGGCCATCGAGCTGACCCGGGCGATGGCCGGGCCCCGCGACCGAAAGATCCAGATGGGGGCGCACGCCAACCTCGGCACCCTGCTCAGCCAGGCCGGCCGGCCGGCCGAGGCCGAGGCCGAGTATCGCGACGCCTTGAAACTCTACGAAAAACTCGTCGAGGGCGACCCGGGCGTCCCGATGTACCGCCACGAGCTCGCCATGACGCTCATGAGCCTGGGCAACCTGCTGGAGAACAAGGCCGACGGCAAGCCCGAGGCCGAGGAGCGGCTCCGGCAGGCGCTGAAGCTCTACGATCGGCTGGCGGCCGACGCACCCGACGTGCCCCGGTTCCGCCAGGAGCTGGCCGTCACCCTGCTCAACCTGGCCAACGGGCTCCTGTCCGTCGGCCGCTGGCAGGAAGCCGAACCCCTTTATGTGCGGTCCATCGAGCTGTTCGAGGCACTCGTGCGCGAGCCCCCGATCGATCCGTCGATCCCGAAGCCATTGATCATGGCCCTCCAGAAACTTGCCGACCTGCTGCGGGCGACCGACCGCCCCGCCGAGGCGCTGGCCCACGCCCGACGCGCCCAGGATCTGCTCGAGTCGCACGCGGACGACGATCCGAGCCTCCGCCTGGAGCGGGCGAGGAACGAGGTCCGGCTGGGCCTGCTCGTCGACTCGGCCGAGGCGCAGGGGCACCATCGCCGCGCCATCGCGGCCTTCGAGGCGATGGCCGCCGAGCAGCCCGATCGCCCCGAGCTCCACAACGCGATGGCGCAGGCCCGGTTCAACCTGGGTTCGCTCCTGGCCGACCGGGGCGACCTGAACGCCGCGTGCGACCTCCTGTGGCAGGCCGTCGCGTCCGGGAAGGAAGCGATGCGACTCAGCCCCGATGACGCCTCGATCGGAATGGCACTGCGGGCCCATCGCGATCGGCTGACCGGCGTGCTGATCCGCCTCGGCGCCCATGTCGAGGCCGCCGCCGTGGCCGAGGACCAGCTCCGCGACCTCGGGCCTCCCGCGGCCACCCTGGCCGCCAATGGCCTGACCAGTTGCGCTGCGCTGGCCGCACGGGATCCGAAGCTCACCCGCGATGCCCGCGCGGCGGCGGCCCGGTCCTACGCCCGGCGTGCACGCGACCTGCTCCGCGACGCCGCCCGGCCCGGCGGCGATCCGACGGCCGCCCATCACCTGATCTGGTTCCTGGTCAACTGCCCCGTCGCCGAGTTCCGCGATCCCATCGAGGCGATCCGGATGGCCCACGACATCCTCGCCCGATCGCCCGACTCCTGGGTCGCCTGGGCCAACCTGGGCGCCGCCGAGTACCGCGCGGGCAACGATCGCGATGCCCTCGAAGCCCTCGAGCGGGCCGCCGCCCTCAATCGCGGGGAGCTGCTCTACTACGGCTTCTTCCTGGCGATGGCCCACCGACGGCTCGACGACTCGGACCAGGTCCGGGCCTGCTTCGATCGCACCGACCGATGGCTGCAAGGCACGCCCTGGAACGAGGTCGCCCGTCGGCTCCGCGCCGAGGCCGCCGAGCTCCTCGGGCCGCACCACCGCGCCTCCCCGGACCCCGAGGACTGGCGGAGAATCCTCCCGTTCGTCCACTGATCGCATGAAAGCGAGAACACCTTGACACGCTCCGCCGCGACCCCGCGGCGCGACGATGGTCGGCGCGCGCGCCGCGAGACCCGATCGGATTGCGCGCGGCCGGCCTGCCTTGTGTCCCCTTGTTCGGTCTCTTGTACGGCTTCTCGGAACAGATCCACAACCAGGGAGTTTCTCTCATGAGTCTTTTCCATCGCGGGCTTTCCTCGCATCGCGACCCAGCCCGGCGGGCTCGCCGCCGTCCGGGGGCATCCCGCAGGCGGTTCGCCCCGAACGTGGACCCGCTCGAGGTCCGCGCGTTGCTGAGCACGATCGTCGTCACCAACGCCGACGACAGCGGCGCCGGATCGCTCCGGCAGGCCATCACCGGGGCCGCCAGCGGCGACACCATCACCTTCTCCAGCAAGCTCCGCGGCAAGACCATCATCCTGACGAGCGGCGAGCTCGACATCACCCAGGACCTCAACATCGACGGGCCGGGCGCGGGCCAGCTTTCCGTCAGCGGCGACGATTCCAGCGAGGTCTTCGACGTCGGCGCCGGCGCCTCGGTGACCATCTCCGGCCTGACGATCACCGACGGCAACGCGTCCTCCGGCGGCGGGATCGACAACTCGGGCACGTTGACCCTCGACCAGGTCGCGGTGACCGGCAACCAGGCGAACGGGGCAGACAGCCCCTTTAACGAATTCGACACGTACGGCGGCGGGATTCAGAACGAGTATGGCGCCACGCTGACCGTCAAGGACAGCACCGTCTCCGACAACCAGGTGGTCGGGGATGGCGGCCAGCTCATCGGGGGCACCGTATACGGCGGCGGGATCGCCAATAACGGCGTGCTGACGATCGTCGGCAGCACGATCGCCGGCAACCAGGCCATCGGCGGGGCCAGCACGCTTTTCGGCGGCGATGCTTTTGGCGGTGGGATTTACAATGTGACCGAATACACGTCGACCCCCCAGAACCTCCCCGCGAACCTGACGATCATCGACAGCACGATCGACGGCAACCAGGCCATCGGCGCCTCGGTCGCGGGCACCGAAGGCATAGGCGGGTACGGCGAAGCCGGCGGCATCTTCAACGGCGGCGGCGTGACCGCGACGATCGACGGCAGCACGATCAGCGGCAACCAGGCCATCGGCGGCACCGCCGGCGAGAGCGGCTTCGCGACCGGCGGCGGCATGCTCAGCGAGCTGAGTATCCTGACGATCACCGGGAGCGCGTTCACGAACAACTTCGCCCAGGGCGGTGACGGCGTCGACGGGGCCTTCATCCCGACCGGCAACGTCGCTACGGGCGGCGGGCTCGACAGCGAGGGCGACCTGTTGACTATCACCGGTTCGACGTTCCGGGGCAACGAGGCCATCGGCGGCGAGGCCGGGACCAGCAGCGGATTCGGTGCCAGCGTCGGGGGCGGCGCGATTGGCGGGGGACTCGTCTACTCCGCGGGCGAGTACGTGATCAACGGCATCCCCCTCGACGCCACGGCCAGCATCTCCGGGTCGGACTTCGCGGATAACCAGGCGATCGGCGGCGCGGGCCAGGGTTTCGAGGGCGGTTCCAGCGACGGGGGGGCCATCGTCGTCGGCGGCGCCTCGCCCACATCCGCCCCGGCGATGACGATCAGCCAGACCACCATCACGGGCAACGTGGCCAGTGGCGGGGCCGACCTGGCCACTGGCGCGGGAGGCTTTGCCGTGGGCGCCGGCATCTCCAACAGCACCACCCTCACGGTCTCGAACAGTACGATCAGCGGCAACCAGGCCATCGGCGGCGCCGGGGGGGCCGGCGGGACATACAACGACGGGGCCTCGGCCTCCGGGGCCGGCCTTTATAACGCCTCGGGCGACGTCACGCTCACCAATTCTCAGATCATCAACAACCAGGCGATCGGCGGCGCGGGCGGCGATGGCGCCTCGGGCACCGACGGCGCCCCGGGCGGCGACGCCGAGGGCGGGGGCATCACCAGCTTCGGGACCGTCACCTACTCCTATGACTACACCACCGGGACCTACACCTCCACGATCCTCGTCGCGACCCTCAACGCGACCAATTTGACCCTGGCCGGCAATCAGGCGATCGGCGGCGCGGGGGGCAGTGGCGGCACCGGCGGCGCGGGGGGCGGGGCCCAGGGCGGCGGCCTCTTCAATTACGCCGGGGACGTCGCCCTCTCGGGCGGCACCCTCTCCGGCGATCAGGCCGAGGGCGGCTCCGGGGGCAATGGCTCCTCCGGCGGCGGCGGTGGCGCAGGGGGGCAGGCCCAGGGCGGCGGCCTCTACACGACCGGTGGAGAGCTCGATGTCTACACCAACGGCAACTTCGTCGAGACGCCGGTCGCCTCGACCGTGACCACTTCGAATGTCAGCCTGCTCGGCAACGTCGCCCATGGCGGAGCCGGCGGCGCCGGCAACGGCTCGGGCATCGGCGGCGACGGCGGCCTTGCCTCCGGCGGCGCCATCGATAACGACAGCGACTCCTCGCTCAGCATGTCCGGCGGGCTCCTCTCGCTCAACGCCGCCGACGGCGGCAAGGGGGGCAAGGGCGGCTCGACCGGGACCGGCGGCGCCGGCGGAGACGGATTCGGCGGCGCCCTCTACAACGCCGGGCCTTTCGAGGAATACGACGAATCGCTCCCCGGCGCGACCCTCGCGCTCTCCGACACGATCGTCCTGGGCAACCTGGCCCAGGGCGGCGGCGCGTCGGATGGAGGGACCGACGGCCAGGGCATCGGCGGCGGCCTCTACCTCGCCGCCGGCAGCACCACGACCCTGAGCCAGACCGTCGTCGCGGCCAACTTTGGCTCGACCAGCAACGACGACATCTACGGCACCTACACCTCGAGCTGAACGAGCCCGCCCGGCGAGGCAAGCCCTCGCCGGGCCCTCGAGCAAGCGTGAGAAACCCGTCGTAGGGTGCTCTCCGAGCACCAATCTTTCGCAAACCGATCTCGCATCCATCACTTCGTGGGGTTCGGCTGCCAGTACGGCCACATGGCCGCGTGACCCGGCGCGAGATCGGTGAGGCGCCGCTCGGACCGGTCCGCCAGCCGCATCACGTAGAGCTGCCGGACTCCGCCCCGCTTCGATCCATACGCCAGCCATCGGCCGTCGGGCGATGGCGTCGGGTGGTAGTGGAGCGAACCGTCGTCGGTCCGGGTCAAGCGTTCGACACGGCCCTCGAGCGCGACGCGGAATAGCTCGACGTTCGCGCCGACCTTCGCCGTGTAATAGACCGAGGCGCCGTCCGTCGACCAGGCCGGGATGTCGCTGCTGCCGCCGTGGAGGTCCGGGACGTCGAGGAACGCGATCACGCCTCGATAACCGCCCCGGTCCGCGAGCTTGCGGAGACCGGTGCCGTCGGCACGCGCCACGTACGGGTGACAGTTGTAGTGCTCTCCGGCGACGAAGAGCAGGTACTGGCCGTCGGCCGACCACTGGGGCGCGAAGTTGAACGGCTGGCCGGTCGCGATCTTGCGGGCGTTCGAGCCGTCGGCATCGGCCACGTAGACCTGATAACTCTTGTGGTAGGCGATCCGCCGGCCGTCCTTCGACGCGCTGAAGCCGTAGGCGAACTCCTTCGAGTCGATGGTCAGGTCGCGCTTGTTTTTCCCGTCGCGGTCCATGCGGAACGGGTGCGAGTTGCCGTCGATGAGCGCCTGGAAGCCGAGCTTCGTCGGATCGCCCGGCCAGAAGAAGAGCCCGGAGTTATGGAAGCTGACGCGGTCGACGGCCGTGAGGTTCGTGGAGGCCCCGGTGGCAAGGTCGACCAGGTTCATGTCGTAGAGCCAGCCTTCGGCGTTGTATCGGAACTCCTGGTGCTCCTCCTCCCAGCGAGCATTGTTGAGGCTCTCCCAGCCGCGGCCGACGATCGCCAGGCGACCGTCCGGCGACCAGCTCGCGAACTGGGTCCAGGAGTCCGGCTCGCGGCTCAACCCTTCGGCGATCGGTCGACGGCCGGTCCCGTCCAGCCCGACGACTACGGCGCGCATCGTGGCGACATTGGCATGCCGCCCTCCCGGCAGATCGGTGCGGAGCTCGGTGTAGCCGATGAGGACCCCGGGCGGTCCGGCCCGCACCGCGGCCGTCGCGACGGAACCCAGCAGGATGATCGCGATCCCGCGAAGGGTCGCGAGAAACGGGTGCGAGTCAGGACGCTGGCCGCGACATCGGAACATGCCCATGATCTGTCATCCCCTCTGGACGATCGTCAGGTTCTATTCATGCATCAAGAACAAGTCCTCCGCCCAAGATCCTATCCCACCAGGGTGGGTAAAACCCACCGATCTTCCATGTCTGTAAGCACTTGGTGGGTTTCGCACGCCCTACAACCGGCCAATCCGGCTTTCGAGGCAGACTCTGAGACACGGACGTCTCGGGCCCCGCCAGAGGCGCCCCGTGCCTTTTTGTGGACAGGAGCCGGCGGAAAAACGCTAATGTAGGTCAGCTTTTCCACCTGACATGAGCAGCCGTCAGGCCGGAGAGGCTGGCCTACCTGTTTGGACACCGGCTGCGCGGCACCCCGGGGAAACACCGGCCATGAACGCGAACCTCAGCCCGCCCCGTCGTCTCGGATGCTCCTCGATCGTGTTCGCCATGCTCCTGACGACCACATTCCTGCCGCCGGCGCCGGTCCGTGCAGCGGCCCCGGCCGATTCCCCCAGGGCCGACCCGGCCGCGCGGATGACCGTCAACGGCCGCGTGCTCGACCCGCAGGGCAAGCCGGTGCCGGGCGCGTCGGTCATGGCCTATGCGCGGTCCGCGTCGCCGGGAGCTCTCATGGTGCCCGAGCGGGTCTACCCGGCGGAGGTCGGCCGGGCGACGAGCGACGGATCCGGCCGGTTCCGGCTCGAGACGATCCGCACCTCGTCTTCGCGTCACATCGAATTCGGCGCCGTGGCCCTCGCGCCCGGCTATGGCGCCGGCTGGGCCGACCTCGACGTCGACGCCGACCAGCCCTCGGTCGACATCAGGCTCCGGCCCGAGCAGGTGATTCAGGGGCGGTTGTTTGACCTGAAAGAGCAGCCCGCCGCTGAGGTGAAGCTGTCGGTCACGGCCATCCGCCGTGTCCTCGATCAAAGGGAAAACGTCGCATTTCGCAACAATTTCGAAGGCCCTGCCTTCTGGTGGCTCCATCCGGATGACATGCCCGGCTGGCCCCGGCCGGTGACCACCGGCGCCGATGGACGATTCACGGTGCACGGCGCCGGCCCCGGGCTCCGGGTCTTCCTGAGCGTCCTCGACCCGAGGTTCTTCAACCAGATCCTCGCGGTCGACACCGACGCAGGTTCGAATGCAAAGCCGCCAGCTTTCGCGCTGCAACCGGCCAGGAGCTTTACCGGGCGCGTGACGTACGCCGACAACGGCAAGCCGGTCCCGCATGCCCGGGTGATCGTCTCGGGATTCGAGCAGCTCGTGGTCGGTGTGGGTCCGCGCCCCTTCCTCTCCGAGGCCGACGCCGAGGGGCGGTTCCGTGCGAATGCGGGACCCGGTGCCCACGGCGCGGTGAGCGCGGCCCCTCCCGACGGGCAACCCTACCTGGCCACCAACCATCGCATCGACTGGCCGAAAGGGGCGATCGCGCAGTCGGTCGACCTGGCGTTGCCCCGGGGCGCGTTGATCCGGGGCAAGGTCGCCGAGCAAGGCTCCGGCCGGCCCGTCGCCGGTGCCGAGGTGATGGACTTCGTCCGCCAGAAGGCGAATGAGGCCCCTCAGGGCCGAGGCGGCCCGATCGAGACCGCGGCCGACGGGTCCTTCGAGATGGCAACCTCGCCCCGCCCCGGCTACCTGATTATCCGGGGACCCGGCGATGATTATGCCTTCCAGGAGATCGGCACCAACCGACTTTTCGACGGCATGCCGGGCGGCCGGCGCATGTATGCTCACGCGTTCGTCGCTCACGACGCGAAGCCAGGCGGCGAGAGCCAGGAGGTCCGGGTCGTGCTCCGTCGCGGTGCCACGGTGAAAGGCCGGGTCCTCGGGCCCGACGGCCAGCCGGTCCCGGAGACCTGGCTGTTCAGCCGGGTCATCCTGTCGAACCCTAATGGCATGCAGCGGCTCTGGCGGGGCGACGGGCACGGCACCGCGCGCAACGGCCGGTTCGAGGTCCACGGGCTGGACCCCGACGCCGAGGTCCCCGTCCATTTCCTCGACCCGAAGCAGAAGGTGGGCGCGACCGTCCTGCTCTCGGGCAAGTCGGCGACCGGCGGGCCGATCACCGTCCGGCTCGAGCCCTGCGGCACGGCCACGGCGCGGCTGGTCGGGCCCGACGGCAAGCCGATCGGCGGATTCGCCCCACCGCGGCTGCTCTGGATGGTCGTGACACCCGGCCCGTTGGCCGGCATCAAGGCGCAGGAGGAGGGCGCCCTATTCGCCGACTACGATAGCGCGATGGCGATCGACCCGATCAACCATGCGAAGGATCCGACGTCCGACGCACAGGGCCGGATCGCGTTCCCCGCGCTGATCCCGGGCGCGACCTATCGCATCATCGACTTCACGACCATCCGCAGTCCGGCCGGCGTCCAGGCCCGCAAGGAGTTCACGGCCAAGCCCGGCGAGGCCCTCGACCTGGGCGACATCCGGATCGAGAAGCCGCCTGCCTCGTAAGGCGCTCTGCGAGCACCATCGCCAGGTCGGGCGGATCACCCGGCGTTCACTTAATACTTCATTCGACGGTCGTCATTCCCCTTGTCCAGGAGATCCTCCGAGCCATGTTCATGAGATCGCAGAGACCCATCGCGATGGCCTTGCTGCTGCTCCTCGCCGCCGTCGCCACGAATGCAGGCGATCCGGCTCACGCCCTGGCGAGGGACGACGAGCCCAAGACTTCACCGGCAGGGGCGCAAACGCCGGTCGCCGTCAAGCCAGAGGACGCCGACCCGAAGCCGGCGCCGGGCCGGATGTTCGTCGTCGGTCGGGTGCTCGACTCGAGCGGAAAACCGGTGCCGGGTGCGTCGGTGATGGTTCATGCGCGGAACATGGCGCCCGGGCCGCCTCCCTACATGTCCCCGCGGTACTCGATTCCGATCGGAGAAGCCCGTGCCGACGGCTCGGGCCGGTTCCGGCTCGATGCGCCGCGGACGTCATCGTCGCGCCACGAGCGGTTCGGCGCCGTCGCCCTGGCGCCTGGCCATGGTGCCGGCTGGGTCGAGCTCGACCCCGACGACGAGCAGCCCACGGCCGACATCAGCCTCCGGCCGGAGCGAGTGATCCACGGGCGGCTGTTCGACCTGCAAGGCCAGCCCGCCCCGGGCGTCACACTCTCCGTCTCGTCGATCACTCGTGTTTCTCTCCAGGATACGGCCAGGGCTCGTGGCCGCTCCGATGGTGTCAACTTCCTGGGGACGACGATCAAGGACTTTCCGGCCTGGCCCAGGCCGGTGATCACCGACTCCGAGGGCCGCTTCACGGTGCGAGGCGTCGGCCGCGACCTCAACGGAACACTCGACCTGCATCACCCGCGCTACGCCTTCCAGAGAATACCGTTCGAGACGAATGCGGCTTTGGAATCGAAGCCGATGACCGCGGCGCTGGCACCGGCCCAGATCCTCAACGTGCGCGTGACCTACGCCGACACGGGCGAGCCGGTCCTTCATGCCGCGCTCAAGGTGATGGCCAGTCGGGGGAGGGTCGGTATGATCGCCGAATTCGAGACCGACGCCGAGGGGCGGTCCCGCGTGAATTCCTTCCCGGCCGATGGCATCTACAACGTCTGGGCCTATCCCCCGGCAGGACAGCCCTACCTCACCGCCCACAAGCGTGTCGATTGGCCCAAGGCTGCGCTCGAGCAGTCGGTCGACCTCGCCTTGCCGCGTGGCATCGCGATCCACGGCAAGGTCACCGAGGAGGGCTCCGGCAAGCCCGTCCCGGGAGCGACTGTCGCCTTTTTCTCCCGAAGGCAATCGTCAGACACCCGGGAAAGCGTGAGCGTCGATTCCGGTACCGCATCCGATGGCTCGTTTCAACTCGGAGCCCCGCCGACCCCGGGAAGCCTCTTCATCAAGGGGCCCAACGATGATTACGTGCTCCAGTCCATCGGCCGCCGGACAATCGATCAAGGTCAGCCGGGCGGCGCCCGGGTCTATGCGCATGCCTCTCACTTGCTCGACCTGAAACCGGGCAGCGGCAGCCAGGAAGTCAACCTGGTGCTCCGCCGCGGCGCGACCGTGACAGGTCAGGTCCTCGGGCCCGATGGCCGGCCCGTCCAGGATGCCTGGATCTTCAGCCGGATCATCCTCGATCCGAGACAAGGGGCATGGTCGAGCTGGGCCGGTCGCTACCACGGCATTATGCACGCCGGACGGTTCGAGATCCACGGGCTCGCTCCCGATGCCGAGGTCCCCGTCTACTACTTCGATCCGAAGCGAAATCTGGGCGGCGTGGCCAACCTTTCGGGCAAGTCGGCGGCCGGTGGGCCGATGACCGTCCGGCTCGAGCCCTGCGGTTCGGCCAGGGCGCGGTTCGTCGGTCCCGGCGGCAAGCCGGTCGCGGGACGTCTACCCCGCGGATTCATGGTCTTCTCGATGGTCGTCACCCCCGGTCCGCGACGCGGCCCGGCGTCGGACAAGGCAGGACTCCTCTATGCCGACGAAGCGGACCTGACCGTCGTCGACCCGACCCACTACGAGAGAGAGCTGGCTTCCGATGCCGACGGTCGCATCACGCTCCCCGTGCTGATCCCGGGCGCGACCTATCGCTTCACCGACTACACCACACCCCGCGGGGCCGATCCTCTGGTCCGCAAGGAATTCACGGTCAAGCCGGGCGAGGCCCTCGACCTGGGCGATATCCGGATCGAGAAGCCGCCCGCTCAGTAGGATGCATCGCGAGGACCACGGCCCGGCCGGGCGGGAACCCCTTGCTCGAAGGGCTCCGCGTCCGGCGCCTGGCCTGTCCCCATTCGAGCGATTCACGCTCTGGGCTGGATACGGTCGGGGGACGGAGCCCCCTCCTACAACGGCACCCTTGACCTCTCTCTTGTAGGAGCCGGCTCCGTCCGGCGATCTTCAGCCAATCGTTAAGCGCTCTAACTGATGGTATAGGGGCCGTAAATGTTGTCGCTGGAGGTGGTGGCGAAGTTGCCCACGACCTTGGTCTTGTTCGAAAGCGTGACGGTGCCCGCGGCGATGTAGAGTCCGCCGCCGACGCCCTGCCCGCCGCCCGAGCCGCCGATGGCGGCGTTGAGCGCGATCAGGGCGCCGGAGAAGGCCGCGGTGCCGGAGTTGTACACGCCGCCGCCCTCGCCGTCGCCGCCGTTGGCACCGCCGATGGCCTGGTTGCCGATGATGGACCCGCCGGTGTCGGTGAGCGTCGAGGTTTTATCGACGTTGATGCCGCCGCCCAGTCCGTCGCCGCCGGCCCCGCGCGTGGTCCCCCTACCGCCGGCGCCGCCGACGGCCTGGTTGCCGGAGATGGTGACGCCGTCGAGCGAGAGCGTGCCGCTATAGAGGTCGGCGATGCCGCCGCCGACGCCATTGCCTCCGGCGCCGCCGGGCGCACCCTTGGCGTCGCCGCCCCGGCCGCCGATGGCGCTGTTGCCTGAGATGAGGCCGCCCTGGATGGACATGTCGGCGCTAGTGTTCCAGATGGCACCGCCTTCGGCGCCGGTGCCCGCGCCGCCGACGGCCCCCTGACTGCCGACGACCTGGTTGCCGAGGAAGTTGGTGTCGCTCACCGTGAAGGGGGTGCCGCTGATCCCCAGGGCGCCGCCTGCGGCGAATGAGTAAGTCCCCCCGCCGGTGCCACCGATGGCCTGGTTGGCGTTGAAGAGGCTGTCGCTGATCGTGGAGGAGCCCGAGGGAGGGACCTCGTTGCTATTGACCGCGCCGCCGACCGCGAACGATACGCCGAAGGGACTGGAGCCGCCCAGGGCCTCGTTCGCCAGGAAGGCGTCCGACTTGAGGTCGAGGGGGACGCCGTAGGACTCAATCGCGCCGCCGATCCCGGGGCCTCCGGTCGCGGTGGTGCTGCCGTTGCCGCCGATGGCCTCATTGCCGACCAGGGTGCTGCCGCTGATCGTGAGGGTGCCTTTGCCACCGAAGTATTCCGCCTCGGTGGAGATGGCGCCGCCCTGGCCCGTGGACCCGGAGTCGCCCGTCCCTTCGGCCTCGTTGCCCGAGAACAGGCTGGCGTTGATGCTGCCTTGATCCAACGATCCGAGGTCCATCGCGCCGCCCGATGCCACGTAGGAAGCCGACGCGACGTTGTTGAGGAACGCGCTATCGCTCACCAGGATTGTCGCGTAGGGATCGGTGTGGATCGCCCCGCCGAAGCTGTTGCCCCCGGAACCCGACCCGATGGCCTGGTTGCCTTCGAAGGTGCTGTCGCTGATGGTCAGGATGTTCGCCGCCGACGGGTAGGAGCCGGTCTCCACGGAGATGCCGCCGCCGAGGGCCAGGGAGCCTTCGGCCGTGTTGTCGGCGATGAGGCTGCCGGTGACGGTCACGTCCGCGTAGCTGGCGACGATCCCCCCGCCGACGGCGATGCCGCCGTAGCTGGCCGAGCTCTGGTTGTTCGTGTTGCCCTCGATCGAGCTGTCGGTCACCGTGAGCGTCGGGATGATCGGGGTGGGGTAGCTACTCCCGGAGATGGCGATGCCACCCCCCGCGTTGCCGCTGACGACGCTGTTGACGAGCGTCACATCGGCGAAGGAGGCGATGCCGCCACCCCCTTGTCCCCCGCTGACCGAGTTGCCCGAGATGGTGCTGTCCTTGACCGTCAGCGGCCCGTAGTTGTTGATGGCCCCGCCGAAGTTGCCCGTGTTGTCGGAGAGCGTGGAATTGTTGATCGTCAGCGTACCCAGATAGTTGAAGATCGCGGCGCCATAAGACGGGGTACTGGTCGCGATGGCGTTGCCGGTGACGACGCAATCGGAGAGCGTCAGCGTGCCGTAGTTCGCGATGGCGCCGGCGCCGAAGCCGTAGGGGACGTCGTACAGGCCCTTGGTGATGGTGAGCCCCGAGATGGTGGCCGTCACGCCGGCCTGGACATCGAAGATGGTCGACGCGTTGTTTCCGCTGATGGCGACGCGATTGGCCCCCGGCCCGTCGATGTCCACGCCGGTGGCGACATCGAGCGGGCCGCTGGTCAGGGTGATAGTCCCGTAGGCGCTGTGGGCGAACTGGATCGTTTCGCCCGAGCTGGCGTCGGCGATGGCGGCGCGGAGCGATCCGGCCCCGCTGTCGTTATCGTTGGTGACGGTGATCGTGCTGAGCAGGGCGCGGACTTCCAGCGGGACCAGACGCGGTGTGAACCGGCACGACGTCCGGGCCGAGCCGGCGCCGCGGCGTCTGCGGTAGGATGCGGATCGATGATGCATCAAGGAACGAAAACTGGTGAGGAACATGAATAACTCCCTGTTGTCGAATGAAGATTGCGAGAACGATCGGAATGACGAATGACGAATGGTGACGCGTTGCGCAAGGCGCGGACCGCGAACGGGGCCATTGCGCCGCCTCGGGGGCGGGCCGGCGCGGTCGTCGAACGGCGAGGGGCGGCTGCCCTCCGGGTGACGTCGACGCGAATCCGGAAAGGATCGGGAATCGGGATCAAGCCGACGGCAGGGCGACAGGAGACCATCGCCTCGCCTCGGAGAATGATGGAGGCATACGGGTTGCGTGCCGACGGATCATCCGAGTGCCGCTAACTCCTTTCTGTGCCTCATGGCCGCACGAAGTGGAGTCGGGGCCCGCTCGCGGGCGAGCCAGGTCCGATGGTCCGGGGCGAACCCTACGGAGTCTGACTTCGCATGACCCCTGCGCCCGCGAGTATCCTGTGGCCTTCCAGATCACGACTTCCAGATTCCAGGATCGGGCGATGCCGATGTCTATGGATCTGTGCCCTGCGAATTCTTGAGCTGCGGCTGAACGCCGCGTCAGGACAATGCGACCTCTATCCCCGAATGGGCCGTGTGGACCGATGAGGTACTTGAGAAAATACTAAGACCTGTCGCGGATAGCAAGCGTCTGGTCCGCGATCCGGGATCAGGCGTGATGCATGAGGCCCGCCTCCGCGGGGGCCGTCGCGCGTGCGGGGAGGGCAAGGTCCGGCGCCTGTCCGTCGCGTCGGACCGATGGACCCGGCGATCGGCCCCGGCGCGAAGTACCACGACGGACCGGGCGGCCGTCCGCGCCGGGCATCCGGACGTTCGTTCCATCCGTCGATCGGCCGACGGTAGAATGGGCCGCCTCGATTGACGGACCACACGGCGCGGATCGAATGGGCCGCGCGACTCCAGCGAAGCGGGACGCATGCACGAGATCGACCTGATACTCACGCTGACGGGCGGCCTGGCGGCGGCGCTGATCTGCGGCTACCTCACCTTCCGGCTCGGGCTCTCGCCGATCGTCGGCTATCTGCTGGCGGGGGTCGTCGTCGGGCCGCACACGCCGGGCTTCGTCGCCGACAAGGCCGTCGCGGGCCAGCTCGCCGAGATCGGGGTCATCCTGCTGATGTTCGGCGTGGGCTTGCAGTTCCACCTGGAGGAATTGCTGGCCGTGGGGCGGATCGCCGTGCCGGGCGCCCTGGGCGGCAGCCTGGCCGCGACGGTGCTCGGGACCCTGATCGGCGTTTCCAGCGGGTGGGGATGGCCGGCCGGCATCGCGTTCGGGCTGTCGATCTCGGTGTCGAGCACCGTCGTGCTCATGCGAGTGCTCGCCGATAACGGCGACCTGCACACGCCGGGGGGCCACATCGCGGTCGGCTGGCTGGTCGTCGAAGACCTGTTCGCCGTCCTCGTGCTCGTCGTGTTGCCCGCGGCGTTCGGCCGGCCGGGAGGGGGAGCCGGCGGCCTGGCCGTGGCATTGATCCTGGCCGTGCTGAAGGTCGCGGCGATGGTCGCCGTGACGTATCTCGGCGGTCGCCGGCTGATCCCCTGGCTGCTGGCGCAGGCGGCGGCGACGCGCTCTCGCGAGCTGTTCACGCTCACCGTGCTCGTCGTGGCGCTGGGGATCGCCGTGGGGTCGGCGAAGCTGTTCGGCGTCTCGATGGCCCTGGGCGCCTTCCTCGCCGGCATGGTCGTCGGCCGGTCGGAATTCAGCCTGAGGGCGGCGACCGAGGCGCTGCCGATGCGCGACGCGTTCGCCGTGCTGTTCTTCGTCTCGGTCGGGATGCTGTTCGATCCGCACTACCCGTTCCGATCGCCGGGCCTGGTCGCCGGCACGCTGGCGGTGATCCTGCTGGGCAAGCCGTTGGCGGCGCTGACGATCGTGCGGATGCTCGGCTACCCGATGCGTACGGCGACCTCGGTCGCGGTCGCCCTCGCGCAGATCGGCGAGTTCTCGTTCATCCTCGCCGCGGCGGGCGGGCGTCTGGGGATCCTCGACGAGCGGGCCGTGAACACGCTGGTCGCCGGGGCCATCATCACGATCACGTTGAACCCCCTGCTCTACCGGCTGGCGCGACCGCTCGGCGCCGTCCTGGGCCGAATTATCCGGGAGCCTGCCAGCTCCGGGAATGTCGAGGCGCTCGACCCCAGCGCGGGCGGCGACGTGGTCGCGCACGACCGGACGATCATCGTCGGTTATGGCCCGGTGGGCCGGACGCTCGCCCGGCTGCTCCGCGAGAACCAGATTGAGCCGGTCATCATCGAGCTGAACCTGGAGACCGTGCGACGACTGGCGGCCGAGGGAGTCACGGCCGTGTATGGCGACGTGGCCCACCGGGAGACCCTGGAACGCGCGGGGCTGAAGAATGCCCGCGCGCTGATCCTTAGCAGCTCGCAGACAATCGGCACGCGCGAGGCGATCCGCCTGGCGCGCGAGCTGAACCCGAAGGCCCTGATCGCGGCCCGATCGGACTACCTCCGCGGGCTGCCGGCGCTGCGGGAGGCGGGTGCGGACCTCGTGTTCTCCGGCGAGGGTGAAGTGGCGTTGTCGATGACCGAGACCCTGCTCGAGCGCCTCGGGGCGACGCCCGAGCAGATTGACCGCGAGCGGGCGCGCATCCGGTCCGAACTCTTCGCCAGCCCGGCCGATCGCGAGCCGACGGCCGACGGCCCTCTCGCCGCCGGGGGTGAATGGGGGGCGGCGCCCCCAGCCCCCGGGCAGGGTCGTCCTGTTCAATAATGTCGGCGGGCCGGCGAGCGACGCGTGAGTGGAGTGGCCGATCATCTCGTCAATCCGAGGCCGACGGCGAGGGGCCATCGGGCCGGAGGGCGTCGACATCCTCGAGGATCGCCGGCAGTTCATGCAGGGCGAACTGGGCCTTGACGGCGCCTTCGAGGAACGCGGCCTTGTTCATGCCGTAGACGACCGAAGTGGCCTCGTCCTGGCCCAGGGTGAAGCCTCCGGCGGCGAGGATGGCCTTGCAGCCCTCGACGCCGTCGCGGCCCATGCCGGTCATGATGATGCCGACGGCGGCCGAGTGATAGACCTTGGCGGCCGCGAGGAACAGGACGTCGATCGACGGCCGATGGCCGCTGACCTCCGGGGCGTCGGAGAGCACGACCCGCACCCGTGGCGGATGGCCTGCCAGGCTCATGTGACGCCCGCCCGGGGCGATGAGGATCTGGTCGGGGAGGACGATGTCGCCCTCCTCGGCCGACTTGACCCGGATCGTCGATGCCGTGTAGCGATCGAGCCGCTCGGCGAAGGTCGCGGCGAACTCCGCGAGCATGTGCTGGACGACCAGGATGGGCGGGAGCGGCGGGGTCAGGAGCGGGAAGACCTGGCTGAGCGCCTGCGGGCCGCCGGTCGAGATGCCGATGACGACGCAAGGCAACGGGGATCCCGTCGCGGATGGAGAGCCGGAGGCCGGAGCGGGCGTCGGGACCGGGCCGGATGGCCGGCTCGGCCGGCGTCGAGCCGGGCTCGGCGCCGCTGCCGCTGCCGTTGCCGATGATGTCGACGGCGGCGGCGTGGCGGCGCGGCGCGGGCGGCGGACGCGGCTCTGAGCCGCGGCCAGCACCTTGGCGACCAGCAGGTCGCGGCCGGCGCGCATCTCCGCGAGCTGGTTCCGCTCGGGCTTGGGCATGTAGTCGACGGCGCCCAGCTCCAGCGCCTGCAAGGTCACCTCGGCGCCGGCCTGCGTCAGGGCGCTGACCATCACCACCGGCACCTCGTGGACCGCCAGGATCGACGGCAGCGCCTCCAGGCCCGAGACCTCGGGCATCTCGACGTCCAGCGTGATCACGTCCGGCTTGAGCCGCAACGCCTGCGCGACAGCCTCTCGGCCGTCGCGCGCCACCCCGACGACCTCGATCTCCGGGGCCGAGCTGAGCAGGTCCGACAAGAGCCGGCGCATCAGAGCCGAGTCGTCCACGATCAGGACGCGCACCCGGCCGCGGGGCTGGCCGCTATCCGGTTCATGCTCTCGGTCGCGGATCGGCACGGTGGGCCTCGCCTGGTCGCAATGGGATGGATGCTTCGTCAATGATACTCGAACCGACGGGGTGCCGCACCCCCTCGCCTGCTCACGCCTGCGTCGTCGTCGACCCGGCGCCGCCCCCCAGCTTGGCCAGCAGCTTGAGAACCCGCTGGCGCTCGAACGGTTTGACGATGAAGTCGATGGCGCCCTCGCGGATCGAGTCCATCAGCGACTGCTTCTGGTCCAGCGCCGTGACCACGACGACCTTGGCATCCGGGTCGCTGGCGCGGATCAGCCGCAGGGCATCGAGGCCGCCCATCTCCGGCATCACCAGGTCCATCGTCACCAGGTCGGGGCGGAGCTGCTTGTAGAGCGCGACGGCCTCCACCCCGTTCCCGGCCTCGCCCACGACCTCCCAGCCGGCTTCGGCCGCCACCCCGGAGATCATCTTCCGCATGAACACGGCGTCGTCAACCACCAAGAGGCGCTTCATGGAACTTGTCCTTATGGTCATGGGTCATGGGTCATGGGTCACTGGTCATTGGTCATTGGTCATTTGCACGGACCGAACCACTGATGACCAATGTCCGCCGTAACCCTTCGCCTCTCGCCTGCCCTGCCGATTCGCGGACGAGCCGCTGATGACCAATGACCAATGACCAATAACTAATGACTAATGACTAAATCGAATAATCCGCTCCTCCCGGGACGCGGATGGCGACCATGCCGGAGGCGGTGTCCAGGGTCAGCCGGCGGCCGGACGTCCCGCCGAGGTCGCGGGCCACGACGGGGATCTTCAGGTCGTCGAGGATCTGCTCGATGGCCTCCTGGTTCCTCCGGCCGATGTTGAGGGCGGAATCGGCGTCGGGCGAGACCTGGAACATGCTGGCCCCGCCGGCGAGCTTGGCGGTCAGTCGCGTGCGTGCCCGGATCCCCAGCCGTCGCTCGAGGTCGGCGATCACGGCCGGGATCGCCGTGTCGGCATACTTGCCGGGATGGTCGACGGCCCCGCGTGCCGAGGGCAGGACGATGTGGGCCAGCCCCGCGAGCTTCGCCGCTCGATCGAACAGGACCACGCCCACGCACGAGCCCAGCAGCGTGCGGATCTGGGCCGGTGCCGCGGCGACGGCCCATTGGCCGATCGCCACGGAGATGACCTCGGCGGATTCCGGTGGGCCGGTTGTGGTGGGGATCGGCACGGTTCGCCACCTCAATGGGTTTCGGGGGATTCGAGCCGGGCCAGCGATACGGCCAGCGTATCGAGCGCCGCGCGGCTCGGGATGAACAACAGCGTCCAGTTGAGATTCAGCCCCTGTCGCCCCCCCGCGAACTCGCTGCGGATCAGCAGGACCTGGTCCAGCTCCAGCGCCTGCTCCATCAGGGCGAACTCGAGCAGGCTGCCGGCGAATTCGTGCAGGAACGTCGGCGGCGTGGGGACCAGTTCGTCGGCATCGCCCCCGGCGCCGGAGCCCGGCAAGTGGGCGGCCAGGGCGTTGACGTACGCGCAGCCGACGATGTTGGTCGTCTCCTTCGCGGCCGATTGCTCGAGCTCGCCCCAGGCCGTCGTCGTGCCCAGCGGCTGGTGCAAGAGCAGGTCGACCAGCGCCAGGCCCGACCGGTCCTCGAACACCAGGATGAGCGACCCGGTCAGGCCGCCGGCCAGCCCCATCGCGCAGGCGGCGACCAGGGTATCCGGCGGGCCGAGCAGCTCGGACGCCCGATCGAGCTCGGCCAGCTCGACGTCGCTGACCGCCAGGCGGACCTCCTCGCCCAGCCACTTCGACAGGGCCAGCGACGCCCCCTCGGCCCCCCGGTCGAAGATCATCCGCAGCAGGCGTCGGTGCGCTTCGGTGAGGATGTGTTCCATGCGTCAATCCTTCGCGTCGGGAAGTCCCTGTGATGCCCCATTGTCGTGGATCGCAAAGCATTCGTCGATGGCGCGCCAGTCTCTCATTCCCTCCGCCGGGCCGGCAACCTGGCGACCATGTCGATGACCGCGTCGAGGTCGAGGATGAGCGAGACGCGGCCGTCGCCCAGGATGCTGGCGCCCGAGAGCCCGGGGATCGACTGGAAGTTCTTCTCCAGCGACTTGAGCACCACTTCCTGCATGCCGATCAACTGGTCGACCACTAGGCCGATCGTGGTCTCCCCGTTCTGGACGACGACGACGGTGCGCTTGTCCGAGGCGTCGTCGGCTGTCACCTGGGACTCGCCGTCCGGGCGGGATCCGTCGCGCGTCGAGGGGTGGGCCTGGTCGCCCCACTGGAAGACGTCGCCGAGCCACACGAGGGCGACGATCTTCTTGCGGATCTCGATGGCCGGCCGCCCCTGGACGCGGTAGATCCGGTCGGGTCGGATCTCGACGATCTCGTCGATGTGGTCGAGGGGGATCGCGTAGATCTCGTCGTAGATCCGCACCAGCAGGCTGGACATGATCGCCAGCGTCAGGGGGAGCCGGATGATGAACGTGGTCCCCTGGCCGAGGACGCTCCGGACGTCGACGGCCCCGTTGAGGTTCTCGATCCGGCTCTTGACGATGTCCATGCCGACGCCGCGCCCGGAGATCTCGGTGATGGTCTCGGCGGTGCTGAGCCCGGGGTGCCAGATATAGTTGACCAGCTCGCGGTCGGAGAGCTCGGCGGCCTCGGCCTTGCCGACGAGCCCCTTGGCGACGATCTTGTGGCGGATCCGCTCGCAGTCGATGCCGCGTCCGTCGTCGCTGACGGTGATCACCACGCTGTTGCCCCGGTGCGAGGCCAGTAGCGAGACGGTGCCGGCGCGGGGCTTGCCGGCGGCCTCGCGGCGGTCGGGCGGCTCCAGGCCGTGGTCGACGGCGTTGCGGACCATGTGGATCAAGGGGTCGGAGAGCTCGTCGATCATCCGCTTGTCCAGCTCGGTCTTCTCGCCGCCGATCTGGAGGAGCACCTCCTTGCCGGAGGAGTGGCTCAGGTCGCGGATGACGCGGCGGAACCGCTCGAAGAGCGGCCCGATCGGCACCATCCGGGTGTCGAGGACGCCCTTCTGCAAGCCGTCGGAGACCCGGCCCAGGCTGTGGATCGCTTCCGAGAGGGCCTTGAGCTGCTCGCGCGCCTCGCGGATCAGCTCCAGCTCGTCCTGGATGGCGCGGAAGTTCTCGCGGAGCCGGCGGACATGACCCGACCATCGATCGGGCGAGCCGCCGGAGGCCGAGGGCGACGGTCCGGAGCCGGCCTTGACCTGGGCCAGTCCCTCGAGCCCCCGGGTGACGCTGTCGAGCCGCTCGCGGGTGTCGGAGGCCAGCGCGTGGGCGTTCGAGCCGCGGAAGAGCTCGTCGAGCCCGCGGGAGATCGCCACGAACCGGGCTTTGGTGATGACCAGCTCGCCGGCCAGGTTCATCAGGTGGTCGAGCCGGTCGCTCTCGACCCGGATCGTCTCGGCGATCCGTGCCTTCTTCGGGCCGCCGGCCTTCGGACCGGCGGGAGTCGCGGTCTCCGTCATCGCCGCGGCGGCCGCGGCGCCTATCCCGTTCTCCGCGTCGGGGACCTCCATCGTCGCCGGGGACGGCACGACGATCGTCGCCGCGGCGGGCTCGACCTCGACCGGTCGCGAAGGCCGGTCGATGGGGGCCGACGGCTCGGGGACCGGGTCCGGGCGAGCCGGCACCGATGGGGGCAGCGGTGCGGGCTGAGCCGCGGGCGGGGAGATGGATGCCGAGCCGGCGATGCCGGCCTCGGGCGCCGCCTTGATCCGGACCTGGGCCACGCCCTCGACGTCGGCGAGGGCGCGCAACTCGTCCGTTTCGCAGTCGGTCACCAGGAACAGCGTGAACCGCGACAGCGGGTCGACCTCGTCGAGCCGCTCCATGGGCGGGTCGGTGCCGAGGACCCTGGCCCGGGAGGACACCCGGTTCAAGACCAGCCGCGCCTTCATGTCGGCCAGGGGAAGGTCGGCTTCGAAGACGACGGTCAGCGAGATCGCGCTCGGTTCGTCGAACCGCTCGACCTCCGCCGGTCGCGGCGCGGGTGCGGGCGTCGCGGGCGAGGCGGCGACGGCTTTCGCCGCGGGCGCAGGCGCGTGCAGGGCGGCCTCGACCAGCGCGGTGAGCCCCGAGAGGTCGACCTCGCTCTGGCCCTGGGCGCGCAGGTCGCGATGGTAATCCCTCAGCTCATCGAGGCAGCGGAACGTCAGGTCCAGCACCGGCCGGTCGAGCGTCCGCTTCTTGCTCCGCAACTGCTCGAAGAGGCTCTCCATGTGGTGGGTCAGCCGGTTGACCGGCGTGAACCCCATGACCACCGAGGCGCCCTTGATGCTGTGGAACATCCGGAAGGCTTCTTGCAGGGCCTTCGCGTCGGTCGGGTCCTGCTCCAGCCGCAAGAGCGAGTCGTTGAGGCCGGCGATGTGCTCGTCGGTCTCATCGAGGTAGAACGGCATGAGCTCGGACAGATTGAAACCCGACATCGGCGAGAGGCCTCCTTCGTTGTGAGTGGCGAGCGACCCTCGGAGTCTGTGTCGGAAGCTTGATCGGCCGTCTCGTAGGGTGCTTGCAGAGCACACTACGAAGACCTCCCGAGACTGCCTGTCAGGGTTTCTGATAGAGCCAGGGCTTGAGTTTATTGAGTGGGTCCAGCATGGAGTAAATCCCCTCGGTGGGGCCGACGACCAGGTATCCTCCCTTGTCCAGGGCATCGATCAGGTTCTTCACGACGGTCTGCTTGGATTCCTTGTCGAAATAGATCAGCACGTTCTTGATGAAGATGCAATCGAACGGTTCCTCCTTGAGGGGGAAGAGCAGGTTGTGCCGCTTCCAGGTGACCAGCGCCTTGACCTCCGGCCGGACGGTCCAGCGCTGGGCCGCCGGGTCCTCGTTGAAGAACGCGAGCCGCTGGGCGGGGTCGACGAGTTGGACGGCGCGGGCGTCGTAGCAGCCGGCGCGGGCGTCGGTCAGGGCGGAGCCGCTCAGGTCGGTACCCAGGATCGTGGTGCGCCACCCGGCGAACATCGCCTTCTTGCCGAGGAGCTTCAGCGCCATGGAATAGGGCTCCTCGCCGGTGCTGCACGCCGCCGACCAGATACGCAGGGTCTTCGGCCGTTTGCGCATCGCGGCGTTCTGGGCGACCTCGGGGAGGAAGGTCTCTCCCAGCCATTCGTAATGCTGGATGTCCCGGTAGAAATAGGTCTCGTTGGTCGTGATCTCGTCGAGGAAGAGAGGCACCTCGCCGTTACCGGCGGCGGCAGAGGTCAGGAAGGTGAAGTACTCGGCGAAGCTGCCGATCCCGGTCGCCCTGAGTCGACGGCGCACGCGATTGCTGACCATCACCCGCTTGTTCTCCGCGATCCGGATGCCGGAGAGTCGGTAGATCAGGCCGCAGAACTTCTCGTATTCGTCATCGGTTAACTCAGTGCTCATTCGTCATTAGTCATTGGTCATTGGTCATTGGTCATTAGTCGTTGGTTATTAGTTATTGGTCATTGGTCAGAAATTCACTGAATACTGCGACGCAAATGATCGGGGATGGTTTGTTGGCTCGGCTCAAGAGGGGAATTGGGTGGTGCATAATCGACGCGTTACAATCCTCTGGTGCCACCATGAGGTCGTCACGCCAGGTGGAGGATTGAGATCTGGCGGCGATTCACCGCAATTCGCCCGCGAGG